>DAIDUA010000224.1 GCA_027456965.1 Alphaproteobacteria bacterium | reverse complement strand
GTCGGGGTCGGCAGCATCCTGGGCGCCATCGCCGAGGGCAAAGCCGGCAAGCCAACGCCGGTGATGTCGAAGCACCCCGACGCCGTCGCGCCCAAGCCGCCGGTTGCCGCAGCGCCCAAACCGGTTGCGGCGCCCGCGCCGGCGGCGGCCAAGCTGGCGGCGGCGGCCCATGCGGCGATGGGCGCGGCGCCGTCCGTGCGGCGCATCGCCGAGGAAAGCGGACTCGATCCCACCCACGTCGACGGCACCGGCAAGGACGGCCGCGTCACCAAGGGCGACATGCTGGCGGCGTTGCAGGGCAACGTCCAGCCGGCGGCCCCGCGCGCCGCACTGGCGGCGGGACCTTCGGGTCCGCGCCCCAATACGGCGCGCGAAGAACGCGTCACCATGAGCCGGCTGCGCAAGACCGTCGCGCTGCGCCTCAAGGAGTCCCAGAACACCGCCGCCCAGCTCACGACCTTCAACGAAGTCGACATGAGTCATGTGATGGCACTGCGCAGCCAGTACAAGGAGAGCTTCGAGAAGAAACACGGCGTGCGGCTCGGCTTCATGGGCTTCTTCGTCAAGGCGTGCATCGCCGCGCTGAAGGAGCTGCCCAATGTCAACGCCGAGATCGAAGGCGACGACATCGTCTACAAGAACTACTACGACATCGGCGTGGCGGTCTCGACCGAGCGCGGGCTGGTGGTGCCCGTGGTGCGCGACGCCGACGCGCTGTCGCTGGCCGGCATCGAATCCACGATCAGCGATTTCGGAGCACGCGCCCGCGACAACAAATTGAAGCTGGAAGAACTGCAGGGGGGCACCTTCTCCATCACCAATGGCGGCGTGTTCGGTTCGCTGATGTCCACGCCCATCCTCAACGCGCCGCAGTCCGGCATCCTCGGCATGCACAAAATCCAGAACCGCCCGGTGGCCGAAGGCGACAAGGTCGTGATCAAGCCGATGATGTACCTGGCGCTGAGCTACGATCACCGCCTGGTCGACGGGCGCGACGCCGTCACCTTCCTGGTGCGCGTGAAGGAAACCCTGGAAGACCCGCAGCGCATGTTGCTGGAGATCTGATCTCCAACTTTTCGCCGTTGCGACAGCAAGTGCGGCTGATTGTCAGCAACACGCCGCGATCTGCGTGCGGCGAAAAGCACGCCAGCTAGGGAATGATCGCGATCGGTGATACCGTGCCGGCATGTCTGACGACCCTGCATCGGTTGTATCGATCCGCGGCCTCAGTGAGGCGGATGCCCAGGCCAGACTGAAAGCTGAAGGTTTCAACGAACTGCCGAGGCCGGACCGGCGCACCCCGCTGCGCATCGTCCTCGAGGTGCTGCGCGAACCCATGCTGGCGCTGTTGCTGGGTGGCGGCATGGTTTATCTGCTGCTCGGCGACCTGAAGGAAGCGCTGATCCTGCTGGTCTTCGCGACGATGTCCGTGGTGATCACCGTCGTCCAGGAGAGCCGCACCGAACACGTCCTGGAAGCCCTGCGCGATCTCACCAGTCCGCGCGCCCTGGTCATACGCGATGGCGCACGCCGGCGGATTGCCGGCCGGGAGGTGGTGCGCGGCGATTTCATCGTGCTGGCCGAGGGAGACCGGATTCCCGCCGACGCCGTGCTCGTGCAATGCCGCGACCTGCAGACCGATGAATCGCTGCTGACAGGGGAATCCGTGCCGGTTCGCAAGATTGCGGGCGACAACAGCGTTCCGGCCAAAAGCCGCCGGCCGGGCGGCGACGACCTGCCTTATGTCTTCTCCGGTTCGATGGTCGTGCGCGGAACTGCGATCGGCGAAGTGACCGCGACTGGCGCCTTGAGCGAAATCGGCAAGATCGGCCAGTCGCTCAGCACGCTGGAGACGGAGCCGCCGCGCCTGCAGGCGCAGACCAGAAGACTGGTCCGGGTGTTTGCCGTGGTCGGGGGAACGGTGAGCGTCCTTGCGGTGCTGTTGTACGGCACTTTGCGCGGTGGATGGCTCGACGCAATCCTCGCCGGCATCGCGCTCGGCATGTCGATGCTGCCAGAGGAGTTCCCGGTTGTCCTCACCGTCTTCATGGCGATGGGTGCATGGCGGATTTCGCGGGCGCGTGTGCTGACGCGGCGCGCCGCGGCCATCGAAACCCTCGGATCCGCAACGGTACTGTGTACAGACAAGACCGGCACGCTGACCGAGAACCGGATGTCCGTCGCGGAGTTGCGCCTCAAGAACGGCGAGATTTTCCTGCCCAGCAGGACGCCGGACGCGCACATACCGGAGAACCACCATGATCTGATCGAATTCGGCATTCTCGCCAGCGCGCGCGACCCGTTCGATCCGATGGAAAAGGCGTTCCAGGAGCTTGGCCGCGTGCAGTTGAGCGGGACGGAACATCTCCATGGTCCAGAATGGAAGCTGGTGCACAGCTATGGACTTCGCCCAGACCTCCTCGCCATGTCGCGCGTCTGGCAGCCCGCCAACGGCGGGCAGGAATTCGTCGTCGCAGCCAAGGGTGCGCCGGAGGCCATCGCCGGTCTCTGCCATCTCGACGCTGCGGACCGCGCCGCGCTGGCGCAGCCTCTGGATGCCATGGCCGCCAAGGGCCTGCGCGTCCTGGGCGTGGCCCGCGCCTCGTTCGCGGGGCCGGCATGGCCCGGGTCGCAGCGCGATTTTGCCTTCGAGTTTCTGGGTCTTGTCGGTCTTGCCGATCCGCTGCGGCCGAGCGTGCCCGGAGCCGTCGCCGAATGCCGCTCGGCCGGCATCAAGGTCGTCATGATCACGGGCGATTATCCGGCGACCGCCAGGGCTATCGCCCGCCAGGCGGGGCTCGACGCCCAAGACCTTGCGACGGGCGACGAACTCGAGCGGCTGAGTGAAGCGGAACTGGCGCGGCGCGTACGCACCGCAACCGTATTCGCGCGGATCATGCCGGAGCAAAAACTCCGCATCGTCAATGCGCTCAAGGCGAACGGCGAGATCGTCGCCATGACCGGAGACGGCGTCAACGACGCGCCCTCGCTCAAGGCCGCGCATATCGGCATCGCCATGGGCGGACGCGGAACCGATGTGGCGCGCGAGGCTTCGTCAATCGTACTGCTCGACGACGATTTTGGCTCCGTCGTCAAAGCGGTACGGCTTGGCCGTCGAATCTACGACAACCTCCGCAAGGCGATGGGCTTCATTTTCGCGGTTCACGTCCCGATCGCAGGGTTGGCCCTGCTGCCGCTGTTGTTCGGTCTGCCGATCATTTTCTGGCCCATGCACATCGCCTTCCTGGAGATGGTGATCGATCCCGTGTGCTCGCTCGTCTTCGAAGCCGAGACGGAAGAGGAAGACGTGATGCGCCGGCCGCCACGTCCGCCCGACGAACCGCTGTTCTCGGCGGCCCTGATCTGGTGGAGTGTCCTGCAGGGAGCCCTGGCATTTGCGCTCGTGGCCGTCATCTTCGTCGTCGCACACGGCCAGGGAGTGCCGGAAGCGAGCGTACGCGCACTGACCTTCTTTTCGCTGATCATGGCGATCATCAGCCTGATCTTCGTCAACCGCTCGTTCAGCACATCGCTGGTCACAGCACTGCGCCGGCCAAATCGGGCGCTTGCCGTGGTGTTGATCGCCGTCGTCGCGACGCTGGGCCTGACGCTGCTTTGGCCCTTCGCGACGGGCCTGTTCCGCTTCGGCCCCCTGCATTTGGACGATCTCGCCCTGGCGCTTGCTGCGGGCGCGTCCGTGCTCGCTTCCATGGAGTTCCTGAAACCTTTGTGGCGCGAACGCCTGCGGTCCTGAGAAAGGACTATGCCACCCGCTGGTCCAGCATCTCGAGCTTGGCCAGCTCGACATGGGCGCGCAGCTCGATCTCGTCAAGCACGCTCTGCAGTTTCGGATCGGCGAAACTTTCGTGGCGACGGGTCACCGCATTGGCCAGCCGGTTCAGCGTGGCGCGCGGAATGCCGCCCGCCAGCAACCCGTCGCGCACCTGGTCGAGCATGTCGAGCAGCTGTTCGCCGTGCTTGAGGCCCTTCGAACGGCCGTCCGTCGAATCGTCGAGACCTTGCAGCGTCAGGATGGAATCGAGCGCGGCGATCGGACCGGGGCCGGCAACGACCTGCGCCCGCGGTTCGGGGGTCGTGGACACCGAGAACAAGCCATCGCTCGTGGTCGCACCTTTGGCGGCCCGGCGCACGCCGGCCGAGTCAACCTTGCTTGTGCGTTTGATCTCCATGGACGTGTCTCGTCCCACTGCGACGCATCAGCATCTCGCATTGTGGTTAAGGAGTCGTTGAGACGGACAACCTGAAATTCACCGGTCCGCGGCGGGCTTACGCCCGATGGTAGGGATGCCCGGCGAGGATGGTAAGCGCGCGATAGATCTGCTCGGCGAGCATCGCGCGCACCATGAGATGCGGCCAAGTCTGCGGGCCGAAAGCTAGGCTGCGCCCGGGCCGTTTGCCTGGCAGCGGCGCCAGTCCGTCCGGGCCGCCGATGACGAAGCACAAATCCTTGGTGCCGGCATCGCGCAGCGCGCCCAGCATTTCGGTGAAATCCTCGCTGGTCATGCCTTTGCCCTTGGCGTCGAGCAGGATGATATGAGCGCCCGGCGGCACGCGCCCGGCGAGTTTCTCGGCTTCTTCGGCCATGCGGGTCTTCGCGTCGCGCGCCTTGGAAATCGCGACCTCCTCCACGGCGACAGACGGGAATCCCATGTTGCGGCCCATCTGCACGGTACGATGGATGAAATCGTCGACCAGCGCGCCCTCGGCAGTGCCGCGGGTATAGCCGACGGCCAGAATGTTCAGCCGCATTAGAGGATTCCTTTCCGATCGCGTTGCCGGACGGAAAACATCCAGACCACGACGCCCTGGACCACGCTTTTCCCGGCAATGCGCCTAGCGCACCGCGCGGGCGCGGGCCGGTTCTTCCACCGACCACATGCCTTCGAGATCGTAATAGGCCCGCACCTCGGGACGAAAGACATGGACGATGACATCGCCGGCATCGACCAGAACCCAGTCGCCTTGCGCCAGACCGTCGACCGGACGCGTGCCGTAGCCCGCCTCCTTCAGTCGCCGCGCCAGATGATCGGCGATGGACGCCACATGGCGCGACGACCGCCCGTTGGCGATCACGATCACGTCACACAGCGACGAGCGTCCTTCGAGGTCGATGGTCACGACCTCTTCAGCCTTGTCGTCGTCCAGCGATTTCAGGACGCGTGCAAGAACGTCCGGCGGAGGCGCCGGAGCCTTTTCCGAAATGGCCTTCTTTATGACCTTCTTGCTGGCAACTTTTTTGGTGGCGGGCTTCTTGGCGGCGGCCTTTTGGGCCGGCTTGCGCATCGTCTTGCGGGTCAGATTGGTCCTCCGTTCGCGGTCAATAGGCGAAAGGCGGACGGATTTCTGCTTCTGTCAGCCGCTCGCTCCCTCGCAATTGCAGACATCAGTCTAGCATGCCGTGTTTGGGCGTACCAAGGGCGCGGATTGCCGTCGCGCTGACCTCGTTGCGCCGCCCGTCCAGGACGACAAGCGACGGCGCCCGGCGCAGTGTCTGTCCGCGGCACCCGGCAAAACGCTGCATCGCCTTGGCGCGCAGCGGCGCCAGGATGCTGCCCGGCCGCTCGATGACGGCGACGGGGAGCAGAGCGACGATCTCGGCCCAGCGCCGCCAGCGGTGGAATTGTTCCAGATTGTCGCTGCCCATCAGCCAAACGAAACGGACCTCCGGAAAGCGGCGATGAAGCGCCTTCAATGTGTCGACCGTGTAACGGGTGCCAAGCGTCCGTTCGAGATCGGTGACGATCATGCGTGGATCGCGGCCAACCAAGGCGCGCGCCATGGCCAGGCGCCTTTCCAGCGGCGCGGGATCGGACTTCAGGGGATTCTGCGGCGAGACCAGCCACCAGACATAGGCGAGGTCCAGCCGCTGCAATGCGGTTTCGGCGACATAGCGATGGCCTTCGTGCGCCGGATTGAACGATCCGCCAAGCAAGCCGATGCGCAAGCCGTTTGCCACCGGTCCCGGCGGCCGGAGCCAGTTCATGGACGAGTCTGTCCGTTGCCGCACACGATGTATTTGAACGTGGTCAACTGCTCCACGCCGACCGGACCGCGGGCGTGCAGCTTGCCCGTGCCAATACCGATTTCCGCGCCCATGCCGAACTCGCCGCCGTCGGCGAATTGCGTGGATGTGTTCCACATGACGATGGCGGAATCGATCGCCCAGAGGAACCGCTCGGCCCCGGCCGTGTCTTCGGTGATGATGGATTCGGTGTGATGCGAGCCATAGGTTTCGATATGACGGATCGCATCCTCGAGGCCGTTTACGGCTTTCACCGAAATGATCGCGTCGAGATATTCCGTGCGCCAGTCCTGCTCGGTCGCCGGCACGGCCGCCGGAAAAGCGGCACAGACGTCCTGATCGCCGCGAATTTCGCAGCCGGCGGCATGCAGGTCATCCAGTATCTGCACGCCAAGCGGCTTTAGAACCGCACGGTCGATCAGCAGCGTTTCCGCAGCGCCGCAGATTCCCGTGCGGCGCATCTTGGCATTGAGCACAACGGCGCGCGCTTTATCCGGATCGGCGTGCTCATGGACATAGACGTGGCAGATACCTTCAAGATGCGCCAGCACTGGCACGCGCGCTTCGTCCTGCACGCGCGCGACCAGCCCCTTGCCGCCACGCGGGATGATGAGGTCGATACTGCCGTCGAGGCCGGCCAGCATCATGCCGACCGCCGCACGATCCGTCGTCGGCACCATCTGCACCGCGTCGGCGGGAAGGTGCGCCGCGGCCAATCCTTCGCGCAGTGCTTCGAGAATGGCGGCCGACGACCGCGCCGACTCCGATCCACCGCGCAGGATCACCGCATTGCCAGACTTGAGGCAGAGCGCCGCCGCATCCGCCGTCACATTCGGACGACTTTCGTAGATGATGCCGATCACCCCGATGGGCGTCGCCAGCCGCGCGATCTCAAGTCCGTTGGGACGCGTCCAGCGCGCCAGTTCGCGACCGACCGGATCGGGCAGCGCGGCCACGTCCTCGATGCCCTTGGCCATTGCCTCGACGCGGCTTTCGTCGAGTGTCAGACGGTCGAGCAGAGCACCGCTCAGGCCCTCGATCTTCGCCAGCGTCACGTCCTCGGCGTTGGCCGCCAGGATATCGTCCGTATGGGCCCTGATGGCCCCGGCGGCCGAGAGCAGCGCCGCGTTCTTGGCGTCCGCCGTCGTCTCACGCAAGGCGCGTGCGGCGTCGCGCGCGGCGATGCCGAGCACGCACATCTCGGCGGCAAGCGGTTCGTGTTCGTGCAGGCTCATCGATCGGCCAGTCCCGTCAACGCCAGAGCGTCGCGATGGATCATCTCGTCGCGGCCACGATAGCCCAGAATGGCCTCGATTTCGAGACTGCGCTTGCCGGCGATGCGTTCCGCGTCTCCCGCGCCGTAAGCCGCCAGACCGCGCGCCACCTCGCGGCCATCGCCGTCGCGCACCACCACAGCGTCGCCGCGCTCGAAGCGCCCGTCCACCTGGCGGATGCCCGCCGGCAGCAGGCTCTTGCCCGAGGCCAGCGCGTGAACCGCACCCGCATCGATGATCAGCGTTCCTTGCGGCTTGAGCACGCCGGCGATCCAGCGCTTGCGCGCGGCGGCAGGCGTCGTACTAGCCTTGAAGCGCGTGACGCGCGCGCCTGACCGCACCGCCGCGATGGGATTGGCGGTCTTGCCTTTACCGATGACGACTTCGCAGCCCGCGCCGGTGGCGATCTTCGCCGCGATCAGTTTTGACGCCATGCCGCCGCGCCCGACGCCAGAGACCGAACCGCCGGCCATGGCTTCGATCGCCGGCGTGATCGCGTCCACTTCGGGGATGTGCCGCGCGTTCGCGTCGCGCGTAGGATCGGCGCTGTAAAGGCCATCGACGTCGGAGAGCAGCACCAGGCAGTCAGCCTCCATCATCGAAGCGACGCGCGCCGCCAGCCGGTCGTTGTCGCCGAACCGGATCTCGGCAGTGGCCACCGTATCGTTCTCGTTGATCACCGGCACGGAACCGAGTTCCAGCAGCGTCTTCAGTGTGGCCCGTGCGTTGAGATAGCGTCCGCGTTCTTCCGTGTCGTCAAGGGTGAGCAGCACCTGCGCCGCGACGATGTTCTCGCCCTTCAGAATATCGGCATAGGCTTCGGCCAGACGCACCTGCCCGGCCGCCGCCGCCGCCTGGCTCTCTTCCAGCCGCAGCGCGCCGTTCTTCAGATTCAGCGCGCGCCGGCCAAGCGCGATGGCGCCGGAGGACACCAGCAGCACATGCTTGCCCTCTCTTTTCAGCGCGGCGATATCGGCGCTCAGCGAGATCAGCCAGTCGCGGCGCAAATCGCCGCTCTGCGAATCCACCAGCAACGACGATCCAACCTTGACGACGATAATGTGCGCGGACGCGAGGAGGTCGGTCACGGCGTCCAATCCCGCGGCGCCGCCCGCAACTTTTTTTCCTTGCTGCGGCGTTCGATGATTTCGCGGGCGAGCGCGCGCAAAATGTCGTCAACGCCTTCGCCAGACACGCCCGACATCACGAATACGTCGTGCCCGCAGGACTTCTTCAGGGCGGCACGCTTCTTCGCCAACGCGTCCTTCGGGATCGCGTCGGATTTGTTGAGGGCGACGATCTCGGGCTTCTCCGCCAGGCCGTGCCCGTACGCCGTAAGCTCGGCGCGGATCGTCTTGTACGCGGTCGCGATTTAGCTTTCGGTGCCGTCGATCAGGTGCAGGATCGCGTTGCAGCGTTCCGCATGACCGAGGAACTTGTCGCCCAACCCCACACCGTCGTGTGCGCCTTCGATCAGGCCCGGCAGATCCGCCAACACGAAATCGGTGGTGTCGATGCGCACCACGCCAAGCTGCGGATTGAGTGTCGTGAAGGGATAATCGGCGATCTTGGGCTTGGCTTGCGAGACGCGTGACAGGAATGTCGACTTGCCCGCGTTCGGCAGCCCGATGAGTCCGACGTCGGCGATCAGCTTCAGCTTGAGGACGATCGCCTTTTCTTCGCCGGGCTGCCCGGGATTGGCGTGGCGCGGCGCCTGGTTGGTGGAACTCTTGAAATGGGCATTGTCGAAACCGCCATTGCCGCCGCGCAACAGCTTCACGCGGTCGCCGGGGTTGGTAAGATCGGCGATCAGCGTCTCGCCGTCCTCCTCGAAGATCTGCGTGCCGGGCGGTACGCGCATCACCGCGTCGTCGCCGCCCGCGCCCGTCATCTCCTTGCCCATGCCGCCCTCGCCGTTCCTGGCGCGGACGTGCTGCTGATAGCGGTAGTCGATGAGCGTGTTGAGATTGTCCACGGCCTCCGCCCAGACGTCACCGCCCTTGCCGCCGTCGCCGCCCCAGGGTCCGCCGTACTCGATGAACTTCTCGCGTCGGAACGCCACGCAGCCGTTCCCGCCTGCTCCGGATTGGATATAGACCTTGGCCGTATCGAGAAATTTCATCGAAGTTCCACCTTAAGCCGCCTTTTTTCGCCCGAATTCCTCGCGCGTCAACGCCATCCGGTGGCAATAGACCTCGTGGCCGCGGGCCAGGCTGTAGCGCGGCTCCGCCCCGTCATGCCGGCAACCCAGTTTGTGCAGGACGCGGCCGGAGGCCGGATTGTCGTGATACCAGCCTGCCCAGACGCTGACGGCCTTGAGATCGTGAAAGGCGAAGGACACCACCTTCTTGGCCGCCTCGGTGGCATAGCCCTGCTGCCAGAACGGCTTGCCCAGCCAATAACCGAGCTCGAACTGCCCGTCCCTCAGATGGAGTCCGCAATTACCCATGAAGACGCCGTCCTGTTTGCGCGTGACCGCGAAGCAATAGCCTTCGCCTTTGGCGAACTTCTCGGCCGTCAGCGCCACGAATTCGCGCGCGTCGTCCTCGTGATAGGGATGCGGCACGCTCGCAAGATTTTTCGCAACGTCCCAGTCGCCGATCCAGGCTGTGATCGCCGGCACGTCGCGAAATTCCGGCGGGCGCAAGAGCAGTCTCTCCGTTTCCAGTCTGGGCATGACATTCCCTCCATTCAGCGAGGGAACAAAAAAGGGAGATGGCGGACCATCTCCCTCGCATAATGGGCCGCCAATTCTTGGCGGCCTATGTCTTCAGCCGCCTATTCTGCCGCGGTCTTCGCCGCCGGAGCCGTCGCCGCAATCACGGATACATAGGTGCGGCGCTTGAAGCCCTTTCGGAACGCGACTTGACCGTCGGTAAGCGCGAACAGCGTATGGTCCTTGCCCATGCCGACGTTCTCGCCCGGATGGAATTGGGTGCCGCGTTGGCGAACGATCACGTTGCCCGCGACGATTTCCTGGCCGCCAAACAGTTTCACGCCGAGCCTCTGGCCCGCCGAGTCGCGGCCGTTGCGCGAAGAACCGCCTGCTTTCTTGTGTGCCATTGGGGAGGTTCCTTACGCTTCGATTCCAGTGATCTTGATCTTGGTGAAGGGCTGGCGATGGCCGCGCTTTCGGTGCGTGCTCTTGCGACGCTTCTTCTTGAAGGCGATGACCTTCTCGCCCTTGCCCTGCGCGACGATTTCCGCGGTCACGCTGGCACCGGCGACGAGCGGCGCGCCGGTCTTGGGCTTGTCGCCGCCGAGCAGCAAAACTTCGCCGAGTTTCAGCTCGCCGCCGACCTCGCCTGCGACCTTTTCGATGGTCAGGACGTCGTCCTTCACCACCTTGTACTGCTTGCCGCCAGTGCGGATCACCGCGAACATGATCTAAGTCCTTGAATAGAAATGTTTTCCCCGAAAGACGCTGCCGCCGGAGAGCCGCGCAATATACTGACGGCACCAAGCCGGTCAAGCGCCAAGGATGGAACTCGGCTATCTTGGGCTGATTTCGCCCGCGCCGTCACCGGACGGGCACGGTGCACGGTTGAAACCGGGGCGAATCTGCATGCCAGGGGGCGGGCATGGCGCGTCGTTTGGGGCTGATTTTCGTGCTGGTGATCCTGCTGGCCGCGCGGGCCGAGAGCGAGCCTGCGACCGTCTCGATCCTGTTCGAAAACGACATATTCTTCAATACCGACCGCGATTACACGAACGGCGTACAGGTCGCCTACACGACGGAGCCCGACCGGACGCCGGATTGGCTCATCGATATGGCGCGGTTCCTGCCCTTCTTCGCGCCCACCGGCGAGGTGCGCACGAGCTATGCGCTCGGCCAGAACATGTACACGCCCATGGACACCGATTTGGCGAACCCGCCGCTGACGGAACGGCCTTATGCCGGCTTTCTCTATGGCGCGATCGGGCTGATGCAGCAGAACCAGGACGAGACGCGGCTCGACCAGCTGCAGCTGCAGCTCGGGATAGTCGGCCCCGCCTCGCTCGCCGAGGATACACAGAAATGGGTCCACTCGATCATCCACGACGCCAAGCCCAAAGGCTGGCACGCGCAATTGCGCGACGAGCCCAGCGTGGTGCTGACCTACGAGCGCAGCCTCAGGCTGATCCCGCCGCAATCGGTGTTCGGGCTTTATATCGACGCGGAACCGCATTTGGGCGGCGCCGTCGGCAACGTCTACGACTACGTCAATATCGGCGCGATGCTGCGGCTGGGCTTTAATCTGCCCGATGACTACGGGCCGCTCAGGATTGAACCGGGCCTGCCGGGTTCGAATTTCTTCGAGCCCACAGGCGATTTC
Source organism: Alphaproteobacteria bacterium (assembly GCA_027456965.1). Lineage (GTDB taxonomy): Bacteria > Pseudomonadota > Alphaproteobacteria > Micropepsales > Micropepsaceae > Rhizomicrobium. The sequence continues at coordinate 4,698 of DAIDUA010000224.1, read as the reverse complement.
AGCGCCTATGTCTTCGCCGGTGTCGACGGGCGTGCCATAGCCCGCAACATCTTTCTCGACGGCAACACCTGGCAGGACAGCCGTTCGGTGGTGAAGAAGAACCTGGTCGGCGATCTGGAGCTGGGCGCAGCGCTGACCTTCGCGCGCATGCGCCTCGCCTTCACGCATGTCTTCCGCTCGCGCGAATACGCGTCGCAGATGTCGGCCGACGAATTCGGCGCCGTCAGTCTGTCGTTCAGGCTTTAGACGCCGCCGGTCTTCCTGAACTTCCTGCGCTCGCTCAGCAGCGCCATCGCCGCCATCAGGGACAGCACCAGCCCCACCGTGACGCCCGCGAACTTCGCGGCGGTCGCCTCCTTGGCCAGGAAGGCGAGCATGTCGCTCGGACCGCGGACGAGCATGTACATCTGCAACGCGTTCTCGCAGGCATCGAACAGAGCGCCGCCGACCGGCGCCATCGCCATCAGCGTCATGATCCGCCGCCGCACACCCGGTTTGGGCGCGAAACGTTCGCACGCGGCGATGGCGCCGTAGAAAAGCGCGGCGGCATACAGCGGCATGAAAAGGTAGTCGAAGCCCAGCCCGAAGCCAGCCAGCGCCGAGTCGGGCGGGCTGGTCCAATGATCCATGATCGTGCGGATGCCCCAGCCCGTCGGTACGCCTTGCAGATCGGCCGTGCCGTAGCCGGTTCTCGCCCGCAGAATGCTGTCGAAAGCACTCAGAACCATCAGGCTCACGACGGCCGCGACACTCGTCCAGCCCCAGCGGGCATTGAGCGCCTTCCTGCTAAGTTGCATCTTGTTGCCCCATTCCTTGGACGTCTTCGCTTCATGCGCCCCTTGCTCGATATATTCTACAATTTCCGTTGGGTGCGCGAAGGCGAGGCCGCGCGGTCGTCGCAGGCCCATTTCGGCGGCCTTATGGCGCTGATGCGGCGCCACGGCTTGCGCGCCATTATCAACCTGCGCGGCGAAAACAGCGATCTGTCCTGGTGGCGTTATGAAAAACGCGTCTGTGCGGCGCTTGGAGCGGGTCATTTCGACGCCATGCTCGATTCGCGAAAACTGCCGACGCGGCCGATGCTGGTCCGCCTGATGGACGCGTTCGACGCGGCACCGAAACCCTTCCTGCTCAAATGTTCCGGCGGGCAGGACCGCACCGGCTTGGCGGCGGCGCTGTATCTCGTCCACCGCGACGGCTGGAGCTTGCGCGAAACCGCGCAGGCGCAATTCGCGGGTACGTCCAAGAAGCATCAGCGCTGGCTGAAATTGTTCACCGCGTTCGCGCAGGAGGAAGCACGCGGTCGACCGGTCGGCGATTGGATCCGGAGCGATTACGAGCCTAAGAAATTCGCCGAATGGTTGAGTGATCACGGCCATGCCGGCAGTTTCGAGCGCATTTTCGTCTCGCCGACGCGCAGCCCGTGGCAATGGTGAAAGAAAACGCCCGGTCGGCAGGGCCGACCGGGCGTCGCTTGCGCCGTTACGCGCGAAGTGCCGGGAGGGGATGACCGACACCGCTGACGAAGGGCCCTATCCGGCGTGCGAGCGGGGGGGCAGTGCCTGCCGGAACCAACGCCCTTCGTAAGGAAGAACCTATGCAATTTCGCCACAGTTTTCAACTATTTTTTCGAGTTTGGGCATATTTAAGATTTTTTTAATGACAGTGCTAAAATTGCCACGATTTGAAATCAGCCCCGGAAAGCGGCGATTTTCTTGTTGATCGCATGTCGCCACGCCTCGGAGAGACCCGGCGCATCGTGAATTCGACGCAATGCCTCGCCGTCAGGCGCTGTCGAGAACAACGCAACGAAGCTTTCGCGCACCGTCGGCCCACCGCGAGTCGCTGTACGCATCAACGTTGCGTGACGCACCGGCACCACGCTGCCCGCGATCACACGCAGATACCAGCCGCAGCGCGCGGATAGCGTCATCGCCTGCGGTACGTCCGGCCTCCTTGTGTGGATGCCGAGCTTGAAACATGGCGCGCGCGGCTGGCTGATTTCCAGAAGTGCGTCGCCCCACTCGAACCGATCACCAATGCAGACCTCGCTTTCATCCGCACCGGCGAGCGTCAAATTCTCGCCGAAGGTGTTCGGCGCGCAGGAGAGCTTTTTCTCCGTTTCCCACCACGTCCAATGATCGGACGGATAGGCATAGACCGCCTTGTCGACGCCGCCATGGGCTTCGAGGTCGGCCTGTCCATCGCCGGCGATGCCGAGCGTACGAACCAGGACCGTGTCGGCCGTCACCGCCTGCTTGGCGATTCCCGAGAGCACTTCTTCGCCGTTCGCCATACCGATGATGGCGGGCATGCCGACGCTGACCGAAAGAATGGAGATGGACTCGGCGCTCATACCGAAACGGTATCAAGCGCCGAAGAAGAAATCACGCAGCAGCAGGTATCTGTTTTGTCAGGGTCTGCTGCCAGCAGGGCAGCCCCATCATACCAGCGTACCAGCGGCCGATCTCCGGATAGGATGACAGCGGAAACTGCGCCACCCCCTGCGTTGTCAGAGGCGCGGCGAGCGCGAAATCCACAATCGTCAGCGTGTCACCGCATACATGCCTGCGGCCTTTCAGTTGTCCCTCGAGCACGCCGGCGAAGCGATGGAACATTTCCTCCCCCTTGGCGATCTCTGCCGGATCGGGTGCTTCCTTGCGGAACATCGGCTTCACCAGGCGTTCGAAAATAAAGATCGCGCAGGTTGGATCCCAGTGCGCCATGTCCCACAGCAGCCAGCGTGCAACGTCGGCGCGTCCGCGCGCGTCTACCGGCATTAAACCAGACCGCGGCTTCTTGGAAGCGAGATATTCGAGGATTGCATTGGATTCCCAGAGCACGAAACCATCGTCCTCAAGAACAGGCATCTTTCCGTTCGGATTGAGGGTCAAAAACTCCGGGCGCCGATGCGCACCATTCGGCATGTCGACAAGGCAGGTCTCGCATTCGACACCCAGATGGTTTGCCACCGCCATGACTTTGAAGGCGCGCGGGCTCGGCGGGAAAACGTGAAGCTTGAGGCTCATGATGGATCTCCGTGGTCTGTGTGAGTCGAAGAAATTTGGGAGCCGGTACATGACGCCCCCTAGGGCACTTTTCCCAGAAGCATCGCCGATGCGAGCAGACCTACTAGCAGCAGGTTCCGCAGATCGAATGACACCGTCATTTCTGGGCTTCCTCGGCGAACAGAACGAGCAGGCCGCCCCAGCCTTGCGGCGAGTCCACCGAGGCGCGAATGGCTTCCGCGTCGGAGGACGTGATGCGGTGCTCCAGTTCCACGCGCGTCGCGTTCGTTCCGTCGGCAATGAAGCGGACTTCCACCTCGCTCTCGACGCCTTCGTCTACCGCGAACTTGCTGTTGAGGCGCCAGGAAAGAACGACTTTCGATGGCGGCTCCCAGACCAGAACCTCTCCCCACTGGCATTCCGACCCGTCGATGCCTTTTTCGTACCAGCGTCCGCCCCGGCGCGGTTCTATGATTGCCTCTTTCATTTCGACGGCCGCGATATGATGGCCTTTCGGCCACCAGCTTCCGAACCGCGCCGTGAACACTTCGAAAGCGCGCGCCTGCGGCGCATTCACAACGATGGATTTGCGCACGGGCGCGGCCGTGATCCTTTGCTGGCTCATTTTTTCTCATGATCTTTTTCCACTTCGGCACGGAACGCTTCCAGCGCCTCATCCCAGAATTGGTCGAGCCAGCGCCGGAGGTCGGCCAGCCCTTTGGGGTCGATGTAATAAACGCGTCGCGTGCCCTCCGCGCGGTCATCTACCAACCCCGCCTCCTTGAGCACCTTCAGGTGCTGCGACACCGCCGGACGGCTGACCGGAAGGCCTTTGGCGATCACGCCGACCGGCTTGGCGCCATGGCGCAAGCGCTCGAAGATTTTGCGACGCGTGGGATCAGCCAGGGCCGGCAATGCATCTTTGTAAGCCATAACTTACCGTAAGGTATAACTTACCTATGAGTCAAGTCCCATCCGGGGTTCTGCGTAAGCGTTTCGCCGCCAGATAGGGCTTAGGATCAGGTTTCAGGCCCGCCCTTGCGGACGGGGACTTTCGCCTTTGCTGCCGGAGCCCGGCGGAATCTTCGGCGCCGGCTTGCCCAGGGCGTACTCTTGACCGAGCTTGGACCCCAGTTGTTTGGCTTGGGCGATCTCTTCCTCGGTCTCCAGGCATTCTGCGATAGTTGGGATATTCGACTCGTTGCTCAGTTTCAGCAGGCCAGCGAACAACATGCCGTCGCGTTTGGACTTGCCGACCCGCTTCACCAATGCGCCGTCGAACTTCAGAAAGCCCAACCGCATGCCGTGCAGGTAATTCAGAGATGCGGCGCCAGCTTGCGCTTGCGGGTAAGGGACCACGCCAGCAAGGCAAAGCTAGCCGGCGATTCGACCGTGTGCCCGGAAACGTTGAAGGCAATACTGGCCGTGTGCGACATGTCGCTTTCCAGAGCATTCATCACTTTCAGCGCGACGGCGAGCCCGAACGCGCGTCTGGGTGTCGTCGATCATGCTGTCGAAAACTTCACTCAGGTCGCCGACGCTGCCCGGAGTCTGCTGGCCGGCGGAAAAGCGTTCCACGACATAGCGCACCGCCATCATGCGTCGCTGGGGGCAAGATTGCGGCCCTTTAGCGACACCAAAGTCTCCTGAAACAGCGCCTGCGGCAAACCGCCGTCAGCGAGCACCGCAC
>DAIDUA010000223.1 GCA_027456965.1 Alphaproteobacteria bacterium | reverse complement strand
GGCCACGGCCCCATAAGCCACAACGACCTGTTGAAGCGTACCCAGCTTTGCGACGGCAAGCCTTACCAACGCTCCGGATGCGGCATTGGCGGGCGCGCCGCAAACTACTGCCGTTGTGAGGAGAAACATAAAGAATGCAAGGCGCTTCATTTTGTCTCTTTTGCTGGATTTGGAGCGATTGCCGGAATGGCCAGAAGGGTGCGCAGCGCGAGCGTGTCGCCCCAAAGAAGCGATTTGAGATCGAACAGTTCCGATTCGCGAGCACTCAGAGAGGTCAGCAGGATGACGTATGTGGCGGGCGGCAGATCGCCGGCCGTATAGGCTTTCTGGCTCGTCTCGCCCATACGCTGGAATTCCGGCAGTTTTTCTTCCAGCCGCGCGATCTGTCTCCTGAGCAGCGAAAGCTCGTCGAACAAACGCCAGGCATCGGACTCCGTCTGGTCCAAGCGCGCCTGATATTCGGCCTTGAGCTTGGCGCGCGTCGCGCGCTGCACCTTTATGTTCGCTTGTGTGCTTCCGAAGATCGGAAGATTGACTGTGAGCGCCAGCCCGTTCGTCTGGACTCGGCCCGTGTCGGACGCACGGTTGAACCCGAGTGTGATGGCCGGGAATTGTTCGAGAATTGCCGTACGGACGTTCTCCTCCTGACTATGATAACCCGCCTGCAACGCAAGCAGGTCTGGCCTCGCCCGCGTGACATTCTTCAACGCGGCTACAACTTGCTCTTTCGTGAAAGGAGGCGGATCCTCCAGTCCCGCCAGCTGCAGCGGCGCAGCGGGCTCCAGATCGAGCAGCATTTTCAAGGCGATGTCCGCCGTCAAAGTATCCCGGGAAGCCGCATCGGCCTGGCTTGCCACATCAAGCGCCGTGGAAAGATCGGCGCCGGCCAAATCGAGCGTCGTGTTGCCGGCCGCAAGCGCCTTCTGCGAGCGGTCGGATTGCGACTGCAGCAACGTCGCGGTCTGGTGCAATCGCGCCGCCTTTTGCCCAAGAAGCACCGCCTGGACGTAAAGCGTGCCGGCCTGCTCGATCGTCTGCCATTCGTTCCAGAGGAGATTGAGCTTGGCCTGATCAGCAGCAGCCCTGGCCGCCGAGGACCGCGATGGATAGGTCAGTAGCGCCTGCAAATCCTCCGAAAGGCCCAAAGCGTAGGCGTTTACGAGATCGGGACCGTGAACCGTCGGATGATCGCCGCCTGCCGAGAACTGCGGATCAGGAAGCAACCCCGCGGCCATCGCCTGTGCCCGGGACACGTCCGCTGCGCGCCGCAGCGCAACACGATCCGGGCTGTGCAGAACGGCCTCGGTGGCCACCTGCATCATGTCGAGCGGTTGTTCCAGCGTCCCGCTCCGAGCGGCTCGCGCGGGCAAGCCGGGCATCAAATCCGGTCCCGCCGGAAGCGGATCAGGATGATAAAAGGCGCAGCCCGACAATACGACCGACGAGACGAGCAATGTCATGATCCGCCGCATGCCGAAATCCTGTCGAACCTTCGCGTTTGTTGACCATCGGGTGATCGCGCTTTGACATCCCTCAAACGCTTACCCGCAGCAGGGTCGCCCGGTGTATGGTGTCGTCCGCGCGCCGGAAAATAGCATCAGAGCCTTAGTTTCACTGTCCCTGGATTGTTGTTTTTTGGCAATGTTGGAAGGTCTGGCTATTCTGCGCGTACAATGACGCCATCGCGATTGGGGCCCATAGACCTTGAAAATTCTACTCATCGAAGATGACGACGATACCGCCCAATATGTCGCGAAGGGGTTGCGCCAGAGCGGACACGCAGTGGAGCGCGTGCGTGACGGAAATGACGGCCTCGCGCTGGCCAAGGACAACGCACACGACATCATAATTCTGGACCGGATGCTGCCGGGAATGGATGGCCTGAGTCTGGCGAAGCAGCTCCGCGAATCAGGCTCCCAGACGCCCATCCTGTTTCTGACCACCATGGGCGGGGTCGGCGACCGCGTCGAAGGTCTGGAAGCCGGTGGCGACGATTATCTGGTCAAGCCCTTTGCCCTGGCGGAATTGATCGCCCGCGTGAATTCCCTGACCCGCCGCAGCCAACGAACAGGCGCGGAGCAGCAAACGACCCTGCGAGTCGGAGACCTGGAAATGGACCTGATCGCACGGACTGTCTCTCGCCATGGCCGCCTCATCGAGCTTCAGCCCCAGGAGTTCAAATTACTGGAATACCTCGTTCGGCACGAAGGCCGGGTCGTGACGCGAACCATGCTCATTGAAAACGTATGGGAGCTGCATTTCGATCCCCAGACGAACATCGTCGAGTCGCATATGAGCCGCCTGCGTACCAAGGTCGACAAGGATTTTTCCATCCAGTTGATCCAAACGATCAGGGGCACCGGATATATTCTCCGTGGAAATTAGACTTCTCCGCACCGAAAGTTTCAGGCTGACGGCGATCTTCGCCGTCCTGTTCGTCGGCGCCACCCTGATCCTGAGCGGCGTGCTCTACGCCATCGTAGACAGCGCATTCAAGTCTGAGATCATCCTGAATGCCCGCCAAGACTTGGCGGCCGTCAAAAAGGGATACGACGCCGAGGGAATAGGTGAAGCCACAGAAGTTGTGAACCAGCGCCTGGCACGGCCCACCACATCTGACTTTCTTCTGCTCCAGAACGCCGCCGGACAGCGGGTCGCAGGAAATCTGCCGGCAGTTACTCCAGTTATCGGTACAGTGCGGTTGCCCGTGCCCACCGCGCGAAAGGATGATCACGGTGCGGAACATAGAATATTGGGGCGCGGACAATTCATCGCGCCTGGTGTCTACGCATTCGCTGGTCAGAACCTCGCCGTCCTGAAAGCAACCGAACACAAAGCGCTGCGTGCGATTGGCTGGACATTGGCGGCGGCTCTCATCTTCGCCGTGGCGGGAGGCATTGCCCTCAGCCGTGGGTTCCTGAGGCGCATGGATACGATGACGCAGACGTGCCAGGCGATCATGGCCGGGCGGCTCTCCGACCGAATACCGGAACCTGGCACGCAGGACGAACTTGCCCGGCTGGCGTCGACCATCAATGCGATGCTCGACCGCATCAGCACCCTGATGGAAAACGTCCGGCAGATTTCCACCGACATAGCCCACGACCTGCGAACTCCGCTGACCCGGCTTCGCCACCGTCTGGAGCTTGTCAGCGCGGAGGCCACGACAGTCGAGGAATATGGCGTCGCCGTCGATCGCGTCATCGCGGACACCGACGGCATCTTGTCGATATTCTCGGCATTGCTGCGCATCGGTCAGATCGAAGCAGGTGCCGCGCGCGCGTCCTTCCGGCAGGTGGACTTGGACAAGGTTGTCAAATCCCTTGCAGACATTTATGGGCCGGTGGCCGAAGACAGGAAGCACGTCCTCGCCATTCCGGTTATCGAACCGGCAAAAGTCCTTGGAGACCGCGAGCTTCTGTCTCAAATGCTCGTCAATTTGATCGAAAACGCCATCGCACACACACCGGACAGGACGCGAATCACCATCGATCTGAGGATGACCGAGGCGGGAGCATCCATGCGTATTGCGGACAATGGGCCCGGAATTCCTGCCGGCGAACGCGAAAAGGTTTTCCGGAGATTCTACCGCTTGGAGCAAGGCCGATCTACGCCGGGGAGCGGGCTCGGGCTTTCATTGGTCGCCGCGATCACACAAATCCACGGCGCTACGATCGAGTTGACGGACAATGCGCCCGGCCTTTGCGCAACCATCGCGTTCCCGAAGTGCCGTTAAACTGACGGGCCTTACTTCGCCACCCTCGTCGTGTTTCTCTTCCCGGCAATGCGCTCCTCGGCCATCGCATCAGCGACGACGTTCGTCGGCTTCTTCTCGTCATCGGCGCGGCGGAAGATGACCGCCAAGGTGTCCGCGATGGCCAGTGTGCGCCGTTCGATCTCTTTGTCGTCCCAACCGAAGATCTGGCCTGCAACACGGATGATGCCGCCGCCGTTTATGGCGTAATCCGGCGCGTAGAGGATGCCGCGCTCGGCCAGTATTGCTCCCTGCTCGTCGCGCGCGAGCTGGTTGTTCGCGCCTCCCGCGACCACACGGGCAAGAAGCCGCGGAATTGTGTTCTCGTTCAGGATCGCACCCATGGCGTTGGGCGACAACACGTCGCACTCCACCGTGAGGATGTCGTCTGGCGAAGCAACGCGCGCGCCGAAGGCATCCACCGCGCGGCGGACGAGGTCCTCATTCACATCGGCGACGATGAGCTTGGCCTCTTCTTCATGCAGCCGTTTGGCAACACCCATACCGACCTTGCCCAGGCCCTGGATCGCGACCGTCAGCCCTTTGGCCGTGTCGACGCCCAGACGATGCTTCGCGGCGGCCTTCAGCCCGACGAAAACGCCGAGCGCCGTGGTCGGGCCGGAGTCGCCGCCTGTCTTACCGGGCTGATCGTAACCGGCGATGTACTTGGTGCCCCGCGCGATGACAGGCATATCCGCGGGCTTGATGCCGACGTCCATCGCCGTGATGTAGCGACCGCCCAGAGTATTAACGGCTTCGGCGTATGCGAGCAGCCGCGCCTCGCTCTTGTCCCTGGCCGGGTCGCCGATGATAACCGCCTTGCCGCCGCCCAGCGGCAAATCGGCGATTGCGTTCTTGTAGGTCATGCCGCGCGAAAGCCGGAGCACGTCGGTCAGCGCCGCATCGGCGCCGGCGTAGGGATAGACGCGCGTACCGCCACAGGCCGGTCCAAGTGCGGTCGAATGAACAGCAATGATGCACTTCAATCCGGCCTTCTTATCGTGGAAAAACGCCACAACCTCATGCGCGTCGAAATCCGGCGCATTAAAGACGTCCACAGAGATACACTCCCAAAATTTCCCGCCACCAGGCACTGCCATGGCGGCGTTATTTCCATAGAAAGACGGACCGTCTATTCAGCGGCCTCCGTGATCGGTATAGTAGGTGATTGATCGACATCTGCCATGCGTAAACGGCGCAGCAGCACTTCTTCTCTTGCCTTGGCCTTCACGTAGTTTGCGTCTTTGACGTAACCGTAGCCCTTTACATCGAGCGGCAAGAGCGCCAATTCCACCGCTGTCGCGTGATTGGCCGGCGACAGACTTGCGGCGATTTCGGCTAGCAAAGCTTCAAAATCCGCGATCATCTGGCGCTCAAGTTTACGCTCCGGTGCGCGAGCGAAAATGTCGAACCGCGTTCCACGCAGGCCTTTAAGTCCGGCGAGAACCCGAAATAGAGCCATCGCCCAAGGTCCAAATTCCATCTTGCGCGGCCGCCCTGTCGCCGGATCGACGGCGCCAAAGGCCGGCGGCGCCAGATGGAAATGGAGCTGGAAATTGCCGTCGAACTCCTCACGCACCTTTTTGCCAAATTCGCGGCTGGCATAGAGGCGAGCGACTTCGTATTCGTCTTTATAGGCCATGAGCTTGAACAGGGACCGCGCCGCGCCCTCCGCCAGTCCGTGCCGGCCGGGCACCCTGATTGCCTCCGCCGCCCGCAGATTGTTCAGTTTCTTGCGGTAGCGCTCGGCATACGCACGGTCCTGATAAACTTCGAGATGTTTTGCGCGCACTTCGATTATTTCCTCGACGGTCTGCGCAAGCTTTGGCAGCGGAGCGGTGTCCATGCCTGCGAGGCCAATGACGGCCGCACGGTCATGGACCGCCAGCCGGCCAAGCCGAAAGGCTCGCTTGTTCTGCTCGGCCGCCGCACCGTTGAGTTCGATAGCCCTGAGAATG
>DAIDUA010000222.1 GCA_027456965.1 Alphaproteobacteria bacterium | reverse complement strand
AGGCTTGCCAGCTTGTCCTTGAAGGCGTGGCGGCCGGAGAGCTTGCCGAGCACCAACGAGGTCTCCTTCACGCCCACTTCTTCGGGACGCATGATCTCGTAGGTCTCGACGTTCTTCAGCATGCCGTCCTGATGGATACCTGATTCGTGGCTGAAGGCATTCTTGCCCACGATCGCCTTGTTGTACTGCACCGGGAAGCCGGTGACGTTCGACACCAGCTTGGAGACCCGCGACAGCATGGTGGTGTTGATGCCAGTCTCGAAAGGCATGCGGTCATTGCGCACCTTCATCGCCATCACAATTTCTTCCAGCGCGGCGTTGCCCGCACGTTCGCCGATGCCGTTGATGGTGCATTCGATCTGGCGGGCGCCGGCGAGCACGCCGGACAGCGAATTGGCGACCGCTAGGCCGAGGTCGTTGTGGCAATGCGTGGCGATCACCGCCTTGTCGATGTTCGGCACGCGATTCATCAGCATCTGGATCAGGTCGAAGAATTCCTGTGGCGTCGCGTAACCGACTGTATCGGGAATATTGATCGTCGTCGCGCCGGACCGAATCGCCAGTTCCACGCAACTGCAAAGAAAATCGTGCTCCGTGCGGGTGGCGTCTTCGGCGCTCCATTGCACGTCGTCGACGAGGTTGCGCGCACGCGTCACCGATGCGCCCACCGCATCGAGCACCGCATTGGGGCCCATCTGCAGCTTGTGCCTCATATGCACCGGACTGGTCGAAATAAACGTGTGAATACGGGGTTTTTTTGCCGCCTTTACCGCTTCTCCGGCACGATCGATGTCCTTGAACCCGGCGCGCGCCAGGCCGCAAACCGTCGCATTACGAACCCGCTTGGAAATCTCCGACACCGCTTCGAAATCGCCGGGTGAGGAAATCGGGAAACCCGCCTCGATGATGTCGACGCCCATCACGTCGAGAAATTCCGCGACTTCGATTTTTTCCTCAAGCGTCATCGCGGCGCCCGGCGATTGCTCGCCGTCGCGCAGTGTCGTGTCGAAGATTCGTACTCGTTCCGGTTTCACTGTTTTCGTGCTCATGGCTACACGTTCCTTCCGTTCGCCGCGTCCAGCGGCTTCAATCTCTCCTTTTGCATTCGATCCCCTAAACACCCGGCGCGGTCGCGCGCCTGCCGGCATCTAGGGGCAGCTAAGGAGGAGAAGCCCTGCTTGCAGCAAACCGAGGGAAGGACGGGGCGCGAGGCGCGTGCAGCCGCAAGCGGAAAATCCGCTCCTTGCATCCTGCTGCATCGCGCCATTCGTCATCGCCGGATCGCCGTTCCGCCCGCCGAGTTTTCAGCTCGCTAAACCCTACCGAATCGCGGTTAAATGCCCGTAAAGGCATTATTTTCCGATCCGTACAGGGCGTTTTACGCTGTTTCTGCCAAGGCGTGCAATAGCCAGAAGGGCCTTCTCGCGGCGTCCGGGCTGCCTTCATGGCGCGCAAATTAGACCGTGTTTCAAAGCGTTACATCTCCGACAGGATCCAGCCCGCCGGCCACCGCCGGCGCGGCTCGTGGAGGCAGAGGGCACGCCCGAACCCGCGCGCGGGTCCGCGACGGCCACCGCGAACAAATAGGCGGGTGCGCCGGCACACAGCACAACGCCCAATGCCGAACCTGCCTTGCTGTGGTCGTCACTATGTCTCTAGAAGAATTGGGTTTTTTGCACAAATGGCGTCCCAAGACCAGCGACGGACGAAGGAACGGCCACCTCCTCGACGCGGAATCCTCAAGGCAGCATCCAGAACAAGTGGCTGCGGATCATACCGTCGAAGACGAGGCGGGCGTATTTCATGACCGCATCAAGCGCGGGACACAGCGCGAAGCGCGTCGAAGGATCGCCGCCGGGAGTGCCACGCGCGATCACGCCCAACCGCATACCATCGACCTCGACACGGCCAGCGAGTCCGTGACGGTAGAAAAGTCGCGACGATGGCGCTTTTTCGCTTTGCCATCGGCAGCGGGCCGTGGTTGTGTGCGCCAGAACTGCGCTCTCGCGCGCGGATCGCCCGCACATATCAGTCCAACTGCTTCGAGGCATGCCGGATATGAAGATCCTGCCGCCCGTCTCGATCGAGGCTCGTCGTCTGCTGCCCGGTCCGTGGGACCTGCTGGCGGCGGTGCTGGTGCTTGCCTTCATCATCCTGCTCGCGGACGCCAGCCGCGCCGTGATCCAACCGCTCGCCACCCTCAAGCAGCAGCCGATCTCGCTCGATCCCTCCGCACTGCCCGGATATGCGCTGCGGACGGGCCTGCGGATGCTGATTGCATTAGGCTTTTCGCTGCTTTTCACCTTCACCTATGCGACCTGGGCGGCCAAGAGCCCGCGCGCCGGGACGCTGCTGGTGCCGCTGCTCGACATCCTCCAGTCGATCCCCATTTTCGGCTTCCTGTCCGTGACCCTGGCGTTCTTCCTGTCGCTGGCGCCGGGGCGGATCCTGGGCGCGGAATTCGCCGCGATCTTCCTGATCTTCACCAGCCAGGCCTGGAACATGGCTTTCAGCTTCTATCAGTCGCTGCGCACCGTGCCGACCGAACTGGAGGAAGCGGGACGGGTGTTCGGGCTCAACGCCTGGGTGCGCTTCTGGCGGATCGAAGTGCCGTTTGGCATGCCGCAGCTCATCTGGAACATGATGATGTCGATGTCCGGCGCCTGGTTCTTCGTGGTCGCCGCCGAAGCCTTCACTGTTGGCAACACCTCGATCGTCCTGCCGGGCATCGGCTCCTACATCGCCACCGCCGTCGCCGCCAAGAACATGGCCGCGATCCTCTGGGCGATCCTGGCGATGCTGATCGTCATCCTGATTTACGACCAGCTCCTATTCCGCCCGCTTGTCGCCTGGGCGGACCGCTTCCGCATCGACGCCGACACCAACGACAGCGACGAAGGGGCCGAATCCTGGGCGCTGGCCATGTTCCGCCGCTCGAAGCTGATCGACGCCATCGGCGCACCCTTCGACCGGCTGATGCACTGGACCTACCGCCTGACGCCACCGGTGCAGAACCTTGGCGCGAAGAACCCGAGCGCCGTCCGTTCGCGGATCGCCGATATCGTCTGGTATGTCTGCCTGGCCGGTCTAATCGTCTACGCGCTGTGGCAGATCGCCGGCTTCGCGGCCATTCCGCTCGGTTTCGGCGAGTTTCTCAACATCGTCCTGCGAGGCTTTGCCACGCTGACGCGCGTGATCATAATGATCGCGCTGGCCAGCGTTATCTGGACGCCCGTCGGAATCTATGTCGGCCTGCGCCCGCATCTGTCGCGGATCGTCCAGCCCGTGGCGCAGTTCCTGGCCGCGTTCCCGGTCAATCTGCTGTTTCCCATCGTCGTCTCCCTGATCGTGCTGTGGAAACTCAATCCCGACATCTGGCTGTCGCCGCTGATGGTGCTGGGCACGCAGTGGTACATCCTGTTCAACGTCATCGCCGGAGCCTCGGCGCTGCCGCGGGAGCTGCGCGACGCCAGCGACAATTTCCAGATCAAGGGCTGGCTGTGGTGGCGCAAAGTGGCGCTGCCCGCGGTGTTTCCCTACTATCTGACGGGCGCGATCACCGCCTCCGGCGGTTCCTGGAACGCGGCCGTTCTCGCGGAAATCGTCGAATGGGGCAGCAAGACCCTGCGCGCCTACGGCCTGGGTTCGTACATCACCGACGCCACCACGGCGGGCGATTTCCGCAAGATCGTGCTCGGCCTCGCGGTGATGAGCTTTTTCGTCGTCGTCGTGAACAGACTGTTCTGGCGGCCGCTCTACTGGTATGCGGAACGCAAGTTCCGGCTCGGATAGGAGAGATCCATGGGAGCTGCGACTACCCTTCTCGAAGTCCAAGACGTGCGCCGGACCTTTCCCAAGCCGGGCGGCGATGAGCTGCTGGTGCTCGAAGGCGTGAACCTTTCCCTGCGCGAAGGGGAGATCGTCGGCCTGCTCGGCCGTTCGGGCTCCGGCAAGTCCACCCTGCTGCGCCTGATCGCGGGCCTGGCCAAACCGCAGGGCGGCACCCTCACCTATCTCGGCCGGAGCAGCGACGGGCCGGCCAGCGGCGTCGCCATGGTGTTCCAGAGCTTCGCGCTGTTCCCCTGGCTGACCGTGCTGGAGAACGTGCAGCTCGGGCTCGAAGCCCTGCGCCTGCCGGAGAAGGAAATCCGCACCCGCGCGCTGGAGGCGATCGACCTGATCGGGCTGGACGGCTACGAGAGCGCCTATCCGCGCGAACTCTCCGGCGGCATGCGCCAGCGGGTCGGCTTCGCCCGCGCCCTGGTCGTTCATCCCAACATCCTCTTGATGGACGAGCCGTTCTCGGCCCTGGACGTGCTGACGGCGGAGAACCTGCGCACCGATCTCATCGATCTGTGGTCGGATAAGAAGCTGCCGATCAAAGGCATCATCCTGGTCACCCACAACATCGAGGAAGCGGTGCAGATGTGCGACCGCGTCCTGCTGTTCTCCAGCAACCCCGGCCGCGTCACCAGCGACATCAGGATCGACATCCCGCGGCCGCGCGAACGCACCTCGACCGTTTTCGAGGACTACGTCGACCGCATCTATGTCGAGATGACGGCGCGGCGCGTCGAACGCCAGCCCCGCCAGGCTCCGACCACGGGGCCCACGCTCGGCACGCCGCTGGTGCATGTCTCCTCCAGCATCATCTCCGGCCTGATCGAAGCCGTGGCCGCCACGCCATACAACGGCAAGGCCGACCTGCCCGACATCGCCTCGGACCTGCAGCTGGAAATCGACGAACTGTTCCCCGTCACCGAAGCGCTGCAGCTGCTGCGCCTGGGCGACGTGGAAGGCGGCGACATCAAGCTCACGCATATGGGCAAACGCTTCGCCGACGCCGACACCAACGAGCGCAAGGAAATCTTCTCGCGCGCGCTGATGAGCTGCGTGCCCCTCTCTGCCCATATCCGCCGCGTGCTCGACGAGCGCGCCAACCACACCGCCCCGCGCCGGCGCTTCATCGACGAACTCGAAGACCACATGACGGAAGAGGCCGCCGAAGAGACGCTGCGCGCCGTCATCAGCTGGGCGCGCTACGCGGAGCTGTTCTCCTACGACAAGGAGAGCGAGACGTTCAGCCTGGAAAATCCGACCTAGAACGCGCCCTCTGCCTCGCTTTGGCCGTCCCCGAAACGGGAACCGACGGCCCCATTAAAT
>DAIDUA010000221.1 GCA_027456965.1 Alphaproteobacteria bacterium | reverse complement strand
ATCCACGGCGGTCCGTGGGGCCGGGTTTTGCGCGACGTGCATCTGGGATGCGTCGGGCGCGCCAGGGCCGATGAAACCCTGGACCGGATAGACGTGTGAGCCCCAGGCGCCGATCTTGAGATTGTAGACCCGCACTTCGCTCCAGTCGTTGTCCGGGCTGATGTCGCGGACGGGATCGTTGACGTAGATGGCGCCGTCGTCGAGCCAGTTGGCGTGATCGACGCGGATTTCGCGCGAGTCCACGATGTCGCGGACCACCGCCAGATGGGCGCGGTTGGGGCCGGCGTAATCATGCAGCACCATGACGGCGCCCTCCGACGGCGCAGCACTGCGGGCGTAATGCCCGGCGGCCTGGTCCCACCAGGTATAGGCGTCGCCGTAGATCGGGATGTGGGCCTCGGCGCGCGCATACGGCACGCATTGCAACGGCGTGTCGGGCGTGGCGATGCGTCCACCGTCGAAGCGGTCGTTCGGGGAACTGGCGCAGCCGGCCAGAAGGCCTGCAAGGGCGGTTGCCGCCGCGAGCCGAACGATAGACCCCACCATCAAAAGCCCTCGTCTTGCGCTCAAACGGCAGCAACCGTTGTCGCGACGATAACGCGGCAGATTTCAAAGCGAGGTTAGGCCAGTCGTTCGGATTCGATCGATTAAAATTTGAATCAAATCCGCGCCGTCACGGCCCGAAATACGGCATCGCCGGCACGGCGAGCGCGGCAAGGCGCCGGCGGAGGTTCTATTCCAGCGGGTTGGTGAGGCGGCGCGGTGCGATCTCGCGGATTTGCTGCGGCGCGCCGCCGGAAAAGCCCATGGCGCCGATGGAGACCAGACCGGCGACGGCGAAGACGAAGAACGGCGCGCTCCAGGCGTTCTCGGCGAAGGCGAACACCGGCAGCACCAGCCCGGCGATCAGTTCCGGCGTGCCGCGCCAGCCGCCCGCATAACGTTCGCCGGCGCGCAGCGTGCGCTGGAACACCATCTGCGTGCTGAAGAACGCTTCGTAGGTCGCCCGCGTGTTGGACAGGATGAGGCCGCTGGGAAAAACGATGGCGAGCAGCAGCGAGCGGTGCAGGCCGATGGCGCGATGTCGGCCGAGCAGATACTGGCCGTAATAGAGATAGCCGAGGCTGCTCGAAAGGCCGAAGGCGGTGACGGTGAGGCCGAACATCCCCACGCTCTTGAGATAGACGACATTCATATACATCAGCGTCAGGCTGATCGAGGCGCTGATGAACGCCAGGGTGTAGAACGCGAACTGGCACATCTGCAGGCTCATCGCCGCCTTGCGCCACGCCGGCAGGTCGCTGGCCCAGATCGCCGGCAGCAGCTTGCGCGCGCATTGCGCATGACCCTTGGTCCAGCGCGCTTGCTGCGCCCGCCAGGCCGCCGCCGTCTCGGGCAATTCGCCGGGCACTTCGACATCGCGCAGAAACGCCGCGCGCCAGCCCTTCAGCGTGCAGCGCATCGACAGGTCGAGGTCCTCGGTCAGCGTGTCGCCGGTCCAGCCGCCGCCATTGTCGATCGCGTCGCGGCGCCATACGCCGGCGGTGCCGTTGAACGAGATCGGCAGCCCGGCGCGGAAGCGCCCTTCCTGTTCGACGGCGAAATGCGCGTCGAGCAGCAGGCCCTGCGCGCGCGTCAGCCAGTTGCGATAGCGGTTGGCGTGGCTCCAGCGCGCCTGCACGAAGGCGAGTCCGGAATCGCCGATCAGTGCCGGCACGGTGCGGCGCAGGAAATCCGCCGGCGGTACGAAATCGGCGTCGAAGATCGCCACATAGGGCGCTTCGGAATGCGTCAGGCCGAAGGCCAGATTGCCGGCTTTGAAGCCGGTACGGTCGTTGCGCCGCAAGACGCTGAAGTTCACGCCTTCAGGAATCATCGCCGCGACGGCGCGCTTGAGGTCTTCGTGGTGTTCGGCGCTGCCGTCGTCGAGCACTTGGATTTCGAGACGGTCGCGCGGCCAATCGAGTCGTGCGGCCGCGGCGGCGACGCGCACCGCCAGTGCTCCCTCGTCGCGCACCGGCAACTGCACCAGCACGGTGGGCAATGCTTCGTCAGGCAGGCGCGGCAGACGCACGCGCGGCTGCGGACGGAAGAAACGGAAAGTGCCCAGCATGACCAATTGGGCGGAGAGCAGCGTGAGCAGCAACAGGACGCTGGCCAGCCCGTACTGCAAGATCACCGATAATCCAGACATGCGGACCGTACGGCCCCCCATCCCAATTGAGACATTCGTGCCGCCTGAACCGGCGGACTGGCGGAAACCTTACGGCCGGATCTGGGTCCGGCCCCCAAAGGCGGCGTGAATTTGTTACGCAGTTTAGTCTTTCGCAAGGGTCCGGGGCCAGCCCTTTGCGAAGGTTCGTCCGGCTTGCCACGGAAAACGACCGGGATTCCGGGTTCCGGCGCAATTTTCTGCGGCAAACCGCGCCATGGACGCCTTGTTGCGACCCAGGATTGCGCCCAGACCGCTCTAATCCAGGGTGCGGCGGAAGCGCAGGACGGCGATGGCGCCGACAACGAACAAAAAGAGAATCATCGGCCAGGTATCGGGCCAGATCTCCGTGAAGCCGTTGCCCTTGAGCAGGATGCCGCGGACGACACGCAGGAAATGCGTGATGGGCAGCACCTCGCCGATCCACTGGGCCCATTCCGGCATGCCGCGGAAGGGGAAGATGAAGCCCGACAGCATGATCGACGGCAGGAAGAAGAAGAACGTCATCTGCATCGCCTGCATCTGGTTCTGGGCGACGGTGGAGAAGGTGTAGCCCACCGCCAGCAGCGCGGCGATGTAGATCATGCCGGCCGCGGCCAGCAGCGGCAGCGAGCCGAGCATCGGCACGTGGAACACGAACCGGGCGACGGTGAGGATGAGAGCGCTCTGGAACGCGCCGATGAATATGTTCGGCGTGATCTTGCCGATCATGATCTCGGTCGGGCGCATCGGCATGGCGAGCAGGTTTTCATAGGTGCCGCGCTCGCGCTCGCGCGTCAGCGCGATCGACGTCACCATCACCATCGTCATCGTCAGGATCATGCCCAGAAGACCCGGCACGATGTTGTACCGCGTGATGTTTTCCGGATTGTAGAGCTGATGCACCACGACATTGACCGGTGGGGGCGCGTAGGCGCGCGCCGCCAGCGGACCTCTCAGATCGTTGCGCAAGGCGCTGCTGACGATCGTGGTGATGGCGCCGATGGCGTAGGCGCCGGCGGCGGGATCGGTGGCGTCCGCCTCCACCAGCAGCTCGGGCTGGACGCCGCGCACCAGGTCACGCGAGAAATTTGGAGGGATGTTGATCGCAAACGACGCCGTGCCCTCGGCCAGCATGCGGTGGGCCTCGGCGGGAGAATTCGTCGCCTTCACGACGTCGAAGAAGCTGGAATTGGCCAGGGCGGCGACGATCGAATCGGAGAACGGGCCCGGATCGGAAATCGAAACCACAGTCGCCAGATGCCGCGGCACCATGTTGATGGCGTAGCCGAACAAGATGAGCTGCATCAGCGGAATGCCCACCAGCATCGCCAGCGTCAGCCGGTCGCGGCGCATCTGGATGAATTCCTTGCCCAGCATGGCGAAGACGCGGGCGAGCGAGAAACGGCCGTTCATGCGCTGGCTCCGCCGTTGTTTTCCTGCAGCTGGATGAAGACATCCTCCAGGCTGGGCGCGGTCTCGCGGATCGCCAGGTTGGGATCGTTGCGATAGGGCGCCAGCGCCTGTTCCAGAAGCGCGCGGTCGTAACCAGAGACATGCAGCATCGCGCCGAAGAAGGCGATGAAGACGACGCCGGGATGGCCGCGCAGCTTCGGGGCAAGCTGGCGCGCGCCGTCGCCTTCGACCGTGAAGGTGATGAGGCCGGAACCGGCGATGATGTCGGCGACCGTGCCGCGCGCCACGATATTGCCGCCGCTGATATAGACGATGCGGTCGCAGCGCTCGGCTTCGTCCATGTAATGGGTGCTGACCAGAACGGTGATGCCGTGCTGGCCCGAGAGCGTGTGGATCTCGTCCCAGAAGTCGCGCCGCGCCTTGGGATCGACGCCGGCGGTCGGTTCGTCCAGCAGCAGCAGCTTGGGCGAATGCAGCGTGCAGGCGGCAAGCGCCAGGCGCTGCTTCCAGCCGCCGGAAAGCTCGCCGGCGAGCTGGTTTTGGCGCTGCTCCAGCCCGAGCTTTTCCAGCGTCTCGTCCACCAGGGCGCGCTGTCCGGGCAGGCCGTAGACGCGCGCCACGAAGTCGAGATTCTCGCGGATCGACAGATCCTCCCAGAAGCTGAACTTCTGGGTCATGTAGCCGGTCTCGCGTTTGATCTGCTCGGCCTGGGTGCGGAAATTGTAGCCCAGGCACGTGCCCTCGCCGGCGTCGGCGTTGAGCAGCCCGCACAACATGCGGATCGTGGTGGTCTTGCCCGAACCGTTGGGTCCGAGGAAGCCCCACACCTGGCCCTCCGGCACGGCGATGTCGATGCCGTTGACCGCCGTCTTCTTGCCGAAGCGCTTGGTCAGGCCGCGGACGTCGATGGCGTTGCCGAGCGCGGTCACAGCTTGTGCACGTCCACGGGTTGTCCGGGATTGAGTTTCAGTCCACCGGGCGCGCGCGCCTCGATCTTGAAGACGAGCTGCTTGCGGCTGGTGACGGAGAAGATCACCGGCGGGGTGAATTCCTCCTGGCCGGCGATGAAGGTCACGGTCGCCACGATGTTCTTGGCGCAGCCGTCGCAATCGATCTTCACCTTGTCGCCGAGATGGATTGCCGCGAACTCGTCTTCCGGCACGAAGAAACGCACATAGATGTTCTGCGGCGGCAGCACGGAGATCACCGGCGTCATCGCAGGCGCGTATTCGCCCTGGCGGAAGTAGACGTCCTGCACGCGTCCCGTGGTGCGCGAAACGATGTCGCGCTGCGAGAGCTGGTACAGTGCGTTGGCGAGCGCGGCGCGGGCCTGGTTTTCCGCGGCTTCGATCTGCGCCACCTGCGCCTGTGCGGTCTCGTAATTCGATTTTGCGAGGTCGTAATTCTGCCTGGTGCTGGCGTCCGCCCGCATCAGACCCGTCTGCCGTTCGAAGGTGCTGCGCGCATAATCGAGATTGGCTTCGGCCTGAACCAGTTGGCCTTGCGCCTGGGCGATGGCGGCCTGGGCGGAGTCGCGCGCCGCGATCTGGCTGTTGTCGTCGAGCTTGAAGAGCAGGTCGCCCTTCTTCACCCATGAGCCGCGATCCACCGCGACATGGGTGACCCAACCCGCCTGGGGCGCCGAGATGAAGGCATAATCGCCTTCGGCATAGCCGAGCCATGTTCGGTCGCTGCTTTGTCCGCAGCCCGCGAGCAACAGGAGGAGGAGAACGCTCAATCGCTTCATGGATCGTTTCCTTCTGGCGCGAGCCCTTTCAGCAGAACGTCGATATGGGTTTCGAACAGCTGGCGGTAATCGAACGGCGTCTTGTCGTAGGTTTCGAAAGTGGTGCGCCAGATGATGCTCAGCAGCAGCGGCGCGATGCACAGCCGCGCGACGTGCTCCGGCGGCAGATCGCGCAACTCGCCGCGGGCGATGCCCTTGGCGATGACGCCGGAGAGCAGCGCCATGGCCTTGTCGATGACCTCGGTGCGCCAGAAGCGTGCCAGCTCCGGGAAATTGCCGCTTTCCGCGATGATGATCTTGGGCAGCGCGACCCGTTCGCTGTTCTGGATCATGGTCGCGACCGCCGTCAGGAACATGGTGAGGAACTCGCGGGCGGAACCCTCATAGCGGCTCGCCTGCAGCGCGGCATCGGTCAGGGTGGCGCCGACGGATTCGCGTGCCAGCGTCTTGAACACCTCTTCCTTGCCTGGGAAATAGAGATAGATCGTGCCCTTGGTGACGCCGGCCCGCGCCGCAATGTCTTCCATGCGGGTGGCGGCGAAACCTTTTTCCGCGAAGACACGCTGGGCCGCCTCCAGGATTTCGCCGGGGCGGGCCTGTTTGCGCCGGGTCCAGCTCTTGGCGGGCTTCGAAACCTGCGAGACATAGCTCATGGCCGTTGATTACTAAATGACCAGTCATTTATCAATAGGAGTGTTTGCCGCAGCGTCGGGAAAATCGCCAGATTGCCAAAAAAGCATGAAAACTCGCCGCGAAAGCGTGTAAGCTACGGCGAATGCACGGAGATTTCGGATGCGTGATCTGTTCCACCGCCTGTCCCTTCCGGTCCTGCTCGCGGCAACGACTTTGGCCCTGGCCGGCTGTCAGACCGTCGCGACCTACCATCCGCAGACGGCGCCCGGCGGAACCGGTTATTCCGACGAACAGCTGACCGACAACCGCTACCGGGTGACCTTCACCGGCAATTCGGCCACGCCGCGCGACACGGTGGAGGATTATCTTCTGCTGCGCTCCGCCGAAGTGGCGCTGAAGGCGGGGTATCATTATTTCCTCTTCGACACGCGGGATACCAAGGCCAAGACGAGCTATCACAGCGATTTCGTCGGCTGGCCCGGCTGGCCCGGTTACGGCTGGTACTGGCACAGCTGGCCCTACGGGCCCGGCATGGCGACCGCCGACTCTTATCCGGTGACGCGCTTCAACGCCTATGCCGAGATCGTGCTGCTGACCGACGAGCAGGCGAAGAGCGAGCCGCGCGCCATAGACGCCGATCAGGTGCTCCAGCACATCGGACCCAAGGCGAAGGAAAAGGCAAAGCCGTAGCCGTTGCTACGGCCGGCGCAGCACCATCCGCGCACGGTCGCCGTCGCGTTCGATGCTGACGACCTCGAAGTTTTCGTCGCGGCACATATGTGGCACGTCTAGCGCGGCGAGAGGATCGTCGGTGAGCACCTCCAGGCAAGTGCCCGGAGCCGCGCGCAGCAGCGCGCGCTTGGCGAACAGTGCGGGCATCGGACATTTCAAACCTCTGAGATCGAGCGGTTCGCTCATCCTGTTGCCTTGACGCTGGATCGCCGCCTTCTATCCTCGATCAGCACGGGGAAGAAACCGAATCGGCGATGAAATTGTTCGAAAGTCTCAAGCGCGAATATATCTACATTCGTTGCCTGGCGCGAACCATGTATCGCATGCGCCGCGTCAAGCCGGACGCCACGCACATCATCGTCGACATCGTCGAAGAGCACGCGGCGCGCCGGCCGGCGAACATCGCCATCCTCTATCAGGACCGCACCGTCTCCTATCGCGCGCTCGACGAGGGCGCCAACCGCTACGCGCATTGGGCGATGGCGCAGGGCGTCAAGCGCGGCGACGTGGTGGCGCTCCTGATGGAGAACCGTCCCGAATATCTGATGGCCTGGCTCGGGCTGCACAAGCTCGGCGCCGTGGCCGCGCTCATCAACACCAATCTGATGGGCCCGGCGCTGGCCCATTGCATCACCGTCGCCGGCGCGCGCCATGTCATCG
>DAIDUA010000220.1 GCA_027456965.1 Alphaproteobacteria bacterium | reverse complement strand
GCGATGGCCAGTTCGCTTTCCGAGGTCCCTTTCAGCGTGCCGCGCGTCGGCGGCACGTCGTCATAGTCCCGGCCGACCGCCGCGCGGATATGGCGGTCGCCGGTCAGCACGTCGTTGGTGGGATCGAAGCCGACCCAGCCCAGGCTCGGCAGGTAGGCCTCCACCCAGGCATGCGTCGCGTCCGCTCCCGAACGGTCGCCGTTGTTGGGCCGATGATAGAGATAGCCCGAGACGTAACGCGCCGGAATGCCCCAGCGCCGCGCGATGGCGATCATGATGTGCGCGAAATCCTGGCAGACGCCGCGCCGCTCTTCGAGCGCGTGATCGATCGGCGAATGGACCTGCGTGATGCCGACCTCATAGGCGAAGGCGTCGTGGATCGTCCGGTTGAGATCCTTCAGCGCGGTCAGCGGATCGTGCTGCGGCTTCTCGAGTCCTTTCTCGGCCATGAAACGGGCGAGCGCCGGCGAGTGGAACGCGAATTTGGAAGGTTCCAGCAGGTCGAAATGATCGTCGGTCAGATTGTAGGAGTTGAACCGTTCCCATTCCAGCGCATCGACGGCGTCGGGCAACGGCGTCAGGCGCGACAGCTCGATGACCGCCTGGGCCTCGATGCGCAACTCATCGTGGGCGCGCAGCACGTTGAAATGATAGACCGCGTTTCCGAAGTGGTCGGTATAGGCATAGAGCTGCGCCCGCGGATTGGTGTTGATCTGGAAGGAGCGCAGCGCCTGGGGACCTTCGGAGCGCGGCTGCATGCGCAGTTCCATCACGCTTTCGCGCACGGGCGCCGAATAGCGGAAGCGGGTGACATGGCGGATGGAATAGAACATCTGGAACCTGCCCGTCCTATCTCGGATTTGCGAATAGCGAACAGAGAGTGGCGAACAGGGAAGAAACTCCATTCGCTACTCGCCATTTGCAACTCGCCCTGTTTTTCACAGCACCGTCTCCGCGCCATAGGCGATGTAGGACGAATAGACGGCGTCGTGGATCTGCTCGCATTGCCGGGTGATATCGTCGAGGAAGGGCGCGATGGAGCCGCGCATCAACTCCTCGATCTGGGTGAAATCGACCGAAGCCTTCAGACGGCCGGCCAGGCGCTCGACCGCCGCGCGGCGATTCGGCGGTGCGCCCGGCGCGACATGCAGCAGCGCGTCGCACACCCGGTCGACGGAAAAACGGACGGAATGCGGGAACTCGGCGTCGAACAGAAGGAACTCCGCGATCTTCTCGGGCCGGATCGCCGCCGTGTAGGCCTTGCAGTAGGGCTCGAACGCCGAGCAGAATTTCAACAGCACCAGCCAGTCGAAATATTTCGGCGCATCGTCCGCCGCGGCCGCACCGAAATGCAGATCGAGCAGGCGGCCGACCAGCTGCGCGCGCTCGATATGCCGCCCGAGTTCGAGGAAGTACCAGCCTTCGCCGTGACTCAGCGTCGAATAGGTGACGCCGCCCAGCGTGTGCAGGTCCTGCAGCGCCTCGCGGAACAGGCGCGCGGGGTGGTGCACCCAGATGCCGTCCATGGTCACCGGCTGCAGCCGCAGGTAAAGACGGTTCAGATTCTCCCAGACCTCTATCGACAGCTGCTCGCGCACCTGGCGGGCATTGTCGCGCGCATTGCGCAGGGATAGCACCAGGGACGACGGATTGAAGCGGTCGAAGGCAAGACCCTGGGTGATGGCGAAGGCGTCCGGGACGGCGGGGACATGCTCTTCCGCCGACAAGGCGGCGACGACACGCGACCATGAGGAATCGGCGTCCTCGCGCGATTGTTCGAGCATGGATTCGAGCTTGACCGCGATCAGCCGCGCCGTGTGCTCGGCCCGCTCAAGATAGCGGCTCATCCAGTACATGCTGTCGGCGACACGGCTTAACATCAGCTGCTCAACACCCAGGTATCCTTGGAGCCGCCGCCCTGGCTCGAATTGACCACCAGCGAACCGCGCTTGAGCGCCACACGCGTCAAGGCGCCCGGTACGATCACCGTCTTCTCGCCGTTCAGGATGAACGGCCTGAGATCGACATGGCGCGCTTCCACGCCGCCGTCGACGAAGGTCGGCGCGGTGGACAGCTGTATGGTCGGCTGCGCGATGTAATTCTCGGGATCGGCCTTTATTTTTTCGGCAAAGGCTTCGCATTCCGCCTTGCTGGCGTGAGGCCCGACCAGCATGCCGTAGCCGCCGGATTCGCCGACCGCCTTCACCACCAACTTGTCGAGGTTGGCCAGCACATGGGAGAGCGACGCCGCCTCGCGGCAGAGGAAGGTCTCCACATTGTCGAGGATCGGCTCTTCCGACAGGTAATAGCGGATGAGACGCGGCACATAGGCGTAGACCGCCTTGTCGTCGGCGACGCCGGTGCCCAGCGCATTGGCGATCACCACGTTGCCGGCGCGGTAGGCGTTGAACAGACCGGGCACGCCGAGCGAGGAATCTTCGCGGAAGATCAGCGGGTCGATGAAATCATCATCGATGCGCCGATAGATGACGTCGATGCGCTTGAGCCCGCTGGTGGTGCGCGCATAGACGACGTTGTCGTTGACCAGAAGATCGCGTCCCTCCACCAGCTCGACGCCCATCTGGCGCGCCAGGAAGGCGTGTTCGAAATAGGCGGAATTGAACACGCCCGGCGTCAGCACAGCGATGGAGGCGTCTTCTTGGAACGGCGTCAGCGCGCGCAGGGCGGCGAGCAGCTCGCGCGGATAATGCTCGATCGGCCGCACCCCCATGGCGCGGAACAGATCCGGGAAGGCGCGGCGCACCACGTCGCGGTTGGCCAGCATGTAGGAGACGCCCGACGGCACCCGCAGATTGTCTTCCAGAACGACGAAGGCGCCGTCCTCGCGGCGCACCAGATCGGTGCCGCAGACATTCACATAGGCGCCGTGCGGCACCTGCACGCCGCGCATCTCGCGGCGGTAGTGACGCGAGCCGTAGATCATCGAACGCGGAACGACGCCGTCCTTCAGCACCCGACCGTCGCCGTAGATATCGCGCAGGAAATGGTTGAGCGCCTCGATGCGCTGCTTCAGCCCCGCTTCGATGCGCGTCCATTCCGCCGCCGTGACGATGCGCGGCAAGAGGTCCGTGGGAATGATCCGCTCGGTCGCCTGTTTGTCGCTGTAGACGGTGAAGGTGATGCCTTGATGCAGGAAGGAAAGCTCGCAGGCCTGCTGGCGGCGGTGCAGCTCCTCGGGCGCCAGCGTCAGGAGTTCGGCGTCGAGATCCGCGTAATGCGGCCGGACGGCCGCGCTGGCCGCGAACATTTCGTCATAGGCGGCTCCCAGGCGGTAATTGTTGTAGGGCGCGCCGCGGATCGTCCGGGCTGTGCCGGCAAGCCCCTCCAACAAATCTGCCATCGCCTCATGCTGCATATGCGAAATAAGAATGGGTCGCGGGGCAGTTCGTCAAGCCGACCGGCGGTTTTGTTTTCCGGAATCCGGGGTCTAGGGGGCCGGTGTGCCCAGGAAAGCACGGACGGCGGCGGCCGTGTCCGCCGGTTCCTCTTCCATCGGCAGATGGCCGGTGTCGGGATAGACAACCAGCCTGGAGCCGGGGATGGCCCTGGCCCAGGCATGGGCGGCCGCCACCGGGATCAGACGGTCCTCCGCACCCCAGAGGATCAAGGTGGGCGCCTTGATCGACCCGATGTGGGTGCGGACATAGTCGTCCGGGGGAAGCTGGAAGCGGACGATCGTCGCCTGCCGCGTCCCGGCCATGCGGGCGAAGTCCCAATATTCGTCGATCATCGTGCTGGTGATGATCGCCTTGCGCACGATGGCGTCGTCCAGACCCTCCACCACCAGCGCGCGGGGCGTGATGTGCAGCAGCAGCCGGTTGAGGATTGGCGTCTGCGCCAGACGGAAGGCCAGCGGGATTCGATCGCCAAAACGGGTCTGCATGCCCTCGGCGTCCACCAGGATCAGCCGCGTGACGCGCCCCGGATGCTCCTCCGCAAAGCGCGCGGCCACGCCGCCGCCCATGGAATTGCCGCCGAGCGCGAAACGTCCAAGCCCGATCTTGTCGGCGAATTCCTGCACGAAGGCCGCCATGCCCCGTTCGGAGTAATCGCCGTTCGGCACCGCGCCTGTCAGGCCGTGACCGGGCAGATCGACGGCGACGACGCGAAACCGGTCGGAAAGCGCCTTCGACCAGGGTTCCCAATCGAACAGCGACGAGTTCGATCCGTGCAGCAGCAGCAGCACCGGCGCGGCGGCCGGACCGCGCTCGCGGTAGTGCACGCGCGCACCGTCTTTCAGGACCACGAATCGGGACGGCGGAGCGGCATATTTCGCTTCCAGGACGCGGCGCGGGATGTCCGGCTGGTACAGCGCGTAGTAGAGGCCGCCAAGGGCCACGACGACAAATGCGACGACCCCGAGAAGCAACTTCTTCCACATTGCCCGCCACTGCCCCGAACCCGTGCCGATCCTACACCAGAGCGGTCAGGCGAGACACTGGAGCAGCGCAGCCTGATTGGGACGCGCGGCCACGCGAATTTCCCCGAAGGAAAGCGGCGGCAGCGCATTCGCCGCCGCCCGGCTGATGCAGGCGGCGATCAGCGCGGCACAGAGGGGCGAAAGACCCGCGTCGACGACGCATTCCCGGAAAACGCGCGCACTGCGCGGCGAGAAGAAGACTGCGGCGTCCAGCGATCCGTCTTTGATACCCAAGACGACATCCTGCGGCAGAGAGGTCGCGGCCACGACATCATAGAGAACCGCCGTGTTCACCGCATAGCCTTTGGCGATCAGCAGGGCCGCCAGCTTGCCGGCCCCTTCGGCCCCCGTCGCGTGCAACAACGCGCCGGCGGCGGCGCGCGCCCATCGCGGCAGGGTCTGCGCCAGCGCCATGACGTCGCCGTCGGCGCTTTCGACACGCGCAAATCCGGCGTTGCGCGCTTCATGCGCGGTTTGCGGTCCGACGGCGAAGAGCGGCAGCTCGCGCCGTGCCGTGCGCCGTGCCAGCGCCCGCACGCCGTTGGCGCTGGTTGCGAGGATGCCTTGTACGCCGTCAAGGATGAGCGGCGGCCCCTCATGGAAGCGCACGGTCAGCAACGGCGCGGACAGCGCCTCGTGACCACGTTCCTGCAGCCGGGCGGCGAACGCCTCGGCGTCTTCCCTGGGTCGCGTGAGCAGAACGCGCATGGCTTCCTTAAGACGTTTGGCGCGATGCCTTTTCTTCGAGACCGGAGCGACCCTCGCGCGCCGTCAGCGCGGCATAGACCTCGTCGGGCTTGACCCCGCACGCCGCCCACAACACCAGCAGATGGTAGAGAACGTCCGCGGATTCCGCGATCACCGCCTGCTTGTTCCCCGACACCGCGGCGATGACGGCTTCCACGCTTTCTTCGCCGAATTTCTTGGCGCAGCGTTGCACGCCGTCCTGCAACAGCTTGGCGGTGTAGGACGTTCCGGCGTCGGCCCCCTTCCGCGCGGCGACGGTGGCAGACAGGCGGTCTAGAACGTGATCGTTCGGCATCAGTTTCCTCGTTCCTCCAGCAGCCGCCGGGCGACAACATGCGCCTGGATTTCGGCCGCTCCTTCGAAAATACTCAAGATGCGCGCGTCGCACAGGATGCGGCTTACCGGATAATCGAGCGCGAAACCATTGCCACCGTGAATCTGCACGGCGCTGTCGGCGGCGGCCCAGGCGACCCGCGCCGCCAGCAGCTTCGCCATGCCGGCCTCCAGATCGCAGCGCCGTCCCGCATCCTTTTCGCGCGCCGCAAAATAGGTGAGCTGGCGCGCCACGGCGATCTCCACGGCCGTCATCACCAGCTTGTCGGCGACGCGCGGGAATTCGAAGATCGCCCTGCCGGATTGCCGGCGCTCGCGGGCATAACGCAGGCCGACATCCAGCGCCGACGCGGCAACGCCGATGGCCCGCGCGGCCGTCTGGATACGCGCGGTCTCGAAGGTGCCCATCAGCTGCTTGAAACCCTGGCCTTCCACGCCGCCCAGCAGATTCTCCGCCGCAACCTCAAATCCGTCGAAAGCGATCTCGTATTCATTCATGCCGCGATAGCCGAGCACGGCGATCTCCCCGCCCCGCATGCCCGCCACGGGGAACGGATCGGCGACGGTGCCGCGTGGCTTTTCGGCGATGAACATCGACAGCCCGTGATAATCGCCGGTCGCCGGATCGGTGCGCACCAGCAAGACCATCGCGTCGGCACGCGCCGCATGGGTGATCCAGGTCTTGCTGCCGGTGATCTTGTAGACGCCGCCGGAGCGCGCCGCGCGCGTGCGCAAGCTACCGAGGTCGGACCCGGCGTCCGGTTCGGTGAACACCGCCGCCGGCAGCATCTCGCCGTTGGCGATGCGCGGCAGAAAGCGTGCGCGCTGTTCCTCGGTGCCGCCGTTCAGAACGAGTTCGGCGGCGATCTCGGAACGCGTCGCCAGACTGCCGACGCCGAGACAGGCGCGCGACAATTCTTCGGATACGACGCACATCGCGGTCTTCGACAGGCCCGCGCCGCCATAGCCTTGCGGAATGGTCAGTCCGAACACGCCGAGCGCACTCATCTGCGCCACGATGCCGAGGGGAATGAGTTCGTCCTTCAGGTGCCATTGCTGTGCATTGGGGGTGATCTTGTCCGTGGCAAACCGGAAGAATTGGTCGCGCACCGAGCTCATCGTGTCATCGAGCCCCGGATCGCCGACCGTTATCGCGCCACAGTGTGCAGACAGATAGGTGGCGAGTTCCGCGCGCATGGCGGCGTGGGTGCCGAGCGCAATCAGTTCGCCGACCACCTCATTTTGAAATCCCGCGCGATCCTCCTCGTCGAGCCCCAGATCGGAAAGCCGCGCAATCTCGCTCTGACTCATGGGAATGCCGCCGACGATTTGCGCCAGATACTCGCCGAAGGCGATTTGCAGGATCAGCCGCTCGACAGCGCCGAGGCGGCTCGCGTCCTTCAGGCGGCGCGCCCACCGCGCCGTCTGCCGCAGGGCTTCGACATAGGTTGCCAGCCATGCCAGCGCGTGGGCCGCACGCTGTCCGCGGTCGAGCACCGCGCGCGCCAGCACACCGTCCGGCGCCAGACGCTCGCCGACCCGGTTTTTCGCCGCGGCAAGCAAGCCTTCGCAGGCCAGCACCGCCTCGTCGCAGCGCGCCAGAAGGTGAGGAGCAAGCAGTGTCCGCATGGCGGCGGGAGCATAGCGGAGTCCGCCGCGCGGCGCACCATTGCGTCAATGCACGGCACGATCGACGGCGTAACCGTTCTTCCAGATGTCGACGATCGATAGGGTATCGGCGATGTGCTGTGTCGGGTCGCCGTTCACCAGCAGCAGATCGGCGCGGTAGCCCGGCGCCACATGACCCCGTCTGCCGAGATGGAAGATTTCGTCGGGTAAGGCCGTCGCGGCATGCAGCGCTTCCACCGGCGTGAAGCCGGCGCGCACCAGAATCTGCAACTCTTCGTGCAGCGCCACGCCATGGGCGCTGCCGGGGTTCGGCGAATCCGTTCCTGCCAGGACCGGCACGCCGGCTTCGTGCAAGGCGCGCGTGGTGGCGAGCGCGTTGTCGAACCAGTGCGGCATCACCCTCTTGTCCTTGGCGAGCAGCGTCGTCTTCTGCACTGCCGAGAGATAGGGCGCGACACGCGGATCGGCGGCAAGCTTGCCGGCAAGGCCGAGGCCGGCGACACCGGCCCAGATATCGTCGGTGGTCAGCACGAAGATATGATGCGCCTTGGCCAAGGCGACAAAGCCGGCATCTGCCGGACGGTCGGGAAAGATATGCGCCAGACCGTCGGCGCCGCAGCCGATGGCCTCACGCGCCATGCTTTCCTGCTGGGCGTGAACGATCGCCAGCTTGCCGTCCGCATGCGCGGCGGCGATCACGGCGCAGGCCTCGGCGCGCGTCAGGGTCGGCATGCGCTTCGGCGTGTCGTATTCGGAAAGGTCCTCGAGGAAGAGCTTGATGTAGTCCGACCCCTCCGCCACACGGGCGTCGACGAACGGCTTGGCGTCCGCGACAC
>DAIDUA010000219.1 GCA_027456965.1 Alphaproteobacteria bacterium | reverse complement strand
TTGCATGGGCGGCTTCATCACGATGCTGTTCGCGTCGCAGGCGGGCGCGGAACTTGGCGCGGCGGACCTTGCACCAGCACATGCCGCTGCCCGCCCAGCGGTTGCCGAAAAAGCCATCTGGCGCGCAGAGCGTGGTGATCTCCTTCAGGACCTATCGACGGGACTGTCTTCGGTGAAGACGACCGGCATCCAGCCCATCGCGCCGGCTCGTGCCCGCAGGCTCCTGCCGGTTATCCTGCGACAGGGCCGCGCCTCACCAGGCGACACGGACCAGAGCCAGACCTTCAATGGGAACCTTCACGTCGAGTTGCAGCGTGTTGCCGTGAACATCGTGGCGTTGCGCCGTTCCGTCCCGCTGCAATTGCCCGGCCGTTTCAAGCTCCCGGTATTGCGCCGCCGTCGGACTCTGTGGTGATCCCATCTGCGTCCATGCCGTGTAGGCGTCGCTGTGGGTTGTGTCGACGCGGAAGGTCTCGACGCGCACGTGACGCGCCGCGGCTGGCAGTCCCGTGAGCGAGAGGGCGATCTGCGCGGCGGGGCTTTTCACGTCGTCGTCACGATAGTGCAGAAGCAGCACTTCCACCTCGCGCGGTTTGCGCGCCGCGGTCACGTCCACGACGGGCTGCGGCACGCCGTTCCGTTCGATGGCGTCGGCGGAAACCGAAGCGCTACTCGTCGCCTCCAACCGCGTGTCGCCCAACAGGCCGAGCGCCCGGAAGCCGTCGAGCACCGGCTTGTCGATGCCGTTGGTCGCCAGGGCGCGCAGCCCGACGAAGTAGGGCTGTCCGTCGAACTGGAAGGCCCAGGTCACCGCGCCCTTCAGCGTCACGCCGCGCTGCGCGGCCAGCGCCGTCGTTTTCTTGACGTCCAACGCCACATAGACGCCGTAGATCGGGCTGTTGCGGTAATTGTCTTCCGGATGGGTCTGCGGCGAGCAGCCGGCGCAGGGTTCGGGATCGGTCTCATCCAGGATGATCGGTGTGTGGCGCCATTCCGGAAAGCCGGCGACGATCTTGAAGCCGGTGTCCGCGGCCTGGAGTTGCTCCGCCATGCCCATGCGCACATGGCCGTCGATCCATTCGGCGACGCCCTTGGGATGGAAGGTGATGAAGTCGAGCGGCGATCCCGTCTTGCCCGTCGCATAGTTCTTGCCGTGCGCGCAGTGTTCGAGGAATTGCCTGAGGAATTCCTCGGCCTTGGGGCTGGCGGGGCCCGTGGTATCCGGCCCGCCGATCTGCGCATAGGGCACGGCGCGCAGCAGCGCGTCCGCGGAGAGGTCATAGAGCCGGAAGAATTGCTCGGCCGTGCCGTGCCAATAGGGAATGTCCGGCTCGTTCCAGACCTCCCACAGCCAAGTTTTTACATAAGCGTCGCCGTAGCGGTCGCGCAGATGCCTGGCGAGTTGAAAGATCAGCTCGCCCCATTTCGCATAACTCTTCGGCGGATAACTCCAGCCGGTGAAGATGCTGCCGTGCGGAAAGTCGTGGCGATACGGAGCGGGACCGGTGGTCAGCGCCTGCGGCATGAAACCGAGTTCGACGATGGGGCGCACGCCGGCGTCGCGATAGGCATCGAAGATGCGGTCGACGATCTTCCAGTCGTAGACCGGGTTGCCGTGCGCATCTTCGGTGTAGGCGTTTGTCGATCCCCATTTCAGAGAGCCCGTGCCGTCGCCGCTGGTGAGCAGATTGTGAGCGCGCAGATAGACGGGCACGGGGCTGAGCTTCGCCAGTTCGTGCAGCAGCTTCTGGCCGTCCGGGCTGTAGGTGTAATTCGGTTCGTCGTAGCCGAAAAAGCTCCACGGCCGCGCCAGCATTCCGACCGGCTTGTCGACTGCCACATGAACGGCGACCGGCATCGTCGTGTCTTGCGCATACGCGGCACAGCTCAGCACCAGCGCGCCGCAGAGCGCACCTACAGTGCGGCGACGAAGCCCCAAAGCCATCTTGTCCTCCCTGTCCTTATTATGGCGGCACGGTCTCGTGTCGACCGCGCCAAGCTGTAATAAGTCAGACAAATACGCAACGACGGGATTGCTTGCGCGATGTCGGACCGGTGGCGGTTGACATTCATGGTAGCGCTATCACACTTTTGTTTCCAATGGGATTGGTTCCCAAAAACGAGAAACGAGCGGGAGAAGACGATGCAACGAACGGTCTGGTGCGCGATGATCGCAGCCTGCTTCCTGCTGCAAGCCAGCCAGGCCGCCGACCTCAAGCTGAGCGCCAACAACACCCTCGAGAAGCAGGGACTAAGCGTCCTGGTTTACACCAGCAAGTATCATCCGGTGTTTCGCGATCAGAAGATCGGCGGCATCGAAATCATCCTGCACGACGATCGCATCGCCACCGACGGCGAAGTGCGCCTGCAACCGACGCCGGAGCAATGGGCTCCGGTGCCGACCTTGGCGGGCATCAAGCGCGGGGCTGTTGCGAACCAGCTGATCGTTTCGTCGGGCTATCCGGACTTCAAGCTGAAATACCATCTGGTCGTCACCGCGGAAGGCGGCGGTTTCCGGGTTGCCGTTCATCTCGACCAGCCGTTGCCCGCGGCGTTGGCGGGGAAGGCGGGTTTCAACCTCGATTTCCTGCCCACCGCCTATTTCGGCAAAAGCTATATCCTCGACGACGCTTTCGGCATTTTTCCTCGCCATCCCCAGGGCCCGATGAAGACAGGGCCGGACGGCAAGGTGGAGCCGCAACCGATGGCGACAGGAAAATCGATCGTGATGTCACCGGACGATCCGCTGACCCGCGTGGCGATCACCTCCGACGACGGGCCCCTGATGCTCTATGATGCCCGCGACACCGCGCAGAACGGCTGGTTCGTGGTCCGCACGCTGATCCCGGCGGGCCGCAGCGGCGACGTCGTGGTCTGGCACATCCGTCCGCATGTGATCCCCGGCTGGACACGTCCGCCGATGGTGTCTTTCAACCAGGTGGGATACACGCCAGACCGTTCCAAAGTGGCGATGGTCGAACTCGATCCGCTCTACAAGGCACCGGACACCGCCAGCCTGCTCAAGCTCGGCGCCGACGGGAAATACACCGACGTCTTCCACGCCAAGATCACGCCGTGGGGCAAATGGCTGCGCTACGACTACGCGACGTTCGATTTTTCAAGCATCCGCACGCCGGGCATCTACGCCATCGAATATGCGGGGCACACCTTCGATCCGTTCCGTATCGCGCCCGATCTCTACGCCAAGGGCGTGTGGCAGCCCTCACTCGGCGTCTACATCCCAGAGCAGATGGATCATGTGAAGGTGCGCGAGGATTATCGCGTCTGGCACGGCGTCTCGCATATGGACGATGCGCGCCAGGCGCCGCCCAACACGGTGCATTTCGACGGCTACACCCAGGGGCCGACCACGGATTCGCGCTTCAAGGCGGGCGAGCACATCCCCGGGCTGAACATCGGCGGCTGGGCGGACGCCGGCGATTTCGATATCCGCACCGAGACCCAGGACGCGGTGGTGCGCGATCTCGCCATGGCCAAGGACATGTTCCATGTCGATTGGGACCAGACGACGGTGAACGAGGCGGCGCGCTCCGTGGAAATCCGCAAGCCCGACGGCGTTCCCGACGTGGTGCAACAGGTAAAGCACGGCGCGCTCCAGCTCATGGCGCAGTACGATGTGTTCGGCCACGCCATTCCCGGCATCATCGCGCCGACGCTGAAGCAGTACACCTTCATCGGCGATGAGGGTTCGAAGACGGACGGCAAGATCTACGACCCGAAGGTGGGGGCGGTGCAGAGCAACGTGGTCTATTCCGGCATTCCCGATGATCGGTGGGCCTTCACGACGCATTCGACGCCGCTGAACTATGACGCGGCCTCGGCGCTGGCGGCGGCGAGCAAGGTGCTGCGCGGCTATGACGACGCGCTGGCGAAGAAGTGCCTGGACGCGGCGGAGCATATCTGGGCGGCGGAGCAGAAGGAGCCGCCCGCGCTGTTCCACTCGTTCAACACAACGGGCGGGGATTTGCAGGACGAGGAGGTCACGGCCGCGGTCGAGCTGCTGCTGGCGACCGATGGGGCGGCGATCTACAAGGCCAGGCTCAAGGCGCTGCTGCCCGACATCCAGAAGCATTTCATGTGGCTCGGCGCGACGGCGGCGCGCGCCATTCCCGACATGGACGCGGATTACAAGGCGGCGGTGAAGGCGGACCTAGTGGCTTACAAGCCGACGCTGGACAAGATGCTGGCGGAGAATCCGTTCGGCGTGCCGATCACCCGCGGCGGCTGGGCGGGCTCCGGCATCGTCGGCGAATTCGCGGTGCAGATGTACGTGCTGCACGAGGCCTTCCCCGACATCGGCGGGCCCGACTACACGCTGCGCGCCTTCGACTATCTGCTCGGCCGTCATCCGGCGAACAACCTGTCGCTGGTGTCGACGGTGGGGACGGCGTCCAAGCTGATCGCCTACGGCCACAACCGCGCGGACTATTCCTTCATCCCAGGCGGCGTGGTGCCGGGCGTGCTGATCGTGCCGCCGGATTTTCCCGAACTGAAGACCAAGTGGCCGTATCTCTGGTACGAGAACGAGTACGTCGTCGACGACGCGGCCACCTTCGTCGACGCGGCGAATGCGGCGGAAGCGCTGACGCGGACCAAGCCCTGAGCACGCGCCGTTACAGCGCGTCCGCGTCGGTCTCGCCGGTGCGGACGCGCATGGCGGAGTTTAGTTCGACGACGAAGATCTTTCCGTCGCCGATCTTGCCTGTCAGGGCGCCCTGACGGATGGCGGAAATCACTTCGTTCGCGCGCTCGCTCTTCACCGCAACCTCGATCTTGAGCTTGGGGACATAGGAGATGGCGTATTCGGCGCCGCGATAGACCTCTTTGTGGCCTTTCTGGCGGCCGTAGCCGCGCACCTCGGTTACCGTCATGCCTTCGATGCCCAAGCCGAGCAGCGCCGAGCGGACGGAATCGAGCTTGTGCGGCTGGATAATGGCGATGACAAGCTTCATGGCGCTTCTCCTAGATGTTCGTGTGGTAGCCCGCTTCGCCGTGGCAGGCGAAATCGAGCCCCTGGATTTCGTCTTCGCGGCTGGTGCGCAGACCGACGAGGCGCTGGACGAGCTTCACGATGACAAAGGTGACGACAAAAGACCATAACCCGACGACTGCAATGCCCTGCAGCTGGACGAGAAACTGGTCGAATACCGGACGGGAGAGGCTGACGCCGCCGACGC
>DAIDUA010000218.1 GCA_027456965.1 Alphaproteobacteria bacterium | reverse complement strand
GTGCGGAAGGCGCTCGGCACGAAAGATTTCACGCTGGATTTCTGGAAGGTGGCGATGCGGCCGGGCAAGCCGCTGATCTTCGGCCGCCTCGGCAAGACGCCGCTGCTCGGCATGCCGGGCAATCCGGTGTCGACGCTGGTCTGCGCCATCCTGTTCCTGCGCCCCGCCATCGCGGCGATGCTGGGCACGGACTGCGACACGGGCACGATTGCCGCGCGGCTGCTGCGCGATCTGCCCGCCAACGGCACGCGGCAGGATTACCTGCGCGCCAGGCTGAGCTGGCGCGATGGCCAGCCGTTCGTGGAACCTTTCGCGGTGCAAGATTCTTCGATGCTGCGCACGCTGGCCCAGGCCGATGCGCTGCTGGTCCGTCTGCCCGGCGCCGCGCCCGCCAAGGCCGGCGACCGCGTCGACGTCATCCCGCTCGACGGGCATTGAACGCCGCCCGCTCAGTGGCCCGACTTTCCCACCGTGATCAGATACTGGATCCGCGCCTTCGGATCGGCCGGCACCGGCGGCAGACGGCTGGTGTCCTTGCTTGCCTTCGGCCAGCGGCAAGCGAACTGCGCCACCTGCCCCATGCTGACCTTGTCCGACACCGCCGTGAAATCCGTATCCTTCGGGGGACCGTCCGCGTCGCCCCAGGTCCCGTCGTCGAATTGCTCATAGTCGTGATCGGCAAGCATTTCGATGCCGAGATTCTTGCAGCGGAATTCCCAGCTTTGGATATTGCCGATGCCGTCGTCCTGGATGCGGTAGACGGTGGCGACCCGATGATCCGCGTCCGGGATTGCGATCGTCGTGCTTTCGACCAGATAGTCCACGTTGTCGACGTCCGACGACACGAAGAACATCCCGTCATAGGTGGGCTGGGCGGTCTGCGCCGACGCGCAGCCCAGAAACAGCAGGCATAAGGCGGCGCTGGATAGTCTCACGAAAGCCCCCCGGATCGCGATCTTCGGCGACGCTATCACGGGTTTGCATAGGCGTCATGTGCCGGGCGTGGCTCTACCGGGAATTCACCGTAAAGCCTTCGCCTGCGCCGGCGCCGCGGCCGCGGGGTAGTGGGTCAGTTTGAGCCCCCGTCTCAGGGAAAATCCGCCCCACCCCGAAAAGGAGGGCACTCGTTCGGTTTGACTGAGGGTTGTGGTAAGGTCCCAACAGCTTCGGAAGAGCGAAATGACGAACAGCGAACAAAAGGTGCTTAGGCGCGGAGTAGCTGCTGGCATGGTTTTGGGGTTGGCCCTTGGCCTGATGATAGCGTTGTTCATTGCGATCAAGCCGGAGTTGTTTGCGGCGCTGATACGGTAACCCGTCCCGATTAAGCAGCTTCTGCCGCTTCGTTCACCTTCACAATATCACCGATCTCCCATAGGCGGCTGTCTCCTCCGGCGGCTTGGGCTGGCGTCATGCGGCGGGCGCTGCTGATCTTGACGACGTTGTGGCACATCGTGTGGAGAGCAAATGCGTAGACGTGGTTTTCGACTTTCTTAGAGAAGGCTTGCATGAGGCGCGCCTGGCGCCTGCAATGCCGGCGGATAATGCCGTTGTTGCGCTCAACGTCGCTGGTCGAAATCTTCGATTTATCGGACCTTTCCTCAACCGCCTTCTTAAGCATTCCGCCGGGCTGTAGCGGCGCGGTGGGCCTTCTGGCGCGGCCCCGTAAGTCTTGACGAGCATGGGCGGCGCGGCCTCCGCTTGCACTGGCGGGCGAACCCTCCTACCGTCAAATGTCTGAGTATTAACAAGGCCGGCCGGCATGCGCCCAGGCATGACGAAGCGCGGTCCGAAGGGGAGTGAAGCTGTCGTCACGCCGAGGGACGCGCCTGCCGCGTGTCTTCGGCGCCACCATTCCGCACAGTCTTGCACCCCACGCCAGGGAGACGAACGATGGAACGGCAAAAGGGATTTCGCATCAGCCGCAGGCGCACGCTCGAAGGCTCGCTGATGCTCGGTGTGGCGGCGGCGTTTCCATCCGCCATGGCGCAGGCGGCGCCGTCCGGGAAAATCTCCGCCACCATTGATGCCGCCAGGACCGGCGAGCCCATCACCAAATATATGTATGGCGGCTTCATCGAGCATATCGGCAATCTCATCAACCACAGCTTCTGGAGCGAAGTGCTGGACGACCGGAAGTTCTATTACGCCGTGAATTCCACGCCGCTGCCCAGGCCGCCCGGCCCTCTCGACCGGATCATCGTCACGCGCAAATGGATGCCGGTTGGTCCGGACGCCTCCGTCGCGATGGATACGCGGGCGCCTTATGTCGGCGCGCAGAGTCCCGTCGTAACGCTCGCGGGTGCAAGTCCGCGCGGCATTCGCCAGGACGGGCTCAGTCTGGTGAAGGGCAAGGCCTACACCGGACGCATCGTGCTGGCCGGCGATCCCGGCGTCAAAATCACGGCGACTCTGGTCTGGGGCGACGGCGCGGGCGACCGCCAAACCGTTGGCGTTGCCGCGGAGAAGGATTGGGCCACGCTGCCGCTCGCCTTCGCCGCCGGCGCCGACACCACGGACGGCCGCGTGGAGATCGTCGGAACCGGTTCGGGAACCTTTCGCGTTGGCGCCGTGTCGCTGATGCCGGCCGACAATCTCCACGGCTTCCGGCCCGATACGATCCGCCTGATGAAAGAGATGAATTGCGGCTTCCTGCGCCTGCCCGGCGGAAATTTCGTGTCCGGTTACGACTGGAAGAACACCATCGGCGATCCCGACAAGCGTCCGCCGGTCTGGGACTTCGCGTGGAACGCCGCGCAACCCAACGATGTCGGCATCGACGAATTCATGACGATGTGCGGGCTGATGGCCTGCGAGCCTTATGTCTGCGTGAACGCGGGCTTCGGCGAGGCGCGCTCCGGCGCCGAACTGGTGGAATATGTCAACGGCGCCGTCGACACGCCGATGGGCAGGCTGCGCGCCGCCAACGGCCATGCCGAGCCCTATGGCGTGAAGTACTGGAACGTCGGCAACGAAATGTACGGCCACTGGCAGCTCGGCCACATGGCGCTGGATCAGTACGTCATCAAGCACAACATGTTCGCCGCGGCGATGCGGAAGGTGGATCACGACATCGTCATCGTCGCTTCCGGCGCCA
Organism: Alphaproteobacteria bacterium; assembly: GCA_027456965.1. Lineage (GTDB taxonomy): Bacteria > Pseudomonadota > Alphaproteobacteria > Micropepsales > Micropepsaceae > Rhizomicrobium. The sequence continues at coordinate 2,991 of DAIDUA010000218.1, read as the reverse complement.
TGCCGGACGAGATGACGGTCACCCAGGCGATGCCGGTGCCCGGCAAGGTGCAGGTGAAATTCGGATCGGACCGCGACTGGACCGGCGGGCTGCTGGCCAAGTCGTGGGGCAATTTCGATCTCCTGGCGGAGCACTCCTATCCCAACGATGGAAAGCGCTTCGACCTGACCGAAGGCAAATATGTCCCGGTGAAGGAATCGCTGGTCGATTGGGCGCGCCGGCCGGCCAATCGCGTGCGGTTGAAGGCCGAGGAGTGGGAGGAATACAAGAAGCGCTTCCCCGCTCTCGATGACGGCAAGGTCAAAGTCAGCCTGGACGAATGGGCGTATCGGTTTTCGCAGGACCTCAAGCTGGACCTCGCCATCGCCACGGCGTTCCACGAGATGTTCCGCCACACGGATTTTCTCACCATGGCTGCTTACACGATGGGCATGTCGTGGCTCGACTACAACCGTACCGACGCGGTGGTCAGCGGCACGGGCGTGCTGTTCAAACTCTACAATCGGCATTTCGGCACCATCCCCGTGGAGGTTGCCGGAAATTCTCCGCAGCCGGCGCCGAAATGGCCGGTGGGCGGCGACCAGCCGCGCGTCAATGCCGGCAGTCCCACCTATCCGCTCGATGTCGCGGCGGCGCTCACCGGCGACCGCAAGGCGCTCACCGTATCGGCGGTCAACGCAACGGACACGGCGCAGCAACTCGACGTCAGCCTCACGGGTTTCCATGCGCGGGCCGAGGGGCGCATGTGGCGGCTGTCGGGTCCCAGCCTGGAGGCCGTGAACAAAGTCGGCCAGCCGCCGCAGATCACAGTCGTCGAGGAGGCGTTTGACGCCTCCGTAAAAAGCTTGTCGGTGGCGCCACACGGCATCGTGATCTACGAGTTCGCCGCGGCGTAGCGGGGTTCTGCCCCTGATCTGCAAAAGCGTCGCATACGCCGCAGGTCGGCGGCCGGGCGCGGGTGCTACAATCCCCCTTTGTGGAGTCGGAATACCGGCCCGAAGGAGGAAATGCGATGTTCAAAGTTGCAGTTGCCGCCTTGCTTTTCACAACCCTGATCGCCAGCGCCAATGCGGCCACCGGTGCAGACTGGAAGTTGGTCGCCAAGGCGCTGGCCGCGATTCCGTCGGCGGCGGGAATGAACGTGTTTCAGCGGATCGACCGTTGTCACTTTGCGATTCTGAAGGACCAGTCGTTCATCGACACCCGCAATGTCGCTTGGCCCCAATACGACGCCAAGGCGGGACAGACCGTTCTGCAGGTGATGATCCGGTTGCCGCTCTACAAAGGCGAACTTCCGGCAGACAACAAGCCGATGCCGGCGGTCTGGCTCATCGATCACGGCAAGCCCACGCCATTGAGCCATTGGGCCGTGGCGCTCCAGCAGCATCCCTATCCGATGGGCTACGACGCCCGCACGCAGTGCTGAGCGTCTAGAGCGGTTTTGGACGGGATTTACGCGATAATTTCACCCTCCCCTTGAGGCAGGGTCGAAAAATTCGAGTGCAACGAAGAATTTTTCGGGGAGGGGTATGATTGGAATATGACCCCTCCCCGAAATTCGCTCGCGAAGAAAGTGCTCGCAAATTTCGACCCTCCCACAAGGGGAGGGTGAAATCTAATCCGCGATTCAAACCATTCCGAAATGACTCTAGCCGGGCGATACGACGCCCTTCATCTCGCGCCCGCCTCAAAACGCGCGCGAGACGAAGGCGTGTCTTCAATCGTGGCCGCCGTCCCGACCATAGTCCTGCCCGTCATAGCCGCGGCCGTAACGGTTCTGGTCGCGATAGTTCTGCATGCGGTAGCGGGTGTTGTCGTAGCCGTATCCGCCGCCGTATTGACCGTGGGCATAATATCCGCCGCGGTCGTGATGCTGGGACGCGATGACGGCGAGCGCGGCCAGGCCCAGGCCGACCGCAACGACGGCGCCGGTGTTGTCCTGATGCTGGTAACCGCGGCCGCTATACGCATCGTGGCCGTGCCAGCCGTCGGCCATCGCGGCCGTGCTGGCGAAGAACGTGAGCGCGATCGTGGCGGCTATGAGACGCTTCATGGCACTTTGCCTTTTCTTTGCGCGCTCTCCTGAACGCGGCTCGGCGCGGGTTGCGCCGTTGCATGCACCTTCGCGCCCGGCACATGAACGGCAGCTGAAAAACCACGATGTGAAGATTGTCTATTGCCAATGTGACTCGCGGAGACCTGTCGCAAAGCGTATCACACCGCATACAGATGATATCGCATCCGGTCCGGCGGAAACCGGATCGGCATGTACCTTCCGCCCTGCCGTTTTTCGGCCCCCGCTTGCCAAGCGTGCCGGCGCTCCCGCTTAATGCACCCTCCCCCATGGGAGAGACCGCCTTTGCCCGCGAATCCGCGCCTGCCCCGCAATGTCCGGATTCTGCTGGCGGCGCGCACCACGCGCAGCGTGGGGCAAGGCGTCACCGTGGTCAGTTTCGCGCTCTATCTGCATGCGCTCGGCTACAACGGCGCGGCGATCGGCGCGGTGTTGATGGCGGGCCTTCTGTTCGGCGCCTTGCTGACCCTGGTCGTCGGCCCGCTCAGCGACCGCCGCGGACGCCGCGGGCTGCTTCTGGCCTATGAGGCGGCGGCGGCGCTCGCCGCGCTGGCGGCCATGCTGTCGCGCAACGAAGTCGTGCTGATCGCCGCCGCCACCGTCGCCGGTTTCGGCCGCGGCGCCAACGGCGCGGCGGGTCCCTTTGCGCCCGTCGAACAGGCTTGGCTGGCGCGCGAAGTGGCGGGCGTGGCGCGGCGACGGATTTTCGCCCTCAATGCGACTCTGGGCTTTCTCGGCATGGCCGTCGGCGCCATGCTGGTGGCGCTGCCCGCTCTGTTCGGCCGCGGCGTCGCCGACCTCGACAGCTACCGGTTGCTGTTCCTGATTCCGTTCGCCGGCTCGCTCGCCTCCATGGGGCTGATCGCCTTGACCCGCGAAGCGGAGCCGGCGGGCGCTCCGCAGTCGCCCGCCGGCTC
>DAIDUA010000217.1 GCA_027456965.1 Alphaproteobacteria bacterium | reverse complement strand
GGCCAGCGCGAACCCGTGACGGAAGCCGACGTGGTTTCCACCGGCTCGCTCGGCCTGGACATCGCGCTGGGCATCGGCGGGCTGCCGCGCGGCCGCGTCATCGAAATCTACGGGCCGGAATCCTCGGGCAAGACGACCCTGGCGCTGCACGCCGTCGCCGAAGTCCAGAAGCGCTCGGCATCGCCGCCTATGTCGACGCCGAGCACGCGCTCGATCCGAGCTATGCCAGGAAGCTGGGCGTCGATGTCGACGAGCTGCTGATCTCGCAGCCCGACACCGGCGAACAGGCGCTGGAAATCACCGACACCCTGGTGCGCTCGGGCGCGGTGGACGTGATCGTGATCGACTCGGTGGCGGCGCTGACGCCCAAGGCCGAGATCGAGGGCGAGATGGGCGACAGTCTGCCGGGCCTGCAGGCGCGGCTGATGAGCCAGGCGCTGCGCAAGCTCACCGGCTCGATCTCCAAATCCAACACCATCGTCGTCTTCATCAACCAGATCCGCATGAAGATCGGCATCATGTTCGGAAATCCGGAAACCACCACCGGCGGCAATGCACTGAAATTCTATGCCTCGGTGCGCCTCGATATCCGCCGCATCGGCGCCATCAAGGACCGCGACGAGGTGGTGGGCAACCAGACCCGCGTCAAAGTGGTCAAGAACAAGGTCGCCCCGCCCTTCAAGCAGGTCGAGTTCGACATCATGTACGGCCAGGGCATCTCCAAGGTCGGCGAGCTTCTGGACCTCGGCGTCAAGGCCGGAATCGTGGAGAAGTCGGGCTCGTGGTTCTCCTATGATGGCACCCGCATCGGCCAGGCCGCGAGCAGGCCAAGGCCTATTTCGACGCCAACAAGGACGTGGCGGGCAAGATCGAGGCGGCGATCCGCCAGAATGCCGGGCTGATCGGCGCCAGCCTGGCGCTCGGCAGCGACGAAGCGGCGGAAGCCGCCGAAGAGGATTAAGCGCGGCCGGGGTTCGGCGGCGCAGGCGATAGAGATTCCGGGGCGTGGTCCCAGGGCCACGTTCCGGAACCTTGTCTGTTCCCTTGTTGGCATGAGGGAGTGACTCCGGAAGGGGCGTGCCGGGCGACCGGCGCGCCCCTTTGACGTTGGGGCCAATATCTTTCTCCCCGTTCGCGGGGGAGAAAGCGCGCTGCTTGGCCGGGATGACAAGAATTAAGGCCGCCGCTACAAGGTCCTTATGACGAGTCTTTCCGATATCCGCGCCGGCTTCCTCGAGTTCTTCCGCGAGCGGGAGCACGCCATCGTGCCGTCCTCGCCGCTGGTGCCGCGCAACGATCCCACCCTGCTGTTCACCAATGCCGGCATGGTGCAGTTCAAGAACGTCTTCACCGGGCAGGAGAAGCGGCCCTACAGCCGCGCCACCTCGGTGCAGAAATGCGTGCGCGCCGGGGGCAAGCACAACGACCTCGACAATGTCGGCTACACCGCGCGCCACCACACCTTCTTCGAGATGCTGGGGAACTTCTCCTTCGGCGACTATTTCAAGGAAGAGGCGATCAAGTTCGCCTGGGACTACGTCACCAGGACGGCGGCACTGCCCACCGACAAGCTGCTGGTCACCGTCTATCCCACCGACGAGCAGGCGCGCGGCTTGTGGAAGAAGATCGCCGGACTCTCCGACGACCGCATCATCGGCCATGAAAGCAATCTGTGGGCGATGGGACCGACCGGGCCCTGCGGCTTCTGCTCGGAGATATTCTTCGACCAGGGCGACACGGTGGCCGGCGGACCGCCGGGCTCGCCCGAAGAAGACGGCGACCGCTTCCTGGAGTTCTGGAATCTGGTCTTCATGCAGTTCGAGCAGATCGACGAGAAGACGCGCGTCGCGCTGCCCAAGCCGTCCATCGACACCGGGCTGGGGCTGGAACGCCTCGCCGCCATCCAACAGGGCGTGCACAACAATTACGAAATCGATCTGTTCCGCCACATCATCGAGATGTCGGTGGAGGCGTCCGGCGCGCCGGCCAGGGGCGAGGCGCTGGCCAGCCATCGCGTCATCGCCGACCATCTGCGCTCGACCTCGTTCCTGATCGCCGACGGCGTGCTGCCGTCCAACGAGGGGCGCGGCTATGTGCTCCGCCGCATCATGCGCCGCGGCATGCGCCACGCGCATCTGATCGGCTCCAAGGACCCGCTGATGTACCGGCTGGTGCCCACGCTGGTGGCGGAGATGGGCACGGCTTATCCGGAACTGAAGCGCGCCGAGGCGCTGATCGCCGAAACGCTGAAGCTGGAAGAGACGCGCTTCCGCGAGACGCTGGCGCGCGGGCTGAAGCTGCTCGACGAAGCCACCGGCGCGATGAAGGCGGGCGACAGCCTGGCGGGCGAGGTCGCGTTCAAGCTCTACGACACCTTCGGCTTCCCGCTCGCCCTGACGCAGGACGCGCTGAAGGCGAAGGGCATCGCCATCGACACGGACGGCTTCAACACCGCGATGGCCAAGCAGAAGGCCGACGCGCGCAAGGCCTGGGCCGGCTCGGGCGAAGCCGCCACCGACGCGCAATGGTTCTCCATCCTCGACGAACTCGGCAAGACCGAGTTCCTCGGCTACGACACCGAAGAGGCCGAAGGCACCATCGTGGCGCTGGTCAAGGACGGCGCGCGCGTGCCGCAGGCCAAGGCCGGCGAGACCGTCCTGGTACTGACCAACCAGACGCCGTTCTACGCCGAATCCGGCGGTCAGGTGGGCGACACCGGCACGCTGAAATCGCCGCGCGCCGAAGGCAAGGTGATCGACACCGAGAAGAAGCTGGGCGCCCTGCATGTCCATGTCGTGGAGCTGACCAAGGGCGAATTGGCGATAGGCGACGCGGTCGATCTGACCGTCGACGGCGAGCGCCGCCGCGCCACCCGCGCCAACCATTCGGCGACGCATCTGCTGCATGCCGCGCTCAAACGCGTGCTGGGACCGCATGTCTCGCAAAAGGGCTCGATGGTGGCGCCGGAGCGGCTGCGCTTCGACTTCAGCCATCCCAAGCCGGTGACGCCGGACGAGTTGGAGCGCATCGAGGCGCTGGTCAACGAGGTGGTGCGGCAGAACAGCGACGTCGCAACCCGCCTGATGCCGACCGACAAGGCGATCGAGGCGGGCGCCGAAGCGCTGTTCGGCGAGAAATACGGCGAGGAAGTGCGCGTGCTCACCATGGGCGAGGATTTGCAGGCGCCCAAACCCTATTCGGTGGAACTGTGCGGTGGCACGCATGTGCGGCGGCTGGGCGACATCGGGCTCTTCACCATCCTGTCGGAGAGCGCGGTGGCGTCGGGTGTGCGGCGCATCGAGGCGCTGACCAGCGAAGGGGCGCGGCGCTATCTCTCGCACCAGGCGGAGCTGGCGCGCGAAGCTGCGGATGCACTGAAAACCAACACGGCGGAACTCCCAGCGCGCGTGACCCAGCTTTCCGAGGAGCGGCGGCGTTTAGAG
>DAIDUA010000216.1 GCA_027456965.1 Alphaproteobacteria bacterium | reverse complement strand
CATATCGCCGTTATCGTGACATGACAGCGTTGTCTTTCACAAGGGAAACGACAAGAACTGCTCGCCCTCATGCGAAACTTTCCGAAGCGGCAGGAGGCCTTGATTGCCGAGATGCTTTGCGCGCGCGCATAGTGACCCTCGCCGGTGCCCGTGGAGAACAATGCACCGCCAAGGGGGACTTCATGAAAATACGCTTTCGCCGTGCCCGCTGGGTTTGCGCCGCGACCATCGCCACCACGGCCATTCTGATGTTCGATGCCGCGAACGCCGCCGATTCCGATCTCTGCGTCTTCATCAAGAAAGTCGTGGCGACGCGGAAGACCGAGTTTTCGAAGCTCAAAGGCGACGAGGACACAAGCCTGGGCGGCGATCATACGATGTACAACGGCACGCTCACGTCGACGCCAGACACGGAATGCAAGCTGTATGTGCGGCGCAAGGTCGGCGCCGACGACAAGCACCCGGCGCCCCCACTGTATTCGTGCACCCTCGCCCACGACATCACCTACGACGACGCGGAAACCCGTTACGCGGGGGTGTCGGCGGAGATCAAAACCTGCCTGCCGACCTGGAAATTTTCGGAGACGAAAGACGGCGGACGGGAGAAACACGACGAAGCCTGGGAGTTCACCGCCACCAAGCCCGGCATCATCGTCAAGACATCGTTCTTCGATTACGGCGAGATCGCCGCGGCCTTCAGCGGCACCGCCTCCACAACGCCGGGCGTTTCGCTTTCCCTTGAATTCGAGGACACCGCGCCGGGACCGAAGAACGCGCATCTGCCAGTGGTCGGAGAAGGCGCCCACTGAGCGGCGTCAAAAGGTGTGAAAATCATGGCCGTTTACCGTGACGTGATTTTTCCGCACCTTTGCGACCGGGTGATGCGCAACAAGCTCTTCAGACCCTATCGCGAACGCGTCATCGGCCGGGCGGAGGGACGGGTGCTCGAAATCGGCGCGGGGTCCGGCATCAATCTGCCATTCTATCAGGCGGGCGTGACGGACGTCGTGGCGCTGGAACCCGAACGACACCTTATGGCGATGGCCGAACGCAAGGCAAATGCGGCACATCGTCCGGTCACCTTCCTGCAGGCGTCGGCCGAAGCCATTCCGCTGGACGACCGCAGCGTCGATACCGTCGTCACGACCTGGACGCTGTGCTCGATTCCGGACGCCGATCGCGCTCTCCGCGAAATGCGCCGTGTCCTGAAGCCAAACGGACGGCTGCTGTTCGTCGAGCACGGTCTGGCGCCGGAGGCGGGCGTGCGCAAATGGCAGAACCGCCTGACGCCGATGTGGAAGAAAATCGGCGGCGGCTGTCATCTCAACCGCTCCATCACCGCGCTGATCGAAGGCGGCGGCTTCAAGCTCAACCAGCTCGACACGGGTTACGTCCCCGGTCCAAGGTTCGCGGGGTTTCTCTACGAAGGTACCGCGCAGCCGCGTCAGGGATTCACGGCGTAACAGAAAAACTCATGTACCGGCTTGCGGTCCGCATAGATGGCGAAGGTGCGCGCCGGGAATTTGATGTGCGATTTTTCGCTGAGCACCTTGATGGGCCCGTACATCGGATAAGTCTTGCCGATAACCGGTGAGATGCCCGCATAGGCGCCGATCAAATACGGCTCCATCGTAAAAGACAAACCGTCGGCGCTGTGCATCCGGCGGCACTCGGTCGTGAACCAACCGGCAAAATTGCTGCCGTCGGCGGCCACGTCGCGGCAGGTTGCGAAAGTTAGATCCTTGCTGGCGTAGCGGATGTGGATCAACGGACGGACGACGCTTCCGTCAATGGATAACGCAACGTATTGGCCGACGTCCTGCTTGTAGACGCCGTTGTCGTCGTGCGAGGTCAGCGGACACATGTACTTCTCGGCGGCGAGGCTTGTCGTGGCCGGAACCACCAACAGACAAGCGAGCAGAATGGCGCGAATATCCATGACGTGTCACCTCGCATGCTTCACTTGCGCAGGAATGCCGGCGTGACGCAGGCTTTCTTGCATTCGTCCCGCGTCTGGAACGGCACGACGCCCTGGCAGCCGCCCCAGAAGAACGATTTGCAGCTTTGGCTCCGCTGGTCGAAATAGTAGGACTCAAACCGGCCCTTGCAGGGACCCCGTTCCGGCTTCTTACGGCAAACGGCGCGGGGTTCTCCCAGCGCGTGGGAAAAAACGTCTTCGTCCGCATCCTCATATTGGTCCGCGCCGAGCGCCCGGGGCACACCCTGGGGCATAGGCACAAGAATGTCGTCCTTGAAAGCGTAATTGCCAATGTAGCGGATCGACTGGATGAACACGGACTGTTTGCCGAAGAAGGCGTCCGCATCCGGATAGATCGCCGGCAGGTCGTTTTCCTCCGGCACCAGCATGGCCGAGGTGCTGGCCTTGACCGGCAGGTTCAGGCAGTTCCCGGCCGCGTAACCATTCGAATTGGCGGCCTGATCGAACTGATCCATGAAGATCGCCGAACCCGGTATGCACAGCGTCGTGGGCGAAACGATGAACAATTCGATCTGGCCCTTGCCGCCGAAGGTGTTGGAGGTCTTGAGCGGATAATAGAGCGAGGTGGTCTTGAATCTGTAGACGACGGGATCGATGAAGCGCTTGGCCTGCGGCACCTCCACATAATCCAGAACGAAGAACTCGATCCCTCGCTTCACATAGTCGGCCACGACGGCCTCTTCGTCCGGGTAGCTGCTGGCGTACGGCAGATGCTTGTGACGAAAATAGTCGTTCACCCAGAAGCGAAACACGGCAGGATCGTGCACCTGGATGACCGTGAGGTCGTGTGCGCCGAGTTTCGTGCTGAGGCGGACCTCAACGCCTGTCCTGCCGGTGGTCTCCCTGCCTCCCTTCGAATGAAAGGCATAGACGTATTGCAGCTTGTATTTGGCGACAATTGCGGCAAGCCGCTCGAAGACGCCGGGCGACGCCAGGCTCACCTGCGGTTCGGACGGGAACGGGATGAAGCGGATAAGCGGCGTCGGCCGATCGGCCCTGAGTTCCGTGCCCAGGATCAGCACCTCTTCCCGGCCGTTGTGCAGAATGATGGCCTTCTGCGCGTCCTCGCTGACATTGACGCCGGTCGTGGAGACGTAGACACGCCCCATGTCGGCAACCGCTTCCGGAATCAGCATAAGGCAAGCCAGAAGACCGCCAAAACAGATCGTTCGGATCGACATTTCCGCTCCTCCCAGGCCCAATGAGAATAACGGCTGACCAGGAGCCATTATCGGTCATCGGCTGTCGCGAAGACACGGAGGCGGAGCGGATCCGTCTGTGACAGAATGCCCTTGTGAAAGTAGAAGCGCTCTAGCTTCTATACGAGCCGTTGATGTCGATGTAGCCGTGGGTCAGGTCGCAGGTCCATACGCGGGCCTTGCCGTTGCCAAGCGCGAGATCGACGGCGATTTCCACTTCCAGGCCGGACACCGCTTTGGTGGCGGCAGCTTCGTCATATTTCGCAGCGCGCTCGCCCTTTTCGGCCACGAGCTGGTTGCCGAAGCGGATCGCCAGTTTGTCGCGGTCGGCTTTCTCGCCGGCCTTGCCGACCGCCATCACCACGCGTCCCCAATTGGCATCCTGGCCTGCGATGGCGGTTTTCACCAGCGGCGAATTGGCGATGGACAGCGCGATGCGTTTGGCGGCGGCATCGTTCTCGGCCCCTGTAACGTCGACGCGGATCAGCTTCCGCGCACCCTCGCCGTCGCGCACGACCTGCAGCGCCAGATCGAGCAACACGGCGTCGAGCTTGGCGCGGAAATCGTTCAGCCGCTTGTCGTTCGCCTTGGCGATGGCGACATGCGAGGCGCCCTTGCCCGTCGCAAACAGCAGCAGCGTGTCACTGGTGGAGGTGTCGCTATCGACCGTGATCGAATTGAACGACGGCTTGACGCCGGCGCTCAGCAACTCCTGAAGCACGGCAGCGGGCAGGTTCGCGTCGGTGACAACGAAAGACAGCATGGTCGCCATGTCGGGCGCGATCATGCCCGAGCCCTTGGCGATGCCGTTGATCGTCACCTTTTTGCCGTCGATCATGGCCGTGGCCGTAGCCATCTTCGGGAACGTGTCGGTCGTCATGATGGCTTCGGCGGCGGCGCGCCAGCCCGACGAAGACATGTCCTGCGCCAGCGAGCCCAGCAGCCTGGTGATCTTCTCCGCCGGAAGCGGTTCGCCGATGACGCCGGTGGAGGCGAGGAACACTTCGTTCGCGCGGCAACCGACACTGGCTGCGGCAGACTGCGCGACCGACCGGGTGCCCTCCTGGCCCGCCTTGCCGGTGAAGGCGTTGGCGTTGCCGCTGTTGACCACCAGGGCGCGGGCCGCGCCGCCCTTCAGATTCGCCTGGCACCAGTTGACGGGCGCGGACGCGGTCTTGGACCTGGTGAAGACGCCCGCGACCTGGGTGCCCGGGGCAAACACGGCCAGCAGCACGTCGGTGCGGTTCCGGTAACGGATACCCGCCGCACCGGTGGCCAGCCGCACGCCGGCCAGGGGCGGAAGGTTGACGAAATTCTTGGGAGCCAAAGGGGAAACAGGGTGCGCCGCGCCGCTCGCGGCGGCTTCGGGAACGGAGGGCGCCTTTGGGGGCGCCTTCTTTCGGACCTGCGTCATAATTGTCAGTTCCAGAACCGGCCGCGGGGTTTGGCCGGAATCGTCTGATTTGACAAGGGGGTGTGCCGTTCTTATCTCTCCGGCGCGGCGAAATCCGGAATTTCGTCCGGGCGGCGCGGTTTCAGGTCCAGCAGAGGTTTGCATGCAGGGTTTCGGCGCAATTGCGCAGCGATTCTTCGGTTCTTCCAACGAACGGAAACTAAAGGGATTTTGGTCGAAAGTCGCCGAAATCAACGCGCTGGAAGACGGCTTTATCGCCAAATCCGACAGTGAGCTGCGGGACATGACGGCCGCCTTCAAGGCGCGGCTGGCCGCCGGGGAGACCCTGGAAGACATCCTGCCCGAATCCTTCGCCGTGGTGCGCGAGGCCGCCAAGCGGACCCTCGGCCAGCGCCATTTCGACGTCCAGATGGTCGGCGGCATGGTCCTGCATTACGGCAACATTGCCGAGATGAAGACCGGTGAAGGCAAGACCCTGGTCGCCACCCTGGCGGTCTACCTGAACGCGCTGGCCGGCGAAGGCGTCCACGTCGTGACGGTCAACGACTACCTGGCCAAGCGCGACGCCGAATGGATGGGCCAGATCTACAAATTCCTCGGCCTGACAGTGGGCTGCATCGTTCACGGGCTGACGGACGAGGAGCGCCGCGAGGCCTATGCCTGCGACGTGACCTACGGCACCAATAACGAATTCGGATTCGACTATCTGCGCGACAACATGAAGTACTCGATCGCGACGATGACGCAGCGCAAGCATTCCTACGCCATCGTCGACGAAGTGGACTCGATCCTGGTCGACGAGGCGCGCACGCCGCTGATCATTTCGGGCCCGACCGAGGACCTGACGGAAATGTACCGCAAGGTCGACGCGCTGATTCCCCGGTTGACCAAAGACGACTACGAACTGGACGAGAAACAGCGCCAAGTGACGCTGACCGAAGCCGGCAACGAGCACATGGTGGAACACCTGCGCGAAGCCGGACTGCTGGAAACCGGGGACCTCTACGACATCGAGAACATCTCCGTCGTCCACCACGTCAACCAAGCGCTGAAGGCGCACACGCTGTTCCTCAAGGACCGCGACTACATCGTCAAGAACGACGACGTCATCATCGTCGATGAATTCACCGGCCGCATGATGCAGGGCCGGCGCTTCTCCGAGGGCCTGCACCAGGCGCTGGAGGCAAAAGAAGGCGTCACGGTGCAGCCGGAGAACGTCACCCTCGCCTCCATCACCTTCCAGAACTATTTCCGCCTCTACGACAAGCTGGCGGGCATGACCGGCACGGCGATGACCGAAGCCGCGGAATTCATGGACATCTACGAACTCGATGTCCTTGAGGTGCCGACCAACCTTCCCGTCAAGCGCATCGATGCCGACGACGAGGTCTACCGCCCGGTTGAGGAGAAAAACGAAGCGATCATCAAGCTGATCGAGGATTGTCAGGAACGCGGCCAGCCGGTGCTCGTCGGCACGGTGTCGATCGAGAAATCCGAAGATCTCTCCGAGTTGCTCAAAAAGCGCAAGATCAAGCACAACGTGTTGAACGCCCGCTACCACGAGCAGGAAGCCGCCATCGTGGCGCAGGCCGGCGTCTCCGGCACCGTGACCATCGCCACCAACATGGCGGGCCGCGGCACCGACATCCAGCTCGGCGGCAACGCCGACATGCGGATCAAGAACGAACTCGGCGGCGTCATCGACCAGGACGAACTCGCCAAACGCGCGGCAGAAATTCGCGCCGAAGTCGCCGCCGACAAGCAGAAGGTGATTGCCGCGGGCGGGATGTACATCGTGGGCACCGAGCGCCACGAAAGCCGGCGCATCGACAACCAGCTGCGCGGCCGTTCGGGCCGCCAGGGCGACCCTGGCGCCTCGAAGTTCTTCCTCAGCCTGCAGGACGACCTGATGCGCATCTTCGGGTCGGAGCGCATGGATTCGATTCTAACGCGGCTCGGCCTGGAAAAAGGCGAAGCGATCACCCACCCCTGGGTCAACAAGGCGCTGGAAAAAGCCCAGTCGAAGGTCGAAGCCCGCAACTTCGAAATCCGCAAAAACATCCTGAAATACGACAACGTCCTCAACGACCAGCGCAAGGTGATCTTCGAACAGCGCAAGGAGATCATGTCGGCCGACGACGTCAGCGACCAGATCGCCGAGTTTCGCCTGGAAGTCGTCGACGAGCTTGTGGAGCGTCACATTCCCCCCAAGGCCTATGCCGAGCAATGGGACGCGGCCGGCCTGCATGACGAGATCGATAAAATCTTCGGCATCGATCTTCCGATCGTCGACTGGACGCACGAAGAAGGTATCGCCGACGAGGAAGTCCGCGAGCGCGTCAACAAGGTGGTGGAGACACGCGCTGCCGAGCGCGCGGCGAATTTCGGCCCCGAGATCATGCGCTATGCCGAAAAGGCAATCCTGCTGCAGACGCTCGATCACAATTGGCGCGAGCACATCGTCAATCTCGACCATCTGCGCCAGTATGTCGGCCTGCGCGGCTACGGCCAGCGCGACCCGCTGAACGAGTACAAGAGCGAAGCCTTCGAACTGTTCGAGGCGCTGCTCAGCAAGATGCGCATCGACGTCATCGCCCAACTGATGCACATCACGATCAACGTCGAGCAGCCACCGCCGGAGATGCCGAAAGACATGCCGGTGCAGATGCGCGAGACCAAGATCGATCCGCTGACCGGCGAGGACCAGATGCAACCCGGCGACGCCGCGCGCAACGGGCAGCCGCGCCTCAACCGGCCGCGCGACCTTCCCGTCGATCCGAACAATCCGGCGACATGGGGCAAGGTGCAGCGCAACGCTCCCTGCCCCTGCGGTTCCGGACGTAAATTCAAGCACTGCCATGGCGCCCTGATTTAGCGACGTCCCGGGTCCCCGCGCATATTCTGCGCCATGCCGCAGGCGTTACGCCGACGTCAATGTGTCCTACGCCGCGCGCAGGCCGTGTCGCAGCCCATGCCGTTGCGGAAAACATGGCGAAGATTAATCTCGCGCCATAGCGCAACGCGCGCCGCCCGCAAACTCAAGCGCGAGCAAAGGCCGGGCGTCAAAACAACGCGCAATCGAGGGACGCCGTGGATCATCCAAACGAAAATCCTTTCATGCTGGCCGAGAACGGCCGGATGCGCGCGATGGCGCTCTTCCGTGTGCTCTGTTTTGCGGTGTTACTGGCCGCGCCGTTTCTCGCAGCCGTGCTTGTTCTGCGGCACACTTTGGCAACGCTCCATTCCTTCGAAAACCTGGCGCTGGCCGGCGAGATGATCGCGGCGCTATGCGCCCTGTTCGCCACCGTCGTCATGGCGCGGGCAAAGGGAAAAAAATTCGGCATGTTCGGCTTCGGCGCCAGGGGATGGCCACGGAACTTCCTGCTCGGAATCGTCGTCGGCATCGCGTTGCTTGCCGCACAACTGCTGGCGATGAGCGCTTTAGGCGTCTTTTCGTTCGGGACCGTCACCGCGAGCGGTACTTCGCTGCTTTACTATGGCCTGTTCTATGCCTTGTTGTTCCTCACGGTCGGGGTCGCCGAAGAAACGATGTGGCGGGGCTACGCGTTGGTGGAAGCGTCTCGTGCGATTTCCTTCTGGCCAGCAGCCCTGGTGTTGTCCGCAATCTTCGGCGCACTCCACCTTCTGAATGGGGGCGAAAATCATGCCGGCGCTCTGGTCGCGTTCTTGTTCGGAATCGTTCTTGCCTTCTCCTTCCAGCAGACAGGCTCCCTGTGGCTCGCTCTGGGACTGCATTCGGGCTGGGACTACGCCGAAAGCTTTCTCTTTGGGGTCCCCGACAGCGGCGTCGTGCTCACCGGCCGCCTGCTTCACCCGGTCGTGCACGGCCCGGCGTGGCTCACCGGCGGCGGCGTAGGACCGGAAGGCAGCGTTCTGGTTGCCGCTCCGCTGCTGGCCATCATGCTGCTCAGCCGGCTGCTCCGCAGACGGTCGAACGGCGCTGCGGCCTCATCGCCTCCGTCAGAAGTTTACGGTGTCAAAATCTTGCGTTAATCTCTTGGTGTGGCGCACGCCATGGTCGTCGAGGCCATGTCCGCGTCTTGGGGAACCACAGGAGAAATCAAAAATGCGCATTTCGAGTTCGCTGCGCCTCGGCGCAGCGGTCGCGTTGGCCGCGGCCATTGCCGCACCGACTTGTGCCGAAACCATTCACGGCAAGACGCAGAGAAAGGAAGCACAGATTCCGATCTGCACGCACCGGATCGGTACCGCCGCAATCTACGAACCGGAAAACAAATGGTGGGTCGACCTGAAACTCGAATCGCCGGAAGCCTTGATCAAGGTCTTCGTCATGCGGTCCGGCTGCTTCACGCTGGTGGATCGCGGCAAGGGCTTTTCCGCCGTCCAACAGGAGCGTGAACTGGCCGGACAGGGCGAACTCCGCCAGGGCTCGAATATGGGCAAGGGCCAGATCAAGGCGGCGGACTATGTGATCGTGCCGGACGTCGTATCCAGGAATGCCGATTCCGGCGGCAGCAACATCGGCGGCATCCTGGGCGGGTTCATCGGCGGGGGCGTGGGCGCAATCGTCAGCAATATCAGCATCAACAGCAGCACGGCAGACGTCGTCCTGACGGTGACCGATGTGCGGTCCTCCGAGCAGGTGGCGATGGAAGAAGGCCATGGTTCGAAGAGCGACCTGGGCTTCGGCGTCGGTGGCGC
>DAIDUA010000215.1 GCA_027456965.1 Alphaproteobacteria bacterium | reverse complement strand
GGCGCGCCACATCGCATCGACCGTGCGATAGACGAGCCTGGCGCCGAGCGCGACGTTCTGCGGCAGGCTCAGATGTGCGACGGCACGGCGCACCGCTTCCTTGTGCGGCTTCAAAATCGCCAGTCGCGTCTTCACGGCCGTGGCGATCCGCTTGCGTACCGGCATCGTCGTGAGTTTCACCTTCGCCAGGCGCTTTTCCATCTCGGCGTCGACGCTGTCGGAATAGGCCTCCAACAAGCCAAGTGCGCCATTTGGAAAGAGCCGCGGCACGTCGTCCTTGTCCGCGCCCGCTTCCTTCGCGGCACGGTCCATCAGCCTGTCCGTGAAGCCGTCGAACGCGATATGGGGCAGCGCCGCCTCGATCACGGCGACTTTCAGCGCGACGTCGTCTTTCGCCGCTTTTGCCTTCCCGGTCGCCATCGAACACCTCCACAAAAAGATGGGCGCCGTGATTATCGGCGCCCGTCAGGCAAATGTCAGTATGGAAAGTTCAGTGTGTGGGCACCCGCGCCGCAGTGGTTGCACCGCCGCCCAAGCTATAGATGAGCTTCGCCGTTGACGGCTTTGGCGTCGTTTTCGCTGCCAAACCGAAGAAGAAGCTGGTCTCGCCCGGGAAGTTGGCGGCGGCACTCGAGCCCTTCGGGCATACCGGCTTGCTGAACGTGAAGGTGACAATGTTGCCGGTCTGCACCGCCGACGATAGGCCGATCGTTCCGAGCCCGCCCGAGGTGACGACGAACACGTCGGCAGTCATCGGACCATGGGTGGGGCTGGGCGGCAGATAGGCCAGTTTGGCAATCGGACCGATGTCCAGAATCAGTTTGCTGACGCAATTGACGGCGCTGAGCGTCTTCACCGACGTCAGATCCACGCGATAGACATAGGCCGTCAAGCCGGCTGCAGGAGCGCCGCTGACGCCCGGATAAGTGCGCGATTGCAACCGCGCCATTCCGACATCGCCCGGCGGCGTGAAGCCGCCGATAGAGTCGGTGACGACGACTGTGCAGGACGGATTGAAGACGCAGTTGATAGCAGGTGCATTCACATTGACGATCGTCAGCGGCCCAGCCTCTGCACAAAGCGGCACCAGCAAAAGACCGAACGCGACGCAACCCAGAACATTCTTGAGCATGGTCATGAAGCTCTCCCCAAACGGATTGCGAGAGCAACGTTGCGCCTGGATTGGGACCGGTACAAGACGGATGAAAATGGCGGACTATTTTGCTGCGAGATTATTTCACTTCGCGAAGCGATATCATTCGTCGTTTTTGCGTTGCACCCAGTGATGCGCCTCACTCTCGAAAATGAATTTTTTCAAGTCGCTCATGCGTTGGGGGTAGAGAATGCCATCCAGGTGATCGCATTCGTGCTGGACGACGCGGGCGTGAAACCCTTTCGCAGTCCGCTCGACCAAGCGACCTTCATGATCGAAGCCGCGATAGCGGATATGGGCCGACCGCTCGACGAGGCCGCGCATGCCTGGCACCGACAGGCAGCCTTCCCAGCCGCTTTCTGTCTCGTCGCCGACAATCTCGATTTCCGGGTTGATCAGGACGGTCAGAGGGGCGGTCTGGTCGAAGCGTTCGGTCTCGGAAAGGCCCTCGTCTGCCCGGTCGCTAGGAGCCTGAAACACGACCACGCGCAAAGGAACATGGACCTGTGGGGCGGCGAGACCCGCGCCATTGGCGTCGATCATGGTCTCCACCATGTCCGCGACAAGACGCCGGATCGCCGACGCGGCGGGATCCGGGACAGGGTCTGCGCGACGCGCCAAAACGGGATGCCCCATGCGAGCGATTTTCAAGATTGCCATGGCGGAACTATGTATTTCAGGGGCTTAGCGGTCAAACCCCGAGGCGCCCATTTGAACCTTCAAAATTGAGGGGGGTATACCCTCCCAACCCCTGAGGGGCCTGCGCCACGGGGGGCGGACTAAACGTAAGAACTCATTCGTGGATTTCAAAGGGCGGAGGTGGACATGGCTAACCCCTTCTGATATCTAGCCGCCCCTCGAGAAACCCCGCAGGAGCTTGGCTTTGCAGATCATCGTCCGCGACAACAACATCGACCAAGCGCTGAAGGCGCTGAAAAAGAAGATGCAGCGTGAAGGCATCTTCCGCGAGATGAAGCTGCGGGGCCATTACGAGAAGCCGAGCGAGAAGCTGGCGCGGGAACGCGCCGAGGCGATCCGCCGTTATCGCAAGCTCCAAAGGAAGCGCATGCAGCGCGAAGGCTTGCTGCCGAAATAGGTACGCCTGGGGTTTTCGGAAAACTGACAGAGGCCGTCCATCCGGGCGGCCTTTTCGTTTAGGACCAGGCACAATCTGCGCAGACGGACACTTCCACCGTGACATGGCCGAGGCTGGGATAACGTTCCATCAGAATGCGCTTGAGCCGTTCATTGACCGCGTCGCGCTCGACCAGGGATTTGACAGCGCGTCAGATCGGGATCGCCTTCCGCATCCATCGGCCCAACAGCGCCATGGAATGGAACAACAGGCCCGTCGCGATCTCGACGGCCACGAACAGGGCGGTCAGAAGCATCACCAGTTTGGTGCGCGATTCCGCGCGCTCGTGCGCAAGCCCAGATACACATGACTGTGCGCCCAGTCGGCGTGATCATGTGCCTTTCTCATCGCGCGCGGCAGATTATAAACAACGAGCCCGTTGTGCAAAAGAAATGGGCCGCGGATCTGGGAATCGCGCGGCCCTGCTCAGCCGTCAAATCGATGGGGAGTTCAACGGCTCAGTACCAGCGTGCGGCCATCGGAGAATCGCTTGCCGGCATAGCTGTCACCCTTTGGCGTCAGCACACCGACGATGTTGCCGGAGGCTGTCTTCAACTGCAGTTTGTTGACTGCCAGCTGCCAACGGGCAATGCGGTTTCCAGCCGCACAGTCTGTGGTGTGGGTCGCTGTACCGTCGGCCGCGAGGGTCAGCGGACAAACTATGTTGTCACCAACGGCGAGTTTCCAGGAACCGGCAATGTCGGGTGTCGGCTGCGCCTGGGCCGCGGCTGCGGCCATGGCGAGGGCGGCCGAGACGAAAAGAAGGGTGCGACGTTGTTTCATGTGAATTATCCCTTCAATGTTTATCGTTCAATATTTTAGGCACACGCTGAAGATTTGGAAAGAGGGCATTTTGGCGCTGAGCGGAGGAATTGATGGTTTACAGAATTTAACTATTTGAAAGAATGGGTTGGGACAGATCATAGCGGTCGCATGGCTGCCTTGTGGCAACTGCAAACCATAGATCTGTCAGGAAATAGGCTTGTCTAAATAAGAGGCGAGTTGGACGATGTCGTCAGGGAAGCTGACCCGTCCGGGCGCCGGCGATACGCTGCCGCGCCCCTGCTTCGTACCAACTGCGGCTGGCGTTCACGATCTTCACGACGGAGAGCATGACCGGAACCTCAATCAGGACGCCGACGACCGTGGCCAATGCGGCGCCTGAATTGAAGCCGAAGAGGCTGATGGCTGCGGCGACAGCGAGTTCGAAGAAATTGCTGGCTCCGATAAGGGCCGAGGGCGCCGCCACGCAGTGCGCCTCGCCTGTTGCTCGGTTCAGTAGATAGGCAAGCCCCGCATTGAAATAGACCTGAATCAGGATCGGCACGGCCAGCATGGCGATAATCAATGGCTGATCGAGTATCTGCTCGCCCTGGAAGCCAAACAAAAGAACGAGCGTCGCCAGCAGGGCCACGAGCGACACCGGCTGGAGTGCCGACAAGAGGCGCTTCAGCGCATCGCCTCCGCCAGCCGTCAACACCGATCGCCGGACAATCTGTGCGACCAACACCGGAACGACGATGTAAAGCACGACCGACAGGAGCAATGTCTCCCAAGGGACGCTGATCGCCGAGAGACCGAGAAGCAGACCCACAATCGGCGCAAAGGCGAACACCATGATGAGATCGTTCAGGGCCACCTGGCTGAGCGTGAAATGCGGCTCGCCGTCGGACAGGTTGCTCCAGACGAACACCATCGCGGTACAGGGCGCCGCGGCGAGCAAAATGAGGCCGGCGACGTAGCTGTCGATCTGACCCGCCGGAAGATAGGGCCTGAACAGCCAACCGACGAACAGCCAACCGAGGAAGGCCATGGAGAACGGCTTGACGGCCCAGTTGACGAACAGCGTCACACCGATGCCGCGCCAATGTTCCTTGACCCGCGACAAAGCCGCGAAGTCGATTTTCACCAGCATGGGGATGATCATCAGCCAGATCAGCACGGCAACTGGCAGGTTGACCTTGGCGACCTCGGTCGCACCGACGACTTCGAACGTGGCCGGAAAGAAGTGCCCCAACCCGATTCCGGCGACAATGCACAGCGCGACCCAAAGGGTGAGATAGCGTTCGAACAGGGACATGGCCTGTTTCGGCGATCGCTCAACCATCGGTGCGGCCGATGTCGTCGAGATGGGCCTTCAGCTTGATCCGGTCGAGCTTGCCAAACGGCAGTCCGGTGAAGACGCGGATACGATTGCCCAGCATCCGCAGCGCCTCGCGGAACGCCTGCATCTTCTCGGCATCGGATCCCTCGACCGCCGCCGGATCGGGAATGCCCCAATGCGCCGTCACCGGCTGTCCCGGCCAGATGGGACATGCTTCACCCGCGGCCTGGTCGCAGACCGTGAAAACAAAATCCATCTGCGGCGCGCCGACGACGGCGAATTCGTCCCAGCTCTTTGACCGAAGGCCGTCCGCCGGCAGACCGATCTGTTTGAGCAATGCGATGGCGTGCGGATTGACGGTGCCCTTGGGAAAGCTGCCCGCCGAGAAAGCACGAAAGCGGCCCCTGCCCTCGGCATTCAAAAAGGCTTCCGCGAGGATCGAACGTGCGGAGTTGCCGGTGCACAGGAACAGCACGTTGTAGGGGCGGTCAGTCGACATCGCAGCATTCCTCCATCGTAATGTTGCAGATTTCCGGACGACCACCGCAGCAATCCTT
>DAIDUA010000214.1 GCA_027456965.1 Alphaproteobacteria bacterium | reverse complement strand
GCAACGTATGTGCGCTGGCGCCCTCGCGCGCCGCCGTGGCGAAGCCGCGCGCGGCGGCGGTCATGGCGAGCAAGCCGAGTCCGCTGGCGCTGCCGGCAATGTCCTGGGCGAGGCGGGCGGCCTGTTGCCAGTTGGCATCGTCACTGGCGGCGCCCAGCGCCGCGCAGAGCTGTTCGGCCGTGTCGATATAGGATTTCAGGATTTCCACCAGCGTCGGGACGCCCACCGATTTTTCGAGCGCCGCGAAGGCGGTTGCGTCGATCGCCGCCATGGTTTCTTCGTTGGGCGGGATGGAGGCCGCGGCCTTTCTGGCGGCACAGACCTCTGCCAGCGCGCCGTAAAGCTGACGGGCGTCGGCAGGCCAGCGCAGCATCGCGCGTGCGCACACCGGAGCGCGCTCGCCGGATGTCAGCAGAGCCATGATCGGTGCTCTCACGCCCGGGGCGGCGGCCAGAATGTCCGTGTCCTTGGCGGAGACGATAATGACGTCGAATGTTTCGCGGCCTGCGCGCGCCGCGACTTCGGCCGCGCTTTGCGCGAACACGATCTTGTTGCCGAAAGGCTCAAGTGCGTGAGACAGCCATTTGTGAGCCTCGGCTTGCCCGGCAAAGACCAGAAGCTTGAGGCCTGACGGGGCAGGCACGGCATCGCGGCCGCTTTCCAGGTGATGATCGTGCTCGGCCTCGCGGACGGCAGGCACGGTGAACCAGAAAGTTGCGCCCTGGCCGGGTTCGCTCTCGAAGCCGGTTTCACCGCCCAAGGCATCGACAATGCGTCTGACGACGGCAAGGCCGAGCCCCGCACCCTGCTCGCGGCGCGCATAGGATGTATCGCCGGGCGAAAATGGTTTGAACAGCTGCGGCACGACTTCCTGCGGTATGCCGAAGCCGGTGTCGATCACGGCAAACCGCACGAATTGCCCGCAGTCGCGATCGAAGGCCTGGGCATGGATTTCGACGCCGCCGCTTTCGGTGAATTTGAGGCCGTTTTCGGCGAGCTTCAACAGAGCCTGGCGCACACGGCGCGGATCGGCCGCGACGCGCGGCAGATCGGCTCCGGCGGTAACCGTGAGACGCAAGCTCTTCTCCCAGGCGCGCGGCTGCAACAGGCGCGCCACCGCCCGCGCGGCCTGCACGGGATCGCATTCCCTGTCCGCGAGAGATCCGTTGTCGTCCTGGGTCAGCGCGATGACGTCGTCGAGCAGCGTCTGCAGGCCGCGGCCTGCTTCCACCATCACCTTGACGTGATCGCTGTGCGGCCGGCCAAGTTCGGCGCGTTCGAGAAGCTGCGCCATGCCGAGCAGTGCGTTGAGGGGCGTCCGCAATTCGTGGCTGATGTTGGCGACGAAGGTCGATTTTGCGTTGGCGCTCGCTTCGGCCGCGTCACGGGCGGCTTCCGCTTCGATCTTCTCCTCAGACAGCTTCTGCACCAGTCCGGTGTTGTCGAATTTGAGGCGGATGCTTTCGTCGAGCAGCCGCGCCATGCCGTTGCAATAACTCACGAGCGCGCCACCGAAGCAGAAGACGAGAATGGCCGTCAGGTCGTGATAAAGCCCGCCCTGGATCAGCAGCATGACGATCAAGGGGCCGAGCGAGAAACTGGCATGGGCGAGATAGGCGGGCCGGTGCGCGCAGCGGGCGATGAATTCGGTCGCCGTCATGCCCATGAAGGCGAGACAGAGATAGGCTTGGGCGACGAACGACCCCGGCACCAGCCAGAAGAAGACGCCGATGCCCCAGGTCGCTCCGGCGATAGCCGAGCCGAAGGTATAGCGCCAGGCCCAATAGCGCGGATCGTCGTGTGGCGAACGCCGCTTGTAGGCCGTGGTCAGTTGTTCGGCGGCGACGGCGACGACGATCTGCAGGACCAGCGGCAGGAAAGGCAGGATGCCCTGATCTCCGCCGCTGAACAGCTTCGCCAGCACGCACAGGACTGCGAAAGGGAGGGAGAGATAGTGCCGGCCGAGCGTGTACAGGAGGTCGATGCGACCGGCGAATACGCGGCGGTCGCAGTCTCTGGCGGCGGTACGTTCGACAGACATTGACGGCATCCCTTGCTAAAGCCTAGCTTTCCTTGTCTTTCCAAACGCTTAAGGCTCCAACACGGCGATGGCATCCAGCCCGGCACTTTCCCTGCGCGATGAAGCACTTCAGGCCCACGCCTGGCCGTTCGAGGAGGCGCGCAAGCTCTTGGCGCGCATGGAGAAGCGGGGAGGTGACAGGGACGTCATTTTCGAGACCGGTTACGGTCCCTCCGGCCTGCCGCATATCGGAACCTTCGGCGAGGTGGCCCGCACCACCTGGGTCCGGCGCGCCTTTCAATTGATGTCTGGGGCCCGGACGCGGCTGCTCGCCTTCTCCGACGACATGGACGGCTTGCGCAAGGTTCCCACCAACCTGCCCAATCAGGACATGCTGAATGCCCATCTGGGCAAGTCGCTGACCGCGATTCCCGATCCGTTCGGCACGCATGAGAGCTTCGGCGCGCACAACAATGCCCGGCTGAAGGCGTTCCTCGATCGCTTCGGTTTCGACTACGAATTCCTGAGTTCCACCGAATGCTACAGGAGCGGACGTTTCGATCAGGCGCTGCTCACCGTGCTCGGCCATTACGAAAAGGTGCGCGACATCGTGCTGCCGACGCTGGGGCCGGAGCGGCGCGCCACCTATTCGCCGTTCCTGCCGATCTCGCAGAAGACCGGCGTGGTGCTGCAGGTGCCGATCCTGGAATGGGATGCCGGGCGCGGCACCATCGTCTTCGAGGAGGATGGCAGGAAAGAAGAACTTCCCGTCACCGGCGGTCACGTCAAACTGCAGTGGAAGGCGGACTGGGCGATGCGCTGGCTGGCGCTCGGCGTCGATTACGAGATGGCCGGCAAGGATCTGATCTCATCCGTCGAGTTGTCGTCGAAGATCGTGCGGGCCATCGGCGGGGTGCCGCCCGAAGGCTTCAACTACGAACTGTTCCTCGACGACCAGGGCCAGAAGATTTCCAAATCCAAAGGCAACGGCTTGTCGGTCGACGAATGGCTGACCTACGGCACCGAGGAAAGCCTGGCGCTGTTCATGTTCCAGAAGCCGCGCGCCGCCAAGAAGCTCTATTTCGATTCCATTCCGAAGGCGGTCGACGAATACATCGCGCTGCTTGAGGCCTATCACGGCAAGGAGATGAGCGCCGCGGAGCGCCTCGAAAGTCCGGTCTGGCACATCCACGGCGGCAAACCGGCGGACGAGCGCTATCCGGTCAGCTTCGCGCTGCTGCTCAACCTCGTCAGCGCCTCCAACGCCCACAATCGCGACGTGCTGTGGGGTTTCATCCAGTCCTACGCGCCGCAGGCGACGCCCGAAAGCAATCCCGGGCTCGACAAGCTTGTCGGCTACGCGATCAAGTACTACGACGACTTCGTCAAGCCGCAGAAGCGCTACCGCGCGCCGAGCGACAAGGAACGCGCCGCGCTCGCGGACCTGGCCGAAAAGCTGCGGGCGTTCGGTGCCGAGCGCGACGGCGAGAAGGTGCAGTTCGAGGTTTACGAGATCGGCAAGCGCCACGGCTTCGAACCGCTGCGCGACTGGTTCAGGGCGATGTACGAAGTGCTGTTCGGCCAGAGCGCCGGTCCGCGTTTCGGCTCCTTTGCCGTGCTGTTCGGCTGCCGGGAGACGGCCGCGCTGATCGACCGGGCATTGACAGGCGAATTCGTGACGGCTGCATGAAGCGGCTGCTCGTCCTCGTGCTGCTGCTTGCGGCTCCGGCTTGGGGGGCGGGCCCGCCGGACCGGCTCTACAGCGACGGAAAATACGACGAGGCGGTCAAGGCTGGCCTGGCCGAGAACGATGCGCAAGGCTTTGCGGCGGCCGCGCGGGCAACGCTGGCCGAGGAGGTTTCGCTCGATCAGCCCTGTCTGGATTGTCTGGAGCGCGCCGAAACCTATGCCCGCCAGGCCATCGCCGCTGACCCGAAATTGCCCTCCGCCCAGATCTATCTCGCCGTCGCGCTCGGTCTCAAGGAGCACATCGTCGGGCCCATCGTCGCGCGATTGCACAATTATCCGAGCCAGGCCAAAGACGCGCTGGATGCGGCGCTGGCCGCCGATCCGAACAGCCCCTGGACGATGGCGGCGCTGGGCGGCTGGAACATCGCCATCGTGCACCACGCGGGCTCCGACATGGCCGACTGGTTCTATGGCGCGACGATCAAGCAGGGGCTGGCCGATTTCGCGGCGTCGTTCAAGACGGCGCCGGACAACATCGTCATACGCTATCAATACGCCCTGTCGCTGTCCGACTACGACGTGGATCGTTTCCACGACCGGATAGAGGCTGCACTCGATCTGGCCGCGAACGGCAAGACGGGCACCGCCTATGAACGGCTGATACAGAAGCGCGCCGGCGACCTTCTGGCGCTGCTCAAAAGCGGCGACAACGACGCCTATGTCGCGCGCGTGCGGAAGTACGAGGGGTATCCGTAGACCGAGGGCCGTACTGGCTCGCCCAGATGATCCGGTGCACGAAGGCGATTTCGGACAGCGCGAAGGCGCGGTCGTCATAGGCCGGGTTCAGCGACTTCAGTTCCACGCGCTGCGCGGTCAGCCGCGTCAGCAGCTTGGCCATCACTTCGCCCGCGTTGGTCTTCACCACCACGCGGTCGCCGCGGCGCACATTGGCGGCGGGCGAGACGATGATGCGGTCGCCGTCGCGATAGACGGGCAGCATGGACTCGCCGGTGATCTCCAGCGCATAGGCGTGCTCGTCGGCAAGATCTGGGAAGGGAATCTCGTCCCAGCCGGATCCGGCGGGAAATCCCGCGTCGTCGAAGAAGCCGCGGTTGCCGGCCTGCGCCATGCCGACCAGCGGCACCAGCCGCACGTGCGCACGCACGCTGCCGTCGCGGCTGATCAGCGAGACGAATTCCTCGATGCTCGCGCCGGTGGCCGCGAGCACTTTCGAAATGCTCTCGGTCGACGGCCAGCGCAGCTTGCCGGTCGGAGCGCCGCGCTTGCTCTTGTTGAACGTCGTCGGGTCGAGACCCGCGAGCTTCGCCAGTCCCGAAGGCGACAATCTGTTCTTCGCCGCCAGCGCGTCGATCGCGGTCCAGATTTGTTTGTGGGTCAGCATGATTTCGATTCCGTTGGATCGTTTCCGGTTGTGCCAAAACGCAGCTTTGCGCGTGTCCTCCGACGTGGTCCGATAGAGGAAACGGCGAATCGCTGATACGCGTGAACTAAGAAAGCGGTCCGATGGGCGGCAATTCTTCCTATAAAGTGCTGATATTAGGAATTACCACTCTTGGTAGGGGTTGGTCTAGGGGGCGCGCGTGAACGACCTCATCGTTGCGCTTCTGCGCCTGCTGCCGCCCGAGACGGCGCATCACGCCACGCTCGAACTGGCGGCCAGATTCGGCGTCTTCCTGCCGCGCGCGCCGAAGGACGATCCGAGACTGGCCGTCGACGCCCTCGGTCTGCGCTTTTCCAATCCGGTCGGGCTGGCGGCCGGCTTCGACAAGAATGCGCGCGCCTTCCGGGCGATGCTCAGAATGGGCTTCGGCTTCGTCGAATGCGGCACCGTGACCCCGCGTCCGCAACCCGGCAATCCGCGCCCGCGTCTCTATCGCCTTCGCGAGGACGGCGCCGTGATCAACCGCATGGGCTTCGACAATGACGGCATGGAGCGCGTCGCCGAACGCCTGGCGCACGGCCGCAACGGCATCGTTGGCATCAATATCGGCGCCAACAAGGACAGTACCGATCGCATCGCGGACTACCGCACGACCTTTGCGCGGCTTTCGCCGTTCGCCGATTACGTCACCGTAAATGTGTCGTCGCCCAACACGCCGGGCCTCAGGGGTTTGCAGAACCGCGACGAGTTGCGCGCGCTGCTCGCAACCTTGACTGATGCGCGCGCCGGAAAAAAAGTTCCTCTGCTGCTCAAGATCGCGCCCGATCTCGACGAGCACGCGATGGATGACATCGCGGGCGTGGTGCTGCAGGCCGGCATCGAGGGATTGATCGTCACAAACACGACGCTGGCGCGGCCGCCCTGGCTCAAGAGCCGCCACGCAAACGAGACAGGCGGACTTTCCGGAAAGCCGCTGTTCGCATCCTCGACGCTGGTGCTTGCCGAGATGCGCAAGCGCATCGGTACGAATCTCGTTCTCATAGGCGTCGGCGGGATCGCGTCGGGCGCCGATGCCTATGCGAAAATCCGCGCCGGCGCGACCCTCGTCCAACTTTACACCGGCTTGGTCTATGGCGGCACGGGCCTGTTGCTGCGCGTCAAACGCGAACTGCTGGAATGCCTGACGCGCGACGGCTTTGCGTCTGTTCGCGACGCGATAGGCGCGGACGTGGGGCCATAAGCGCGCCCAAGAACTAGCCGCTTTGCCCGCTTCCTGAGCACATGGGCCCAAAACGATTATGCGTTTTCCCGCACGCAGGAAAGCATTTGAAAACGGCCTGTTTCGTGCACTATTGAAACTGGTAGACGGGGTTTCAAGGGGCGGTCGGCAATGAGTCATGCCGGATGGGGTGCATTGTGGAATCAGGCGCTCGCGTTGTTGGGCGCGGAGTCGATTCAAATCCGCATTCTCGCGGGGCTGGGTGTCGCGTTTGTCGTTCTTATGATCGTCGAAGGCTTGCGCGTCAGCTTCGTGCCCGCGGCCGGGATGAGGCGACATGGCCGCAAATCTTCGGACGTCCCGCCGCCGGAGATGAAGCCCGCAAGAAAAGCCGAGGGTGCAGCGACCCACGCCTTTGAAGCGTCGTCGCCCTTTCGTCCGCGGGGAAAGACCCGCGCATACGACCCCAAGAGGTCGAACGGGCAGGTCAGCCGCCATCGCGCCGAGCGTCCGAAAATCCGGCGCATCCCGGCAAATAGCGCCGTACCTTCCGTCGCGTCCGCTCCAAAATTTACCGAAGAGTCAGCGCCCTATTCGCCTCTGCCTCCCAAATCCTCCCAATTTCGCGTGGATTGAGGTATAGTTCCCCCAGAACAACAACCACTTAAGCGTGTGGTGGGGGGATTCATGTCGGAAGATCTGGGAAAATTATTGCTCCGTCTTTGTCTTGGCGGGCTGCTGCTGTTCCACGGTGTCCACAAGCTTTTGAACGGGCTCGGCCCGATCGACGGCATGTTGGTCGCGCACAACATTTCCAGCACCGTGGCCTATGGCGTTTATCTCGGCGAGGTGGTCGCGCCCATCCTGATCATCCTCGGACTGTTTTCCCGCATCGGCGGCTTGCTCGTCGCCGGCAACATGATTGTCGCCGTGCTGCTGGCCGGGCTTCCCAGGATTGCAGCCTTGGCGCCAAGCGGCGGCTATGCGCTCGAAGCCGAGGTGTTCTTCTTCGCCACCGGCCTTGCCGTCGCGCTTCTCGGGGCCGGGCGCCTCAGCCTCGGCGGGGGCCGCTGGAACTGACGGGTTCCACAATCCGGGTTTTAGAGTGGGCGTAAGCCCATAATGCCCCTGTGCTTTTCCGAGCATGCCCGAACGGGAAAAGGCCAACCAAGGGGCGGCGGCCGGAATTAAAACACCATTTTCAGTGTAGAATCGTTGTTATGAAAATTGACGAGGCGTCACGGACAGGTGCAATCTCAGGGTCTGGGGTT
>DAIDUA010000213.1 GCA_027456965.1 Alphaproteobacteria bacterium | reverse complement strand
GATATGACAGAGCGCAGACGGCGACGACTGCAAGCCAGACCTGATACGGCGTCAGGGAGACCAACGAGATCAGCGGCCGGTTCGGCACGAGCGGAAGGACGACGCCGACCAGAATGAGGAATTGCGCGGCGGTAAAGACTTCGTCCGTCGGCAGCCGCGTAATCAGGCCATGCAGCTTTTCGCGCGCACCGAGCAACAGTGCGGCAAATACCGATACGGCGATCACGACCCAATAAGGCTGGGTGAGCGCCACGGGACCGAGCACATAGGCGAGCAGATTACTCGCCGGCACCATGAGCGATGTGCCAGTCTTGCGTTGCGAAGAAGCTTGCAGGGCGGCATAGAGCCAGAGCGCAACCGCGAGGAGACCGGCCACAAACGCCAGCGCATGCTGTGGCTCGACGAGGTACATCATGGCGCCGGTCAGGGCGAGCATCGGGAAGGTGCGAATGCCGCCGGGACTGGTGCGGTCGTCACGCTTGTAGGTTTCCTCGAAGGCGAGTCCGAGAAAAATGCTGAGCGCCGCGACCAGTCCAAGCCGCGAGGCCAGATCCAGCAGCGGCTCCGCGGCGCTCACGGCTGCCCCGTCCCGCCGTGCCGCGGCGTCGAAACGATGTGGACGTCGCGCTGTGGGAACGGAAGCGTGATGCCAGCCTTCTTGAAGCTGTCCCAGACGCCAAGCAAGACTTCGCTCTTCACGTTCGTCGTGCCGTTTCGCGGATCCTCGATCCAGAACCGGATTTCCAGATTGACCGTGCTGTCGCCGAATTCCTTCAGCAGACAGATCGGCTCCGGACGCTTCAGCACACGCTCGACGCTTTTCGCCGCCTCCACACACAGCACGATCGCATGGTGAGGGTCGGCCTCATAGGCGATTCCCACAGGCACATGGAGCCGGAGCCTTGCGTCTGAATAGGACCAGTTTTCGACGCCGTTCTCCAGGAAGTAGTCGTTCGGCACAAGGTGCTCGACGCCGTCGCGAGTGCGCAGCGTGACGTAACGCGCGCCCATCGCCGTGACCCAACCGTAACTTTTCTTATATTCGATGATGTCCCCAGGCTTGATCGTGTTGCCGATCAGCAGGGTCAGGCCGGCGACAAGGTTCGCCACCAGGCGCTGCAGGCCCAGACCGATACCGAGGCCAAGGGCGCCGAAGACGACGGTGAGCGCCGTCAGGTCAACGCCGACTGCCTGCAGGGCAACGATGACCGCGAACGCCGGCAGGAATATCTGGAGAAGCTGGATGAACAGAACCTGCAGGGACGGCGTCAGCGACGCCGAACGCATGATCTGCCGCTGGAGGAAGCGGAACAGCAGAGTCGTCAGCCAGAGCAGGACCGCGAGGATGAAAATCGCATGGACCGCCGTCAGCGCCGAAATCCGGTACTTGCCCAGATGGATCGCCGTCGCGTCCAGATAACTCACCAGAGGATCGAGAAGTCCCAGGATACTCAGCGAAGCGATCGACCAGGCGCCGCCGGAGATCGTCGCGGACGCCAGCGGGCTCTGGACAAAAAAGGACAGTAGCCGGATGAACACCCACGCCAGCAGGAGGTCCGTCGCGGCCTCGACCAGCGGCAGCGCCGTCCCCGTCAGATTCGCGACCGCACCGGCGAGCCAAAGCACGAACAGCCAGAACAAAGGCGGCGTCACCGACGCGCACACCCGGACGAAGGTCGGCGCCCAGTTCCGCGGCATGCGTCGAAGCGCGATCTTCGTCAGCACGGGACGGATCAGGATTCCGAACCAGAACGCCCCAGCGCCCGCAGCCACCACGAGTCCCAACTGAACGAGGACCACGGGCGCCTCGATCCGCATGAAGAACTCATGAGGCATGTCTGCGAAGACGCGGTCGAGGTCCCAAGGCAGCATGATTTTTGTCATCGGTGATCGCACGGAGTCGGCGAGGCAAGATTAGCCCCGGCGGAGCGCGGTTCAAGCCGTCGCGGCCGGCAATTCCGGCCCGCCGTCGCCATCTAGAAAGCCCTATTCCGGCAGCT
Organism: Alphaproteobacteria bacterium; assembly: GCA_027456965.1. Classification (GTDB taxonomy): domain Bacteria; phylum Pseudomonadota; class Alphaproteobacteria; order Micropepsales; family Micropepsaceae; genus Rhizomicrobium. Next base: position 8,149 of record DAIDUA010000213.1, on the reverse strand, counting down.
ATTAGTGGTATATAATATGCATCTTATCACCAGAGAGGCCATCATGCGTCTGACACTTTACACCGATTTCGCCTTGCGCCTGCTCATGCTCCTGGCGCTGGAGCCGGACGATATCCACACGGTGGAAGAAACCGCCCGACGTTATGCCATATCGCGCAATCACCTGACCAAGGTGGCTCAACGGCTGGTTCAGACCGGTTTCGTCTACAGCGTTCGCGGCCGCCACGGCGGCCTGCGACTGGCGAAAACACCGGAAGACATCCGTCTGGGTGCTGTAGTCCGGGCGACGGAGGATAATTTTGCACTGGTGGAATGCTTCGACAAGGACCGCAACCGGTGCGTCGTCACCTCCGCATGCGGTCTGCGTGGTCCGCTGGAGGACGCTCTGCTCGCCTTTCTCGATGTGCTGGACAAGCATACGCTCGCCGATCTCCTCAAGAAACCTGGAACCACCCAGCGCATGCGCCGGCTACTGGGATCGAAGGCTGCCTAACCCGCCGAAATATCGTAGCCTTGAAATAAGCATTGGCAACACCTCGTTCCGTCCTTAAATGTGCATTACAAATACCTTTTTCAGGGTGTGTTCATGCACGACATATCGGCTCTCGACCGTCGCTCCCGGATGGCCCGGGCGATCTTGAACGAGACCGGCATCGACCAAGCCATGACCGAGCGCCTGGTCCGCACTTTCTATACGCGGGTTCGGGATGACACACGGTTGGGCCCGGTCTTCGCCGCGCGCCTCGCGGATTGGGAACCGCATCTGGCCCGCATGTGCGACTTCCGGTCGTCGGTCATCCCGAAATCGCAGAGCATTTCGTGCAACTCGCCAGGCACATTGCCGGCAGTTCCAAACTGGGGATCGCCGCGCAGCACGGCCTAGCGCTCGCGAAAGGCCATCGCCTTCCACCACGATAAGACCTCCGTGTTTCGTTGCGGTCAGGAGATGCTGCCGATAGGGTCTGCGGAGCCTGGGACGGGCCGCTTTGGAGGCAAGGAAATGAAAGTCGTCGTATTTGAAGCCGAAGAACGGGAACGCGCTGCATTCGACCGCCTGCGGCCGACGCACGAGGTGGCCTTCGCCGCCGAGCCGCTCCGCGCATCGAACGCCAAGGATTACGCGGACGCCGACATCGTCTCGACGTTCATCTATTCGGAGCTCGGCGCCGACGTCATCGCCCAGTTGCCGCAGCTGAAATTGATCGCCACGCGTTCCACCGGTTACGAACACGTCAACATCGCGGCCTGCCGCGAGCGCGGAATTGCGCTGTGCAACGTACCGACCTACGGCGCGAACACGGTCGCCGAGCATATTTTCGCGCTACTTCTTGCCATCAGCCATCGTCTGCCCGAAGCAATCGAGCGCGCCCAGCGCGGACACTTTTCGCCGTTTGGCTTGCAGGGGTTCGACCTCGCCGGCAAAGTGCTCGGCGTGGTTGGAACCGGCAGCATTGGCCGCCACGTCATCCAGATCGCAAAGGGATTCGAGATGGAGGTGGCGGCGTTCGATGTGAGGCCAGATGCCGAATGGGCGTCCAAGATGGGCTTCGTCTATGTCAGCTTCGACGAACTTCTGACCCGGGCGGATGTCATCTCCCTGCATGTGCCGTCCCTGCCCCAGACGCATCACCTGTTGTGTGCCGAGACCTTCGCGCGCATGAAGGACGGTGTCGTCATCATCAACACGTCGCGCGGCGACCTGATCGAAACCGGCGCGCTTATCCAGGCCTTGACCAGCGGCAAGGTCGCGGCAGCGGGCCTAGACGTACTGCCGGACGAGCCGATGATCCGCGAGGAAGCTGAGCTGATCCACTCCATCTTCAGCAAGGAGCACGATCTGCGGAATCTCGTCGCGAACCACGTGCTGCTGCGCATGCGCAACGTGATCGTTACACCGCACAGCGCGTTCAACACGCGCGAAGCCGTCGGCCGGATCGTGGAAACCTCGGCCGCCAACATCACCGCATTCCTGGATGGCCGCCCGCAGAATGTCGTGAGCGCCAAGACGAATTAGCAACAGCATTCGCGCAGGATATAATGGCACCAGGATAGCCACCGGCAACATATTCCATAGAAAACACACGTGACCGTCGCGGGCCACGCTTGCGCGCGGGCCTCATAAGAGCACAAGCCTGATGATCTCCGGTTTGGATTGACGCGACGGAATGATTGTGGAGACTGGCCCCATGGCACGGACGGACATAAGTCAACCAGAGTTTTGTGCTCCGGAGGCACGTCCGGATTGGGCCCTATTTCTCGATATCGACGGAACGTTGATCGAATTGGCCGAAAGCCCGGACGCCGTCAAAGTTCCAGACACCCTCGCGCCGACATTGGCGGCGACCGGGCGCTGGCTGGGCGGCGCGCTGGCGATTGTCAGCGGTCGTACACTCGATGTCATAGACAGACTGATGGCGCCACTGCACCCACCTTCCGCCGGCGAACACGGAGCGGTGGTGCGCCTGCCCGACGGCGTGATCCGCAATGCCCCGCCAGAATTCGCCGTTCCGGACGAATGGAAACAACGCGTGCGCCTGTCGGCCGAACACTGGAACGGCACAGTCGTCGAATACAAGCCGTACAGCATTGCGGCGCATTTTCGCCAGGCGCCATTATACGGCCCCGATGTTCGGCGCCTGTTTGAGAATATCGTCGCCGAAAATCCTCGGGACTTCGAGGTCCTTCCGGCACATATGGCGTTTGAAATCCGCCATCGCGACCTTAACAAAGGCGCGGCTGTGCGCGAACTGATGAAGTACGCCCCGTTTTCCGGCCGCGTGCCTGTATTCGTCGGAGACGATGTGACCGACGAAGACGGCTTTCGCGTGGCGACGGAGAGGGGCGGTCTTGGCCTTCACGTCAGGACGTCGTTCGGCGGACGGCCGTCCGAAGTACGTCGCTGGCTCGAAACATTCCGATCGACCAGCGCGGCGTAATACACGCAGACTTCAGCGAGGCGCCGAAGCTGCCCCAAACCGGATCACGGTGTCAACCAGCGCGTCGACATCGCAAATCTGGGTGCGATGATTGACCAAGGCGGCACGGATCGCCATCCTGCCGTTGATCGACGTGGTCGACGGCGCCGCGATTCCGGACTCGTGAAGGTCGGCGACGATCTTCGCGTTGAGAGTGTCGTCGGCGCGATAACGAAAGCAGACGATATTCAGTTGCGCCGGCGCCAACAGTTCCAACATTGGCTCGGCACGAACGCGCTGTTCGAGATATCGGGCAAGCGCGCAGGTCCGCGCGATCACCGCGCCAAGCCGGTCGGTGCCGTATGTCTTCATGGTGAACCAGGTCTTCAACGCCCGGAACCCGCGAGACAGGTCCGGTCCGTATTCGCTGGGCCAAGGCGAGCCGGCCGCCAGACCGCGCGTCTCGCGACGCAGATACGCGGCGGGCGACGCGAAGGTGTCACGGTGAAGCTCACCGTCCCGGACCAGCAAAAAGCCGGCGTCATAGGGCACCTGGCCCCATTTGTGAAAATCGAAGGCGATGGAATCCGCCAGTTCTATGCCCCGCACCAGTGGCGCGAGCTCCGGCGACCAGACGGCCAACGCGCCGAAAGCCCCGTCGATGTGGAAGCGCATTTTCTCCTGTCGGCAGATCTCGCTGAGCGCAGCGAGGTTGTCGACGGCGCCGGTGTCGACCGTACCGGCCGTCCCGATGACCAGGAACGGTTCCAGTCCTGCCGCGCGATCCTCGGCAATTGCCTTGCGCAGTGCCGCCACGTCCATGCGGTACCGCGCGTCCGTCGGGAGTTTCCTCAGAGCATCGGTTCCGAGGCCAGATATTTCCAGCGCCTGTGAGATACAGATATGGGCGGAGGTAGACGTGTAGGCGCGGAGCCTTGCGCTTTCCGCCGCGATGCCGGTCTGCCGCGTCGCCCGGCCCAGCGCGGCAGTGCGCGCGATCAGAACCGCAAGGAGGTTGGCGGTGGAGGTTCCGGTCACGAAAAGTCCGCTGGCTCCTTCGGGAAATCCGAACATCTCGCGCGCCCACGCCACAATCTGGCGTTCGACTTCGATGGGCATGTGGTCGCGTCCGCCGAGATTGGCGTTCAATCCTCCGGCCAGCATTTCGGCGAGCATTCCGACCGCCGTGCCGCCGCCGTGAACCCAGCCCATAAAGCCGGGATGGACGTTGCCGGTGGCATATGGGACCACAAAGCGAGAAAACTCCTGGTAGGCATCTTCCACCCCGATCGGCTGATGCGGCAGCACCGCGCGGAAGTGATCGCGCACCGCCTGCGGGATGGGACGCCACACCGGCCGCTCGCGGACGTGCTCGATGTAATCGAACATGTCATCGAGCATGCGATGCCCCAATGCCCGCAACTCGCTCCAATTTTCGGGGTCTAGCGTAATACCGTTCGAATCGCGATTGTCTTTGTTCACGCGGCGCAGGCCTGGGGCTTTCCAGCATGATCGTATAGCATTGCCACGAACGCGTCGAAAACCTTGTGCATCTGCGGCGCCTTATAGGGAAAGACGGCCGGCGAATCCATGTTGTGGACGATGGCCGTATTGTCCGCCTCGAACACCAGCAGTTCACCCGTTTTCGTTTCGGCACAGTCAATCTGGAAGTAATCCAGCCCGATCCGCTTGATCGCTTCGGACAGCGCCCGCGCGTGACGCACCGCGAATTCGCCGTCGAACGTCGCCATGAAGTGCGCCTCCTCGGCGCGCTTGGCTTCGCTCAGCATCATGTCGGCGTTCAGATACCAGATTTTCCACTCGTCCGAAACCGCCATATGGCACGCATAGGACACGCCGTCCACGCAGACAAGGCGGTACTTGCGGAACAGTCCGTCCGCACTCGCATAATCCACGAACCGGGAGACGAAGAATTCTGCTTCCGGCCGCTCCGCAAGGTATTCGGCGATGTCCGACGCGGTGTTGAGTTTGGCAAGACCACGGCCGGCGTGCGAACCGGTGGGGCGCACGATCAGCGGGAACGCCCCATCGTCAAGCCAGCGCGAGAGACTGGCTTCGTCAAGCGCCGCCAAGTCGGCACGGGCCAGGCGGGCGGTCATGGGTATCTCCAGACCGGGGATCGACGTCAACAGCCGGTAGAGGCGGTCCCTATCCAAGGAACGGATCCGCATCGGCGGATTGAGGATTTTGCACGGCCATTTGGCAACCATGCGTTCGATTTCATCGAGGGTCTCCTGCGTCTTGTCGTCGTCCGGCGCCACCACAATAGCCACATCGTGCGCAGGCAATGGGGACGGCAAAGGAGAGCCCGGAACAACATACAGGGTCGTCAATTCGACCCTGGAACCTTCCAGCAGGAATTCGATGGGCGTGTTCCCGCCAATGTCCATTTCCGCAGCCAGCGCCAGTATCCGCAGATCGGGCGTTTGTGCGGCGCACGGCGAACGATACAGCCGGTGATAGCCGAGAACTTCCTTCTGGATTGCCAAGCCGGTTCCTTGATCACCCAGCAACTGGGCAATGACGGACAAGTCCATCCCAACCCCGGCGCCCCGTACATCGTCGCTGGCCTTGGCCATCAACTCGTGCCAGAGGGGACGCAGGTTGACGCCGTCGAAGGCCATTTTTGTCAATCGCGCGATACCCATACGGTCGGCGCAAAACACTTCGGCGGCACTCATGACGGCCTCGCAAGATTGGCGGCGACGATCAGCTCTATCTTCTTCACGACCGTGCCGATCTCGTCGACGACGGCGCAGATATTTCTTTCGGCAGCGTGTTGGTCATCCGACCATATTTCGGTCAACGTGCGCGCACCAACGCTGATGCGCAGAACGGTGCCGGCTGGCAAAGCGACGGGTTGGCCGATATGGCAGTGGAGGCGCGCCAGCGCGCGCACGCTATCCGTCGCCGCCGCCGGCAGAGACCCGGAAATATCGCTGTTGAGCATATGATATATCTTCGTCATCTCGTCGAGGCCAAGAGTGCGGTCTCCGCGTCTGACAAAAAACGGAAAGATCGTGGCGGACATGTCGTCCGTATCGACGCCCTGCCCCATCAGCAATTCCAGGTATTGCGAAGAGGCGATCGCCGCATGGGCCTCTTCGGCCAACCTGGTCAGTATTGACTGCCGAAAAGATTCCGGCAGTGCGTAATACGCGCCCATTTCTTCCAGCGCGGCTTCCCAGCGCAGCCATTGTCCAAAGTTCGGCTCGGACGGCAGAGCGGAGCGAACCGCGGACCATTGCAGCGGCAGATCGAACCGCGTCGCATAATCCGCCAACCCATCCGGCGGCGTATCCATCGCAGCGATGCGGTCCGAAAGTGCCTGCGGCCAGAGCGAAGCACCGCTGAATGCCGGACCGGTGAAAAACTTTGATCCAGTCAGCAGCACGACATAGCCGCGGTCCAGATAATTGCGGAGACGTGGCCGGCCCACCCGCATCTGGCATGCGTCGATCACGACTTGCACGTCTTTCGGCCAGCACGAGGATACTTGCCGCAGGCAAGCATCAGATGGCGAGCACCATCCAAGTTTCGAAGAATGCATCGCCTGCAGGATGACCTTGCGGCCAGCACGAATTTGCGCCCCTACCGCCTCGACCACCGCGGCATCGATGTCCTTTTCCGTGCGCATGGCGCCGTCTTCGGAAAACAGCGAAATGCCGACGCTTGTCGCCTCCTCCGTCATGCGTGCGATAGGCGCTCCTTTCGTGACGGTTCGCCCTTGCGCCGTACGATCCGAGAAATGCCGGCCTCGGCAGGTGTGCGCCGTACCGCTGCCAGTCTGATCGGCGGCGACGACGACACTGGCCACCGGTCCGCCCAGCAGTTGGCGGGCGAAGAAAAGCGCGTGCAACTGGGAATCCGTGCCGGAGGGCGAAAACACAACCTCTGCGGCGTCCACCCCAAGGAACGACCGTAATGAATCGCGCATGGCTTCGACGCGCCAGTCGAACGCGACGGTCAGGCCAAGCGATATAGCGGCCTCTATCAACTCGCTGCGCGCATGACGGGCGCGTTGATAGGCCCGTTCGGATATTGACGTCGCCGTAGAAGACGAAAAGGCGAGCGTCCCGGGACAAGGATAAGGACGGCAGCCATAGACGTTCGCGGTGTTGACAGAGTCAACGGCCAAGCGAATGTCCCCTCCTTCGGCCAGGAGGAAAGACAACGGCCTGAATAGAGCACCAAGCGCGCTCCCAGGAATGAGCGGCAACAGTTCCCTGTCGGCCGCCAAGGCACCGGATTTGCGCATTCTCCCAGCACTCCCTTCGAACCGGTGCTCTCCCGTGCCTACACTCAGTGGATTTGGTTAAAATGAGGTTGCAAATGCGTCGCCAAGTCCCTTTATGAGGGATATCGGCATGATGGTCGGCGGTGGGCAGGCCCTTTCGGCACCCAGACCGGTTCGTGGAAGGCGGCCGAGGCATTCGCCGTTGAAATCGGGATATGCCGCCTGTAAGCAGTGATTACCGTCGCGACGGTGGGCAGGGCGCCCGACGGCACCAGCAACGTGTATGCGGAGAAAATCATGACCATCAAACTGCCTGAGCTTCCTTATGGAAAAGACGCACTAGCGCCGCACGTCAGCGCCTCGACGCTGGAGTTCCATCACGACAAGCACCACCAAGCTTATGTCACGAATGCCAACAAGCTGATCGCTGGCACCGAACTCGCCGACAAGAGCCTGGAAGAGTTGATCGCCATCGCGGCAAAAGACCCGGACAAGAAAGCCTTGTTCAACAACGCAGCACAGGTCTGGAACCACACCTTCCTCTGGCACTCGATGGCTCCAAACGGCGGCGGCAAGCCGTGTGGCGCGATCGCTGAGCGCATCACCCAAGACTTCAAGGGCTACGAATCCTTCGCTGAGGCTTTCACGGCGGCAGCCGTCGGTCAGTTCGGAAGCGGTTGGGCCTGGCTGGTGCTGAATGGCAACAAGCTTGAAGTCACGACCACGGCCAATGCCGACACACCTCTGGTCCACGGAAAGGTACCGCTGCTGACCGTCGACGTCTGGGAGCACGCCTATTACCTCGACTACCAGAACCGGCGGCCCGACTACGTGAAGACCTTCCTCGACAAGCTCGTGAATTGGGATTTCGCCAACGCCAATCTGGCGCACATGAAGTAGCCGTTCAGCCATTTCACAGGATTTATGAACAAGGGCGCGTGGATTCTGTCCACGCGCCCTTACTGCATAGTCCGCG
>DAIDUA010000212.1 GCA_027456965.1 Alphaproteobacteria bacterium | reverse complement strand
CATCGCGAGAGCCCCGCAGAACGGTACAAAACCAGAACGAAAATGCGCGAGCCGCTCGACATGACATCGGGCGTCTCGCCAAACCGATAGCCTATTCAGGCGACGTCTAGGGTTTCTTGCTGTCCGTCGGCGCGCTGGACGACGTGGAGCCGCCGGCCGCCTTTTGGCGCGCCAACTGTAGAAGCGCGTTGTGCGCGGAGGTGAAGCCCTTCAGCGAGAAAGCGATGTTGAACCGCTTGCCCTCGACGGAGACGATCTGCATTTCCGCCTTGGTCGCCCTCGACAGTTGGTCAACGGCGCCGCTGTCGAGCGGTGCCACCACATAGCAGCCCTGGATGTCACAAAGACGGAAATGCAGGACACCGGAGGTATATGTGTCGGAGCTGAGCACCGCGCCGTTCTGCAACATCACACCCAAGGGCAGCGCGATCTGCATCACGTGCTGATTGTTCGACGTATTATAGACGAGCACCACGCCCAGAACGCGCCGGCCGGTCTTCTTGTTCACCAGCATCTCGATCATTTCGCAGGGTGCCGGCGAAGAAATCGGATAGCAGCGCACGGTCCAATCGCCGAACTCCTGCGTCACGTCAGGTTGGACCGGCTTGTTGGCGGCGGCCTGAGCCGGCGCACTGCTTGCCGCAGGCTTGGCGGCAGGCGCAGCCGTACCCGGTGTCGCGAGAAGAGAGAACGCCGCAAGGCCGACGATGAGACCTGCGAACCGCAAACGGACCGACTTCATGACCACAATCTCCGCCACCAGGATTTGCGCTTAGCTTCGTTGTTCTGGAATGCCTTGTAGGCATCGGTATAGCCCTTCATCGAGAAGGGCAGCTCTGCGGCCTTGCCGTCAGGCTGGGCGACGTCGATCCCGCCGTCCTGCGCCTTGCCGAGCGACGCGATTATCTGATCGTCGACGGGAATAACCGCGAGGCAGCCTTCTTCCGTACAGGTCTTGTATTGGAAAACGCGGACCTGATCGGTGCCGAGCTTGAGCCCCAACCCCGGTTCGAGAAGGACCTGAAGCGGCACAGTGACGTACATCACCATGCTCTTGTCCTTGTTCTTCGCCATGATGATCCGTGCGAGGCGCTGTCCGCCGCCCTGCTCGAAGACGTCCTGGCTGATCTCGCAGGATCCGTTCTTGGTCTTGAGCGCCGGGCAAAGCAGGTGCCAATCCTGGTAGACGCTCACGGTCGGAACGTCGTCGGGACCGGCCAAGACACCGCGACCGATCCAACCGGCGACACCGCCCAGCAGGAGGACGACGAGGACTAGTATCAGGCGCCGCACCACGGGCGACATGCCGCCGAGGGCACTGCCCATGCGCGTCAGCGCGGAAGAGGACGTTTCGCTCATGTGGGGTTCACTTTGTTACCGAAGTGGAGTTTGGCGGCGCCAGAGAATGAGGCCCTAGGGTGCTCCGCGTAGCGTATTTCCCGCGGACGGTTCAATGTAAATATTTCGTAAGATGGTTTACTCGAACAAGCCGCGTATCAACCGCCGCCTTGGTCGAAAGTCAAGTCGAGCTAGCGAGTGATAACCAGACCGGTCGCGGGAGCGGCGCTTGCCGCCAGCGCACGCGTGGCGCCTTCCAGAACGGATTGAGGCGCCCGACCGTGCGTGACCAGGACGACCTGATCGCACAATCGCGCGAGAAAAGTCATATCCCCGGCGGTCAAAACGGGAGTAGAGTCAATCACGACTAGGTCACAGGTCCGCCTGAAATAGCCAAGCAGTTCCGCCATCTTGGGTGCCGTCCAGAGCATTTGGGCCGGCCCCATGGGCCGCGCCGCCGACAGCAGGTAGGCCGCCGACCTTGGGTCCCTGACCAGTACGCGCGACAAGGGCTGCGAGCCCGCCAGAAGGTCACCGATCCCCGCCGAGATCGTGCGGAAGCCCATCGCCGGTGCGATGACCGGATGATCGAAGTTTCCGTCCAAGAGGACCGTTCGCAGGCCCTGCCGCGCTGCCGCACGCGCCAGTCCAAGCGCGATCACCGATTTTCCGACGTCCGGGCCGGGGGAGGTCAGGGCAATAATCTTGCCCTTGCCGGGCCACGCCGGCGCTACCTGGGCCAACAGAGACTGGTAGGAGCGGCTGTAGGGGGCGTCCGGCCTGTCGACGACGAAATCGGCCGCACGCATATCGGAGGTCGCAGGGAACTCCGCCAGAACGGGTGGCAGCGCGAAGGCAGGAGCCGGTCGCGCCGTGACGGGCGCAATCCGGACTTCGCGCAAATCGCAGCAGGGCACAGGGACCTCGAGCCGTTCGGCCAGCAGCGCCGAGAGAACGCCCAGCATGAGCCCGGCCGGAATCGACGCCAGGAAGAACAGAAGGCGATGCGGAGAGCTGGGGGGGCTCGGAAGCGGCGCGCGGGAAATAACGCGCGCTTCGGGATTGTCGAGGTTGTCCTGGTACTGCGTGGCGCGCAGACGCGACACGAAGGATTCGTACATGGTGCGCGTCGAAGCCATGTTGTCTTCCAGCGCGTTCAATTTGACTCGCGCCAGGTTGTCGCTCGACGCCTGTTTCTCGACGCGCGCCAAGCTCGCTTCGATCGAGTCGACATGGGCACGGGCGACCGCCATGTCGTTGGCGATCGATCCAGCGATGCGCGCCACTTCCTGGGCGACCTTGTCTTCAAGATCGCGCTTCTGCATGCGGATCGCGATCATCTTGGGAAAATTCGGCCCGTAACGCGTTGCGAGATCGGCCTCCTGGCGAACGAGGTCGGCTTCCTGCGTGCGTAGTTTTATGATCAGCGGCGACGCGACGATCTGCGAGACGTCTCCGGTATTGCCGGTCCGCACCAGCGCTTCGACGCGGTCATAGGTTGCCTTTTTCTCGGCCAGATCCGATTGGGCGGCGACGAGCTGTGCGTTAATGGCGACGAGTTGCTGGTCGACCAGCGAATTACCCTGTCCCGAATCCACGAGGTCGTGCGCCGCCTTGTATTGTTCGACCGCGTTCTGCTCGCTTTGGACCTGCTGTGCCAACTGGTGCATGCGATCCGTCAGCCATTGCGTGGCCTTGCGAGCCGCGGCGATCTTGATGTCGACCTGGTCTTCGGTATAGGCGTCCGCGAGCGTGTTGACGATCAACGCAGCCTTCGCGGGATTGCGCGAGGTGAACTTCACCGTGATCGACGTCGACAACCCAAGCGCGCTGACATCCAGATGATTGAGGAAATTGCTGACGATCGCGTCGCGCTCATAGTCGACGCGGTCACGACCGGGCACCATCTTCGACGGGTGAAGCAGACGGAGGAGATCGTCGATCCCTGGAAGACCACCCTTGTTCAAGGCCGGATTGAATTCTGGGTCGTTGTAAAGTTTCAGCTTGCCAATGACGCGCTCCGCGAGGTCGCGCGAGGACAGAATCTGTATCTGGTTTTGCACCGACGACGGGTCGGTCGGCAGCGCGGACAATACGGAAGACAGATCAGCGACGTTGTTTTTGCGCTGTTCGAGCATGACGACGGCTGACGTCGAATAGAGCGTCGGCAGCAACATCACGACCAGCAACGTCAAGGCGCTGACCGCGATCGCAACATTGCGGATGAGGACGCGGCGTTCGCGGAGCACGCGCATCAAATCGGCAAGCCCGAACGACACTTCCCCGGAACCGGTCGCGGCGGAAGACGTCAAGCTTGGCACGGTTCTGTCGATGGCCATGGACCGGGATGATCACCTCTGCTTCCGGTCGGCTTCGAGCCTTCCTTCAGCGCCTTTTGGCCGGTTTACCCCTGTTTCCGCTGACGAATGGTTAACGCCGCGGCCATCCTTAAACATTTCTGGGCCGTGAGGCACCGAGAATCCGGCAATTGACGGGGCATCGGATTGTTAAGATTCGGAACGCGGGGGCCGAGGCGGCGCGGCGTCAAGCGGGTTGGCTTCCGCTGGCGCCGCAGATGGCGCCCGGCCGCCGCAGGCGGCGGCGACCGCCGGATCGTCCCAAGGCACGTCGTGATAGGCCGCCGAGGACGACGATGCTGACGGGTCGCGAACCCATTCCTGGGGGAAAAGCGCGATCAACTGCTTGTCGGTCGCGGCAGGACGCGGCGCCAAGCCGAGCAGCGCCGCCGGCAGATCGCGCCCCTCGCCGAGCGCCAGATGGCAAATCCGGGTCGCCCGCGGATTGATCTCGATAAGATGCGGGGCGCCCTCTTCGTCTCGTACGAAATCCAGCCCTTGCAAACCGTTGAGCCCGAAATGCCGCGCGATGCGGCGCGCCGCGTCATCCATCCGGCTGCAGTCCGTGCGCTTGAGCAACGAGGCTGGACCGGTTGCACCTTGCCAAGCCACAACGTCGACATGGATCGCTGCAAGAACTTCTCCATCACGGCAGGCAACGGCGCTGGTAGCAGGGTGACCTTTGATGAACTGCTGCAGATGAACTGCCGCCGCACGAGGTCGATACGCTGCATGCAGAAAATGAGCGTCTTTGCGGAGTATTGCCCGTGCTACGCTGCGCAGCCGCGACGGCGGAGCGGCCAGCTTGCGGAAGGCCAAAACAGCCTCGCCTGGCGTGCGCACAACGACGACATCGCCGCCGCCCCAGCTGCCATCCGTCTTCAGCACTGCCGGCAGACCAACCGTCTCTAAGGCGCGCACGAGTTTGGATTCATCCGCCGCAGGCATGGTGAGAGGCGCCAGGACGCCGGCAGCACGCGCCGCCGCAATGGCACTGCTCCGCGCCATCATCACCGGATAGGAGGCCGATCTGCCGAGAGAGCGTTCCAGCAGTGCCGATAGTTCGGGCGCCGATGCGTGAAGCGACAAGAGAAGCGAGACCGCGCGGTCGTCGCACGGAATGATCAGATCCGGCTTCGCCGCCGCGATCGCCGCGGCAAACGACGCCGCCTGGCACAATGGATGGTAGACATGGGAACGGCTTAAATGCCGGCTGACCGCCAAGACGTGGCCATGCGGGAACAGCGCCTCAACCGGACAGCCCAGCGATGCGAAAGCGCCTGCCAGATAGGCAGCAGAAGGCCATTTGACGGTTGTCGTCAGAAGGATTCGCTGCGTCATCCGCCGAAACATAAGGCGCGACGGTCAACCATCGATAAACGCCTAGCATGCAATATCGAGAACGCACATCAGAAGCGCAGTAAGGGCCGGCTGCCCCACTCCGTTTTGAAATTTGTGCCAAATCGGGACGGCGGCTGGATAGGAACATGCAAAAAAACCTGTGGCGTTGCCATTATCGGTGCCGGCCCTTACGGGCTGTCGCTTGCGGCCCATCTCGTCGCCACCGGCGTCAATTTTCGCATCTTCGGGAAGAAGCTGAGCACGTGGCGAGACCACATGCCAAAGGGCATGATGCTGAAATCCGACGGGTTCGCGTCGAACCTGTAAGCACCCGCAAAAGACTCGACCTTGACAGCGCATTGCGTGCGGCATGGTGTGACCTATGCCAATCGCCACCAGCCGGTTCGCCTTGAAGATTTTGTCGCTTATGCGGACTCGTTCCAGGCGCATTACGTGCCCATGCTCGAGAATCAGAGCATCGTATCGCTCGACAAGGACGGCGCGGATTACCGCCTGACGCTGGAAGACGGGCATATCTGCCGGCCAAAGCTGGTCGTGCTGGCCGTCGGCATCACCTGGTTCAAACACATACCGGAGCTGCTTTCAGCGCTTGCGCCGGACATCTGCTCACACAGCTATGATCATCACGACGTTTCCGGGTTTGTGGGACGCGACGTGATTGTGCTTGGTGCCGGCGCATCCGCCATCGATATTGCCGCTGCGCTGCACGAGAAAGGCGCCAACGTGCGCATCATCGCGCGTGCGCTGTCGATCGTGTTCCACGACGCTCCGGACGCCACCAAGGAATCGCTGCTGTCCTACATCCAGCGTCCGCCCAGCGGCATCGGCCAGGGCTGGCACTCTTTCATCTACGCGAACGCGCCGCTGCTGTTTCACCGCCTGCCGGAACATCTTCGCTTGCGGATCGTCAAACGCCATCTGGGGCCGGCACCAGGCTGGTTCATGCGCCAGCGCATCGAGGGGCAGATTCCTGCGATCATGGGGCAGACGCTGCAAAATGCGGTCAGGAATGGCGGCCGCGTCACGCTCGGGATCGCCGGCGACGACGGAACGACGCAGACCCTCGCGGTCGACCATGTGATCGCGGCCACCGGCTATCGCCCCGATCTTGCCAAGCTTCCATTCCTGAACGCGGAAATGCGCGCACATATCTCCTCTGTCAAAGGCGTACCTGTCCTGTCCGATAACTTCGAGACCTCGCTGGCGGGGCTCTATGTTGTCGGTCCAGCCGCCGTGCACAGCTTCGGCCCCCTGATGCGCTTCATGGTTGGAACGGAGTTCGCGGCGCCGCGGCTCTCGGCGCATCTGGCACGCAAGCTCAGCACCAACGCGATGGCCCGCGCCGCTTAGTCGTTCGGATGCAGGCGAAGGCCGGCGCCAAACCGTGCGACGGCGGTGTCGGCCAGCCTGCGATAGGCACCGTCCGACAAGAATATCTGCAGGAAGATGATCCCCGCCAAGGACGGCCGATAGCAGCCGTGCAGGACGGCGGATAGATAGAGTTTCAACGCGGCAAAGCGGTCTTGCGTGGCCACGTATTTGGCGTAGGCCCAACCGAGACAGCCGTAATAGGCCTTGGTCGGAATTTGCGGCTTTAGCTCTTCGATCCATTGCAGCATGGTCGCGCTCTTGCGGCCGGACGACAGGCGGTTGGGATCACCAATATCCTGCCAGTGCACACCCGGTTCTTCCGCCATGACGAAACGGACGCCCGCCAGCGTCAGACGGATGGCGAAATCCGTATCTTCCGCGGCGGCGAGATTCTCGTGAAAGCGGACAGCAGTGGCCATCGCGCGCTCCACAACGATGGTGCTCGTGGGCACAAACCCGCGATCACAGAGAAGATAGGTCGCCATGTCCTCGCCTTCGCGGATGGCGCGCGGCGGCTTGACGAAGGTACGTCCTTCGCCTCGGTCCACAATGATCCGCGCATAACCGGCGGTGCGCGACACGCGTTCGATGAGCCTGCGCATGGTCGCGAGATGATGGGGCAGAAACTCGTCGTCGGAATCCAGAAAAGCGACGAAATGTCCGCGCGCCGCGTCGATGCCGGTGTTGCGCGCCGCGCCGCCGCCGCGATTTTCCTGGCGGATGAAGACGATACGCGGATCGCCGATCTCCGCCACGGTACGCACGGGCCGATCCGCGGATCCGTCGTCGACCACGACGATTTCAAAATCCTGCTCCGTCTGCGCCAGCACGGATCGCAAGGCTTTGCCGAGGATCGCCGCGCGGTTATATACGGGCACAACGACCGAGAAAAACGGCGTCATTGCATTTCTCCGCGGCGCCCCGGGCTGTAAAGCATGGCAAGCATCAGCAGGAAGCCAACCCAGGTCACACCGTCGCCTTCGAAGAAATCGGATTCCATGAAATTGTGCAGTACCAGGAACACGAACAGCGCAAAGAGCAGCGCCTTCATATCGAGGTCGCCGTCGCGCTCCCAGAACACAATCGTGGGCGTCACGATGAGACTCGCAATCGCGAGCACGAACCCGATCGCTCCGATGGTCACGAGCAACTGCAGATAGCCATTGTGGCCGTGGCTCACTTCGCTGACCCAGCCATTGCCGACGTAATTGTGCAGCGGCGACAGACCGCCGGTGTCGGCGAAGGTCCCGAATCCCGCGCCGAAAAGCGGATGATCGTGGATATAGGCTATTTCCGCCTGCCAGATTGCGGTGCGGCCGGTCAGGTCGTCGGGATCTTCAAAAAAACGTGTGATCGCGCCCTGATCCGCGACAAGGAAAGCCGTGACCACAACCACCAGGACCAGACCCGCGACGACGACGATGGTACGATCCAATTCCCTTTTCCAGGCCCAGCGATAGACCGCGCCCATGGCGAGCGCGATCACCATCAAACCGAGCGACGATTTCGAACGCGTCATCACGGTGAAGGCGATCGCCGCGGCGACAATCGTCCAATCCCGCAATTTTCGGAACAATCCGGACGACAGATGCGGCGTAAACAAGAAGATGATTGTGGTCATCGCGGTGACGGAGCCAGCAATGTTCTTGTGATCGTAAAGTCCACGCCAGTCGCCCACCAGGCTGGGATCGGCTTCACCCGGCAGGTGTCGGGCCTGCGGGATCAGGGGGATGGAGACAAAATTCACGATCATAACGCCCACGAGCACCCAGCGCCAGAGAGCGAGGCTGCGCTCGGCGCCGATCGTTTCCACGCTCAGCATGACCGACGCGACGAGGATGACCGCCAGTCCGGCGCGGCGGACCGCAACCCCCGGCTCGCCCGCCCAGGTGGCGCTCAACACACACCATGCCAGGAGCAGCACCAGCAGGATGGGGACCGTCGAAAGCGCCCGCAATCCCCGATTGCGGAAGGCTCCGAGGACGATGGCGGCGAAGACCACCAGATAGCAAATCTGGCGTGCCAGATCGCCCGCGCCCGTCGTATTGAGCCCGCTGGCCATCGGATTGAGCGTCGGCGGTGGCACGGCGAAAGGCGTCAGCCCCACGAACGCCAACAGCAGGAAGGCAAGGAATACAGCCTCGTCGATCCACGTCGCCTGATGGGCGCGTATCACACTGTCGGCCAGACCATCATTCGCCATGCGTTACGGCATACTCGTTGTAATGCCGGCCAAGGAGCGCCGTGATCTTCCCGACATTCCGGGAAATCCTACGCAGCGCATCGACGGCGCGATTCGGAACAGCCGCAAGGATGACCAACAAGATCGGCGACAACAAGAGCGCCAGCAGGATCTTGCCAAACTCCCGCGTACGGGCGGCAAGCGTCGGATGATGTTTGAGAAAAATGCGCATGTCGGTGTTGCCGATGCTGTAGGCGCGCTCGAGCGTCCATTTCAGGCTGGTTCGCGAAGCCGGCACGACGGTGTGGGCCGTGGCTTCATCCGCCCAGGCAAAGCGCTTGCCGGCGTGCGCCAGCCGTTCGAAGAAATCGCGATCCTCGCCGCCGGTCAGCGCGAATGCCGGATCGAACCATGGCCGTTCCAGGCCCTCCAGGCAGCCGCGCGTCAGGAAGATGTTTCCCGCGCCCTCCAGCAGGCGCACCGGCCCGGTGGGACGACGGATCGAGGTCACGCCGTCGAAACCGGCTGCCCAGGCGCGCGGCGCCGTCTCGAACTCGAACAAGATCGAACCCTGCAGGGCATCGGCGCCCGTCAGCGCCTGCACGCGAAGGAACTGGTTCAGCCATTGCGGCGACGGCCACTCGTCGTCGTCGAGCATCGCCACGAAGCTCGCGTTGCGATAGGCCAACGCGCGTTCCACTAGGACGTTGCGCACCTGCGCGATTCCACGCTCTGGCGCGATCACGGGATCAAGCGACCAGCGATAGCCCTGCGCACAAAGCGTCTGGCACAGATCGTAGCCCTCATGGTGTTCGGCATCGTTGTCGGCGACGACGACAGCGAGACGCTCGTCGGCCTCGATCTTCTCCAGGGCACCCAGCAGCCGCGACAGGCTGCGCGGACGGCGAAACGTCGGGATGGCCACGACGATCTCAGGCATGCTGCCTTCTCCACGCGCGCGCCAGCGGGAATATCCCCACCATGATCGCAATCTCCCCCGCGAAAACGCCGCCCAAAGAGGCAATCGGACCAAGCGTGCACAACAGAACGAAGGTCACGACAAGGGACGTCACGCTCGACCAAGCGCTGACACGCGCCAGCGCCGAATAGCTGCCCGTTGCCTGAAGGAATACCGCTTCCGGCGTGCGGATGACACGGGCGATAGTGATCGCGATCCACAGGGCCAGGACGGCCAAGACGTCGGTTTCGTCATAGCCCTTTTTCAGGAAGAGATGCGGGAACCAAGTCACGAGGACGACCGACAGAGCAATAGTGCCGATCAAGACTGCACCGGACGCCGTTCGAAATTCGTTAACCACCCGCACCGCGCCCTTGACGTCGCCATGGGCGAGATGGCGGGTCATCACCGGCTGATCGATGTCGGGCAGCGCCGACAAGACGAGCGATGCCGGCCGCATGAAGAGGGCGCCAAGCGCCAGCAGGCCGAATGCCTTGGGCCCGGAAATGAAGGTCACGAAATAGGCATGCGCATTGACGGTCAGTTCGGTCAAAACCACGCCCAGCAGGGACCAGCGCGTCACGTCCCGCCACATGGGCAGATAGCGTTTGAGGTTCCGCGCTTTCACGGCCAACGCCAGTTCGCGCGCATAGGCCGGCCCGAACGGCAGGAAGCTCACAATCACCGACAGGACGAAGACGGCCGCGGCGTGGAACATGGTCAGGCGGCCGAAGGCGATGAGAATCACCAAGCCGCTCACCAGCAGTACCGCATAGGTGATGTCCGAAGCCGCAACCCGCTTGAGCTTGGCGTGAACGTTGGAAAGGCTGCGGGCGAAGCCGCGCAACGTCGCCCCCACGCCGTAGAGGCCAAACAGGGCCGCCTCCCCCGCTCCGGCATGTGTCGAGAACATGAGCGCGGCCACTACGAGGCCGGCGACGCCCGAGATGATCCGGCTTGCCTTGTGCAGCGTGGCGATTCCTCCGCCGCCGTGTCTTCGTCCTTGCCGCGCGTCAGAGACGCCGGCGCGCCGAGCAGTGCGCCGGCCGCGCCCAGACAGAACGGCACGATGATCAGGAGAAACGAGAACTGGCCGAACTCATCGGCCTGCAACAGGCGTAGAAAAATCAGCGACGCGATGAAGTGCGCGGCCGAGACCGTAACCGGGCCGACAACGGACAGGCTGTAGCGGTAACCAGTGCGCAGAAGCGCCTTTACTCGCAGCCAATCGCCTTCTTGGAGGAAGGGAAGTGCCTGTTGTGCACCGGCGAGCATGACCACCTCTAGGGCTGGGTATATATGGACTGTGCGCTGCCGGTGCTCAGCAGCAGCATGGCGATCGCGATCGGATTGGTGACGAGGTAGCGCCAGAACAACCGCTTGGGCTCGCGCCATAGGCGGTGCAGCCATTCGAGGCCGATCTTCTGCATCCATTGCGGCGCGCGGACATAGTCGCCGGCCGCAAAATTGAAGCAGCCACCACACGTCACGATCCAACCCACTTTCAGCCTTGCCTTGTTGCGCAGACAGAATTCGTATTCCAGCGGAACGCCAAGGCCGACCCAAAGCACATCGGCACCCGAGCGATTGATCTCTTCGCAGACGCTGGCCTCTTCCTCCGCCGAAAAATAGCCATTGCGCCTGCCCGCGATTTCGACGCCGGGATAAGCCTCGTTCAGGTTCGCGGCACACCGGGAATTGACCTCTTCCGTCGACCCGAGAAGAAAGAACTTCAGACCATGCTGCGCAGCAGCGTGGGCGGCATCAAAGATAAAGTCCGTCGTGGCGCTACGCTCAGGAACCGGCGTCCTGGTCAGCAGGCGCGAAGCGAAAACCACCGGTGTACCGTCCGCATGGATCAGATCGGCCTGCGCCAGCTGTTGGCGGAACTCGGCATTCAACGCCGCCAGCGCGATGGCGTGGCCATTCGAGGCAAAAACGAGCCGGGGAGCACGCTGCCCGCCGCGCGCCGCCAGACAATCGCCGACCATCAAGCCACCGAGCTGATGCCGCGAAACGCACGCCGTCCGCAACCCGCCTACAATGACGCGATCGTAAACCCGGGGACCGGAGCGGCGCTCGACGGAGCGCGGCACGGCTGCATCATTAGTCTGGCGAGCTTGTGTGCGCATCAGTAGGCGTTCCTGCGCCGGAAAACTTCCAGCGGCGTGCGGAGGAGAATCGTCAGGTCAAGGCCCAAGCTGGCGTGATTGGCGTACCAAGCGTCGAAATCGACGCGCCTGGACATGATGTCGATCGTCGGCGTAGCGCCACGCAGCCCGTGAATCTGCGCCCAGCCCGTGATGCCGGGCTTGACGTCCTGCCGGCGTTCATAATTCGCAATCAGACGCCCGTAGAGCGCATCATGCGCTCGCGCATGCGGACGCGGACCGACCAGCGACATTTCACCCTTGATGACATTGAGGAGTTGCGGCAACTCGTCGAGGCTGAGGATTCTGAGCCATCGCCCGATCCGCGTCGTACGCGCGTCGTCGCGGCGGGCCTGGGCGATCGCCTCACCGTCTTCCAGCACTTTCATCGTGCGTAATTTAAGAATGTCGAAGGGGCGACCGCGGTAGCCGAGGCGCTTCTGCCGGAACAGCACCGGCCCGGCGGAGTCCAGGCGGATCAACAGCGCTAGAAGCGCCAGCAACGGTGCAACCAGGATAAACGCCGGAATCGCGATGCAGAGATCGAGCAGGCGCTTGGACGACGTCAGCGCCCAGCTTGTGTTGGCGTTGGCGTTGGCGGTAACGAACCGTGCCTCGCTTCTTGCCGACAGAAGATCGAAAGGCGCCGGCAGGGCGTCCAGCGTGCGCCGAACGGCCTGAGGATCAGCCAGCGTCTCCGCGAATTGTTCATGAATACTCACGCGAGGTCTCGAGGCAAAGCTTCCGACGTCAGTGCTGCATCACATGCGCCAGCCGAACTCCGAGGAAACGTGTCAGATCGCAACGCAATATCGGGTTGGGAGCGTCTTCAAGGGCTGCCAGCGACGTCGGCCGTCCCGGTTCGATACAGTGCGTGGTTAACCCGCCATCTTCCTTTGCCACTCGGCAAGGCGTGGATTGGCCGCCCGCAACAGCGGTACCAAGCTCGGCAAGCCGCGTTCGTCAGCACCCAGGCAGAAGCGCGGCAAAAGAAACGGGTTAAGGCTCGCATCCAGCGTGCCTGACAACGTCGTAAACGCGTAATCGTATCCGGCATCACGCACGGCTTCCCAAGCCGACCGCGAAACGTCGTCGGTATTGCCGTGCGGATAGGCGAAATAACTGCAGACGCCGATTTCCTTCTCGATGCGCGCGCGCGCGCGGCGGGCCTCGTCGCGGACGAACGCAGGGGCCTGATCCGCATGCATCGCCCAGTGATGATGGGCGTGGGCGCCGATCTCGACACCGCGCCTCTTCAAGTCTGCAACCTGCTCCCAGGACAAAAAGACTTCCGATGAAAACCGTGCTAACAGCTGGCGCAGCGTATTATCCGGAAACGCGGCCAACATCGCCGCCAGAACGCGTGAGGCATCGGCGAAAGCCATAAGCCTCAGCCGCTCGACGGCGGGGCCGACCTGACGATCGCGCATCTGCTGGTCGCCGAGGGCGATCGGACCGAGACATGGAATGTCGTAGTGCCCGCATGGCGCGTAATAAAAGAAGAGCCTGACGAGGAACATCGGATTGCGTTCACCAGTGTCGACGTGGTGCGTGCTGACGAACAACGTCCACGGCAGGCCCATTTCCTCCAGCAAGTCAGCAGCGATGGTTAATGTGTTGGCGTAGCCATCGTCGGAGGTCAGAAACACTGTGCGGTGGTGACGGTCGGGGTGCGCCAAAGCGTCGCTGATCGCCGCGAGCGGGAGAACCTGGAAATTCGTTTTGATCGTCTTGATGATTCGAACAAAATCGTCGACCTCGTGGTGATTCGTCTGGACGCGCGGATCGTCCGTATGCGGCTCAACCCCATGAAAAAACAGCGTTACAGGCCGCCCAAACGGGCGCGCGAGGACCGGTGGGACGAACTTGCCAAACCTGCGCACGAAGTTTCCCAACCGTCTTGGCATGGCGTCGCCGTTCCTTCCGAGGCGCTTCTGATACCGCTAAGGTGTTGATCATCATGGCTGCAACTTAATCTCGAATTAACCTGCCACGGAAAAAGCATCTAGAAATTGCCTTTTGCCTGTGCATCTGCTGCAACCTGTAGACGAGACAGGCCGCGTTCCTGGTAGTGGCCGATGGACAAGAATGCGCAGGAATGCTCTGATTCAGGGGGGCAAGAAGGACAAGGTATGACAACTTATACGGAGGACAGTGCACCGCATCCGCTGGATGTCGCGCTCGGGTCGCGAATCCGGTTGCGGCGGCGTGAGTTGGGCCTGTCACAGGAACAGCTCGCCCGTCAGGTGGGCATCACGTTCCAGCAAGTGCAGAAGTATGAGCATGGAACAAACCGCGTGAGCTTCTCGCGGCTTGTGGAAATCGCGCAAGCGCTGCATTGCGGTGTGATGGACATCGTGGGCGATCTCGACCAGTCGAAGGCATCGTCCCTGTTCTCACGTCACGTCGCACGCTTGAATGAGCCCGGTGCTGCGGAACTTCTGGAAGCTTACTCGGCGATACAGTCGCCCAAGCACAGGCGCGCCATTCTTAACCTCGCCAAGCAACTCGCCGAAGGAAAAGCGTCGCAGTTGTATGAGATCGAGAGCGAACCCGCGCGTTGAGGCGCGGCGCTCTCGGCGGGTTGCGGATGGTATGCCCGGGCGGGCGCTTATATGAGCGTGACGCCGGAAAGGTTATCGAGCCAGCAGAGAAGGTAATGGCCGAGCTGCGCTCGAAAGCGGGTGTATTACTCGGCCGCGGGGACGATGCCGTGCCTTTCAAACTCTTTGAACCCTTCGAACATGGATGCCAGGGATGATGCGCCCGTCGCGCGCGGCAAATCCCGCGGATGGATGAACTCCTCGCCGAACCAGGGGTATTTTCTAGGTGAGAATGCTTCGATCAGCCAGTCGATCAGGCGGCGTACGCGTTCGATCCTGGCGGCATCCGGATGGTAAGTGAGCCAAATATCGTTGACGAACCGCACGCCTTCCACATCGATCGGCACGACCATCCCACCGATCGCTTGCGCGTAGGTGGGAAGTATCCCGATCCCGCCGCCGCGCGCGATCAGCCAATAATAGGCGCTGCTCACATTGACCCGGAAAGAAACCGTGCCGAGTTGCGGCGTTTCGGGGAACATTCGCGCGTATTCTTCCATGGCGATGAGCTGATCGGCGACCTGCAGCACCAGGTGATGCCTGGACAGTTCCAAGAAACTTTTCGGGGTGCCATGCGTCTCAAGATAGGTACGCGAGGCGAAGGGCATGGAATGCAGCCGACCGATCTTGACGAGACGCATATCCTTGGCCGTCGGGCGGGTGATCTGGACGGCAATGTCGCTTTCGAGCCGCAGCACGTCTGCCGGGTGCATCGCACAGCGTATGTCGATCAGAAGTTCAGGGTAGTTGCGCTGGAATTCGACCAGGCGGGGAGCAAGCCAGAAAGTCCCCAATCCTTCGGTGACGCTGAGCCGCACCTCGCCGCGCATCGTCGCGCCGCGATTTCGCGCGCGTGCAATATCAAACGAAGCGCTTTCCATGCGCTTGACCGCACCGAGCAACAACTCGCCGTCGGCGGTCAGCCGCACGCCGTCCACATGCCGCGTGAACAAGGTGAGACCGACCTCGCGTTCGAGCTCTTCGATTTCGCGGCGGAGCGTGTTAACCGAACGATGCAGGGATTGCGCAGCGGAGCGGAAGCTGCCGCGTCGCACCACCTCGAGGAACGCGCGCGCGCCTTCCCAGTTGTGCAGACGCGGATCAATAAGTTTTTCCACGTGTTCGTCCGAAGGAACGCCCCGTACCTGCAATTTCTACATACGGTGTGCGGAGGTCCTTCTACCCTGCCGATACTGTCGTCTTGTTACCGGCAAAATGGGGACACAGCCAGAAGGTCTTCAATCTTAGGTAAACGTGCTTTCGACGCTGATGACCCGTTGCCCGACGCCAGAGGTATTGCGGCTGGCGCAAAGAGGAGCAATCCAACCCTGGCTGCCGGCATGTGTGAAGATTGGAAGCCTTTCGCCGCACTGATCGCGGACCTGAACCATGCCCGAGGAGGGCGACCATGAACTCCTTCAACAAACGAGATTTCAAAAACGGCTGGATGATCCCCGAGTCGTGCGCATCAGCGAAACATATTCGTGATGCTCTTTCGATCATCGATGCCATCAACGCCGGAGAGCTTCTGGCCGCGCTGCCGGCCAGCGCATACGAGCGTCATCGCCATCAGACGGCTGTTTCCCTGCTTGGCATTGTCGAGCAGACGCTGCGTGATGCACTGAACGCGGTGCCGACGGTCAGCCAAACGTGCCATGCCACGATCAACGGTACGCTGACAGAACAAGAAGCCTAACCGCTGTTGCGCAGGCCCGCCGAGACGCCGTTGATCGACATGTGAATGGCGCGATGCGTCTGCTCGCTGTCGTCGCCGGCGCGGCGGCGGCGCAAGAGATCGACCTGCAAGTGGTTGAGCGCATCGATATAAGGAAGTCTGAGGCGGATCGAATTCTGGAGCTTGGGACTACGGTCTAGCAGCTCGGACTGTCCCGTGATCGCCAACACTGCCGCGACCGTGGCGTGCCATTCGTCTTCGATGCGCGCGAACACCGCCTCCGCCAGCACCCTGTCCTCGACAAGTTCGGAATAACGTCGCGCAATCGCCAGGCTCGATTTGGCAAGCACCATTTCCATGTTGGACACGGTCGTGCGGAAGAATGGCGAGATTCTGTAGAGCGGACGCAAGGCCTCCGCCCCCACCTCCCGTGCCGCCGATCCGAACCCGAACCAGCCGGGCAGCATCACGCGCGCCTGGGACCAAGAGAAGACCCAGGGAATAGCGCGCAAATCCTCGATCCGCCCAGACGTGCTGCGTGATGCCGGACGGCTGCCGATCTTCAAATTCGAAATTTCCGGCAACGGTGTCGATTCACGAAAATAGCGGTCGAACCCTTTGATGTCGTAAGCCAGGCCGCGATAAGCGCGATACGCCGAGGCGCTTAACTTCGCCAAAATATCCGCCGCGTCGCCATCCGCGGCGTCGTGTTCGTGATTGAGCTGAGACAGGAGCGCGGCGACGATTATCGTCTCCAGACTGGAGCGGCCGATCTCCGGATCGCCGTATTTGCTCGCCACGACTTCGCCCTGTTCGGTGATGCGGATGCCGCTCGCCGAGGCGCCCGCCGGAAGGGCACGGATGGCATCGAAGCTCGACCCGCCACCACGCCACACGGCGCCGCCGCGGCCGTGGAAAAACCGCATCTTGATGCCGCGCGACTGCCCCAACGCCGTCAAGCGTGCGATGCAGGAGCGAATTTCCCAGTTGGACGTGAGATAGCCGCCGTCCTTGTTGCTGTCGGAATAACCGATCATCACCTCCTGGGTGCCGCCCTGAGCGCTGAGCATGGCGGCCACCAGCGGAATGTCGAAATAGGCGCTCATGATGTCAGCGCCGGCGCGAAGATCCTCGATGGTCTCGAAAAGGGGAATGATCCGCAGCGCGGCGCTGGGCGAGTCGCCCGGCGTGAAGAGCCCCGCTTCTTTCATCAGCAAAGCGGTTTCCAGAAGATCGGATACGCTCGTCGTCTTCGAGATGACATAGTTTGCGATGGCGGCGTCGCCGAACCGGCGTTTGAGAACAGCGGCCTTGTCGGCAATATCGAGTTCGCGCTGCGTCTCTTCCGAGTAGCGCCGATAGGGCGAACGCAGGAGCCGCGGGTTCGCCATTTCCCCGAGTAGCAGCGAAACGCGATCTTCTTCGCCGAGCCCCGCATAGGACGGAACGACGTTGGCGACGCGGAACAGCTCGTCGAGCGCTACTTCATGGACGTCGGCGTTCTGACGCAGGTCCACGACCGCAAGATGGAATCCGAACGCCCCGACAGCCTCACGCAGATTGAGCAGCCTTCCGTCCGCCAGATCGGCATCTCCGCCGCCGCGCAGGGATTCGACGATGACGGTCAGATCGGCGGCGAAGTCTTCGGGTGTCGCATAGGGCTCGGCCTCCCAGCGCGCCGGCCGTGCCGGCCCCCGCCCGATCAGCGCCTTGCGCGTTGCCGCCAGCCGCGCATAGCAGGTGATCAGCGCGCGGCGATAAGGTTCGTCCAGTTGCTGGCGAGAGGTGTGTTCCGGGCTTGCCGCAAGCGCCTTGAGTGCGTCCGTGGTCGAGGAAAATTCGTCGCAAAGCGTCAATTCGGTGCCGAGCATGTTCACCTGCTCGAGGTAATGATCGAGGACCACTTCGGCCTGGCGGCGGACGGCGTATTCGAGCGTCTGCGCGGAGACAAAGGGGTTGCCGTCGCGATCGCCGCCCACCCAAGAGCCCGGCTTCAGATAGGGCAAGACCGTGCCGTTGAGGCCGAAGAGGTACGCCAGACGGCGCTTGACCGCCGGAATCTCGGTGAGAAACGTGCGCGAGAAAACGGCGAGTGCGTTCTCGATTTCGTCCGTCACATGGATGCGGATCGGACGCAGCATTCGCGTCTGCCACAGCGTCCGGATCTCGCGCTTGAGCTGGGCGTCGATCTCCGCATTCTCACCCGTCTGCAGATTCGCCCGTTCGCGGTTCATAAGCAGCGCGCCGATATCCGCTTCGCGATCGAGAATGCTCTTGCGCCGCACCTCCGTGGGATGCGCGGTGATCACCGGCGACAGCAGCGCGCCGGCCAGGTAGGCGCTCACGTTCCTGGCGTTCACGCGCGGATGCGCCTCGAGCTGCTGCAGCGGACCGGGGCCCTTCTCGCAATGGACAAGATGGTCGTCGGCGATGTTGGCGAGTTGCGAGAAGATCGTGAACGCGCGGATGAGAAGCGCCACCTGGGGCGGTTCGAGCTCGCTCAGCCTCAGCTTGAGAGGCACGTCGGTGGCGCCGTCACGATGCTCGCCGACCGACTGCCGGCGTATCTCCTCGACCAGATCGAGATCGGCCTGGCCGCGTTTCAGGCTTTGCTCGTCCTGTCCGTATTGTTCCCTGATGACCGTGCCGAGCAGGCGCCCCAGAAGCCGGATGGTGGCCCGGCTTGCCCGGCCTTGCTGGGTGTCGTTCGCTGCTGCGGTCGTAGCCATATCCAGTCCGCTTTACCTGACGGAAATCCCACCCGCAACCTCCAGCCACGCAAGAAAAATGCGAGAGCCCACCGCTCGAAAAGCGCAACCGGGCGTCCGGGGTGCATTCTACACTGCCGAATTGTTTTTGAATTTCCCTGCCCTCCCCTGGGGGGAGGGGGTTAGGCCGCGGGCGACGGCTGACGCCGTCCACACACCCTGTCAGTGCATCATGAAGACGGGGATTTTCGGGTGCGAGACGATGTGCTCGGTGACGCCGCCGAAGATCGATTCCATCAGCCGGCTATGGCCGTAGCCGCCGGCCACCAGCATGTCGAAGCCGCCGCTGGCCGCGTTTTCCAGCAAGACTTCGGCCACGTTGTCTCCGTTGCGCGTGAAAATGCGCCGCGTGCAGGTCAGACCGTGCAGCGCCAGATAGGCCGTGACATCGTCCACGCTGCAACCGTGCTGGTTGGCGGAATCCTGGACCGAGAGAATTTCGATAGCGTCCGCTTTCGCCAGATAAGGCAGCGCCGACATCAGCGCGTGGGCGCAGGCGATGCTGCCGTCCCAGCCCACAGCCACTCTCTTGCCGATCTGCTCCGGCGGCTTTTCCGACGACAACAACACCGGGCGTTCCAGCTTGGTCAGAGTACGTATGAATCCATCCTGGATTTCCGGATCGTCCGTTTCGCGGATCGGCGGAAATACCACCAGATCGCAGAGCCGCGCCTCGCGGTCGAGCGCCCTGGCCAGATGGCCGGTCACTTCTTGGTAGGAGACCGTCACCGCGTCGCTTCTTTGCGGCGTTCCGACGATGCGGATATCCGCTTCCGCGGCGAGGGTCGCGAGCGTGCTGCGCGCGGCCTTCGAGGCCGCCTTTTCCAGATCGGCGGCGGTGTCGATCAAATCCTGAACAATGTCGGGCGAGAAAGGAAGTTCCCCGTACGGAACCGACTCGCGCGGATCGGCATGGACGAATAACGCGACCACATGGGCGTTGAATGGCCGGGCGGCAGCGAAAGCGGTCTGCAGTGCAAAGCGGTCGCGACCGACCACGGCGACGGGCACAAGAATCTTCACGAACGACATGGTTCCTCCGGTTGCGTGTCCGGTTTTTGTCCGCAACAGGATGTGCGACCGCGCCGACGAGTGCATTGAGACTTGTCAAAGAAGCGACAATGCCGCGCGCCCGGAACCCCGTCAGACGTCGCCCTCGGCAATCGCCTGCAGGCCGGCAAGGTCGCGGATCACGATTCGCCGCCGGCTCGGCGCGTCGATGATCTTTTGACGCTTGAGCTCGCTCAATGCGCGACACGTGGTTTCGATGGTCAGACCGAGATAATCGGCGATGTCCTGGCGGCTCAGCGGCAGGTCGAGCATGCCCTCGCTTTCGGTGCGACGCTGCATTTCCAGCGCCAGAAAGAACGAGGCGACGCGCTCCTTGGCGCTTTGGTGGCCGAGCATGGCGACATGCCGCTCGGCCGCAGCCAGGTTTTTACTCAGCATTGCCAGCCGCTTCTGGCTTATGTCGGGATTTCCCGCGGTCAATTGCGCAATGCAGAGGCGCGGGCAGCGCAAGGTCACGACGTCGCCAACCGCCTCGGCCGTGGACGTATATTCCCCGGAAAGTTCGATACCAAACGTCTCATCGGGCAGATAGAAGTTGACGATCTGCCGCCTTCCGTCGGCGAAGATTCGCGACAACCGTACGGCGCCTTCGATCATCTTGTAGGAATAGTGCGCTTCGTCGCCCTTCGAATAAATCGTCTCGTTGCGGGCGAATTTCACCGTTACTCCGACTTTGTCCATGTCGGATTTGTGGGCGCAAGCCTCATCCATGAAGAAGCGACAGCCGTGTTCACAGGCGGCTGGCCGAGCGGAGGCAGACTCGCCGGACGATGACAGGGCGCCAAGGTCTCTGCCGGGTTCGGCAGCGGTGCGTTGCATGCAGCCCTTACTTTCTTCGCAAAACCGGGCTACGGCCGAACCGTCATTTCGAGCGGAGTTTAAGACCCGATGACGGCCCGGCCCGGAAGATAACCTCGAAGCGGGGTGTTCTGCAAAGTACGAACTTACCCCTAGGGTATAAAAGTCCGATGCCCGTTGTCTCAGCGCCGCATCACAACTTCAGGCTGGAACGCACGATTCCGGCGGCGCCGGGAAGCGGCGCGAGCGCGCAACCCAGTTCGCGGCACAGCGAGATCATCATCGCATTTTCTTCGAGCACGTCGCCGAATATCTCTCCGACCCCGAAACGTCTGCCATAGGCAATGATGCGCTGCATCAGCGCCGTACCAATGCCATTGCCCTTGAGGTCGCTGCGCACCAGTACCGCGTATTCCGCGCGCTGCTTGTCGGGATCGGCGGCAAAATGCGCGACACCCATGACTTCGTCTTCCGCATCGAACAGGACAAAGGCCATGTCGCGGTCGTAGTCGATCTGGGTGAGCCGGGCGAGCAGATTGGCCGGCAGGCTGCGCAAGGGCGAGAAGAAGCGCAGGCGGACGTCGTCCGGCGACAGCCGCGCAAAGAAACGCGTGAAGGCCGCCGCGTCCTGGGGGCGAACCGGGCGCAGGAAAAACTCACCAAGTCCCGGAACCGTCTCGCGATGTTCGAGTTCCTTGGGATAGGGCTTGATGGCGAGCCGTGCGTCGCGCGCTCCCGGATCGACCTTGACAAGCTTAATGCGCGCATCGACGGCAATCACGCCGTTGGCATCGGCCAAAAGCGGATTGATGTCGAGATCAATGATTTCCGGAAAATCGCAAATCAGCTGCGACACCCGCACCAGAACCGCGTAGACGTCTTCGAGCGCGGCGGGCGCGCGGTCGCGATAGCCCTTGAGCTGCCGGTAAATGCGCGTGCGCGATACCATATCGCGGGCAAGCGCCATGTTCAGCGGCGCCAGCGCCAGCGCCTTGTCGGCGATCACTTCCACCGCCACGCCGCCATGACCGAACAGCAGGAACGGCCCGAAGATCTTGTCAACCGCCATACCGACGATCAACTCGTAGGCGCGCGGCCTGCGGATCATCTCCTGGACGAGGAAGCCGTCGATCCTGGCCTTGTGCGCAGCCTTGGCGACACGCACCAGCATCGCCTCGGCCGAGGCCCTGGCGGCATCCGCACCGTCAATGTCCAGATCGACGCCGCCGACATCCGACTTGTGCGTGATGTCGGGCGACAGGATCTTGATCACAACGGGAACGCCGAAGTCCTGCGCCGTCTTCGCGACGTCGGCAGGCGTCGCCGCCTTCGTCAGCCGAACGCTGGGAATGGCATAGCATTCGAAAAGCTGCGCCACGCGGATCGCGTCGAGCCAGACCTGCCCTTCCGCCAACGCCTCGTTCACGACGGCGCGCGCACGCGCCTCGTTCGGCACGAAATCTTCCGCCTCCGAAGCCGGCACTTCCATCAACACGTTCTGCCCGCGGGCGTAGCGGGCCAGATGCATGAAACCACGGACGGCCTTTTCCGGCGTCTCGTAGGTCGGAATATGCGCAGCCTGGAACAGGCGGCGGCATTCCTCCACCTCGCCGGAGCCAAGCCAACTCGTCAGCACGGCGCGTTCGCTCGCCTTCACCGCATCGACCGCGGCCTTCGCCGCTTCGAGGCCGGAGGCGACCGCCACCGGACAATGCAGCACGAGCACGCCGTCCATGTCCGGCGCGTCGGCGATCGCGTTGAGAGCGGCGGCGTAACGCTCGCCGCCCGCATCGCCGATGATGTCGATCGGATTGCCGTGCGACCAAGTCGGCGGAAGGACCGCATTCAGATCGGCGATGGTTTTCGGCGTCAGCTCGGCAAGCGTACCCTTGTAATCCGACAGCGCATCGACCGCGAGAACGCCCACGCCGCCGCCGTTGGTGACGATGGCCAGACGGTCGCCGGTCACCCGCGGCCGCGTCGACAATGTTTCCACCGCGTCGAAAATCTCGTCCAGATCGTAAGCGCGCAGAATACCGGCGCGCTGGAACGCCGCATCATAGACCGCATCGACGCCGGCGAGCGCGCCGGTGTGCGACGCAGCCGCGCGCGCGGCCGTCTCGCTGCGGCCGGCCTTGATCGCGATCACCGGCTTGACGCGCGCTGCGGAACGTGCCGCTGACATGAATTTGCGGGAGTGCGTGATCGCCTCGATATAAAGCAGGATCGCATCCGTGTCCGGGTCGTTGGCCAGATAGTCAAGCATGTCGCCGAAATCGACGTCGGCCATGTCCCCCAATGAAACCAGATGCGAGAAGCCCAGGCCGCGCGCCGCAGCCCAATAGCACGGTCGTCACCATGGCGCCGGATTGCGCCACGAAGGCAACTTTGCCCTTTCGCGGTCCGCCTTGCGCAAACGACGCGTTCACACCGGCCGGCGTCTACAGGATGCCGAGGCAGTTGGGGCCGACGATGCGCATCAGCGACGGACGTGCCGCGGCGAGCATTTCGCGTTCGAGCTTATGACCCGCTTCATTGGTGGATTCGCTAAACCCAGCCGTCACGACGATCGCCGCTTTCGTGCCGCGCTGCGCAAGCTCGGCGATCAAGCCCGGGACCGTCTCCGGCGGCGTACAGATCACCGCAAGATCCGGCGATACCGGCAGGCTCTTCACGTCCGGATAGGTAAGCACGCCATTGACGGAGCGGTGCCTGGGATTGACCGGCATGATGGGGCCATTGAAGCCGCCGGAAAGCAGATTGGCCGCCATAACCGCGCCGACCGAATGGGGAACCTTACGAGCCCCGATCAGCGCGATACTGTTTGGACGGAAGAATGCTTCGAGATTGCGAACGGACATGAGTCACATCGTCCTGAAAAGCAGCCCGTACTAAACCGCCGGCTCCCGCATTGCCATACATCAATGTGAGCCGAATTGTCTCGCTACCGCATCACGCACCGCCTGCTGGTGACGGGCGACAACGTCTCCGCGAATTCCCGGCACGATGCCGCCGAAATGGACGTGATCGACGACCTGCATACCGCAAACGGCAGCCACATGTTCGTCGAACAACGTACGAACGGCCTCCCACGCGCCGGTTTTCATAACCCACTCGGTGGGCGCGCCGGACGTGGTGAAACTGATCAGCCTGCGGCCGCGCAGCAACGGCTCGCTGCCGGATTTGCCTTTGCCGTAGGCGAACCCCATTCCGAACACGCGGTCGAGATAGCCCTTCATCATCGCCGGCGGCGCATTCAGCCAGAAAGGATAAAACAACGCAAACACGTCGATATCCCGCAGGATCACGCGTTCGCCGACGACATCGGCGCGCGGCGCAAATCCTGCGGAGGTCGGAATCTCGTCCGCCTTGAGGCAAGGATCGAACGCCATTCCATACAGATCACGCATGATTGTCTTGTGACCCAGCCCCTCCGCCGCCTCGCCATAGGCAAGGGCGAGAGATGAAACAAAACTTCTTGGATTGGGATGAGCGATAATCAGAGCGTGCTGCATGGCTCGCGTTCCTGTTTTGACAGTCATTCTGAAAATGGTTCACGTCAGACGCATTGCGCAATGTCAAAATAGCCCATTGGCACCAAATGCGATCTAAGCAACTTCCCGATGCGTATTTCTGCCTAGCGGGCGAATTTGCGCACTTCCGGCCGGGCGCCGCGGACTTTCCCGGTTTCCCGGTTGGCGGCATCAGAAGGGAAATTGCCCTGCACAATGCGGCGGTTCCGGAAGCGGTGGAGGATCGCCTCGATGGGGTGCTCCCATGGTCGGCGAAAGCCGACACAAAAGCCCCATAATGGTATCATACCCCCTGCGGCAATCTGTTGCCTGCCGGCGGCAATCCGAGAAGCCGACTTGACTATTGTGCGGGCCGGGGGAACCTATAGAAAATTAACCTTTGTCAGACAGGATCGGTGCCATGGCAAACGAAGACGTCTCCAAACTGACCGAAGAAATGTCCGGATTGCGGGCGGATTTCACACGGCTGGCCGAGACCTTGGCTGATCTTGTGCGCCAGCGCGGCCAAGAAGCGGCCGCCAAGTTCCAAGGCTCGGCACAGGAAACCTGGAGCGACGCCAAGCAGACCATCGACGGCGTGAAGAAAAAAATCCACGACGAGCCCGTGACCGCCACCGTGGCGGCCTTCGGCATTGGGCTCTTGCTCGGAATCCTGCTGTTCGGCGGACGGCGTTAGTCCACCGGGGAAAGATCCGGCGGATGAGAGAACTGCCAATTCGTATCGCGATCATGGCTGCGGCACTGCTTGTTGCGGCGGTCGGTGTCGGCGCGACCGTCGTGTTTCTCTGCCTGGCGCTTTATTCCCTTCTCCTGACCGTGCTGTCCGCGCCGCTGGCCGCCCTGGCCGCGGCGGCTTTGGTGTTCCTGTTGTCCCTGCTCGTGATCTAC
>DAIDUA010000211.1 GCA_027456965.1 Alphaproteobacteria bacterium | reverse complement strand
ATCCCTGCTATCATACATTTGTCTGAGTTATATAACCGAGTCCCGGCCGCACCGGCCGGCGGCTGTGCACACAAAAATACCGGGAGGGAAAAATGGAAGTCACGCGCAGGGCGGTATTTGCGGCATCGGCATCGGCGCCGTTTCTCATGGGGGCGGGGTCGGCCGGCCCGGACGCGACCATCAGGATCGACACCGGGCGGACACGCGGTCCGATCGACCGCAAGGTCTTCGGCAATTTCATCGAGCATCTGGGGCGCTGCATCGACGGCGGCGTCTTCCAGGAAGGCTCGCCCCTGTCGGACAGCGAAGGCTTCCGCAAAGACGTCCTCGCCGCCGCGAAGAATCTCGACGTCAGCCTGCTGCGCTGGCCGGGCGGCAATTTCTCCTCGAACTACGACTGGATGGACGGGATCGGCCCGCGCAATCAGCGTCCGCGCCGCCTCGAGATGGCGTGGGGCACCGTCGAAAACAACCGCTTCGGGACCCACGAATTCCTGGATTACGTCGCCAAGCTCGGCGCCGAACCTTACATCTGCGCCAATCTCGGCACCGGCACCTGGACCATGGCCCAGCGCTGGGTGGAATACATCAACTGCGACCAGGACACCGCGATCACCCGCCTGCGCAAGAAGAACGGCCGCGAGAAGCCGTGGAAGGTGAAATATTGGGGCCTCGGCAACGAGATGGACGGCCCCTGGCAGATGGGCCATCGCAGCGCCGAGGATTACGGCAAGTTCGCGCGCGAAGCCGCCAAGCTGATGCGCCTGACCGATCCCGACATCAAGCTCGTCGCCGCGGGCGCCGCCAATTTCGGCCCGGGATCCGACTGGATCGCCTGGAACCGCACCGTCCTGCATTACCTGAAGGATTATGCGGACTACATCTCGCTGCATCTCTATGTCGGCAATCCGAAGAACGACTTCGGCGACTTCCTCGCCAGTTCCTTGGATCTGGACCAGAGGATCGAGGCGCTGTCCGGCGTCATCGACGCGGCGATGGCCGGGCGGCAGGACGGGCGCAAGATGTACATCGCGCTCGACGAATGGAATGTGTGGTACCGCGCGCGCGGTCCCAAACAGCGCGGTCGCGACATCCTGGAAGAGCATTACAATCTGGAAGACGCGCTGGTGGTGGCGACCTTCCTCAACTCCATCATCAATCACGCGGATGTCGTGAAGATCGGCAATCTGGCGCAGATGGTGAACGTGATCGCGCCGATCTTCACCAACGACCACGGTCTGTATCTGCAGACCATCTACTATCCGCTGCAGCTGTTCGCCGGCAACGTCCGCGGCGACAGCCTGAAGCTCGACGTGAACGCGCCGACTTACAAGAGCCCGCGCTTCGACAGCATCCCCTATATCGACGCCTCCGGCGCGCTCGACGGCAACACGCTGGTGGTCAACGTCGTCAACCGCCACCTCGACCAGCCGATCTCGGTCGCCGTGGCGCTGGAGAACAGGAGCTTCGCCGGCCCCGTGAAGGTGTCGGAGGTCAACGGCCCCGACAACAAGGCGCAGAACGATTTCGGCAAGACGCTGGTCAAGACCACCACCAACAGCGTGACGGCCAGCGGCAACACGCTGACCTACAGTTTTGCGCCGCATTCCTACACACAGATCAAGGCGACGCTGGCGTGAGGCGCGACTGACGGAAGAACGAGGGCCTCGGCCCGGGCGCGAGTCGTGTCCGGGCCGGTCCTGACATCGGTGATTGCCGGGACCACGCCGCAAGGTGTATCAACACGCGGCGCCCCTTCAGCCACCGGACAAAACGCGCGCGCGGCGGAATCGAGGTGGAATTTGTCCTCCAGAATTCGAATCATCGCGGCGCTCGCCGTGGTCCTGGGCGGACTGAGCGGGCTCGGCCTCGACGCCCGGTTCATGGTCAATTGGAGTTGGTTCTCCGACGTCGGCTATGACGGCGTCTTCTGGACGGTTGTCGCGGCGAAGATCGCCCTGTTCGTCGTGGTCTTCGTCATCTCCGCCGCCGCGATCTGGCTGAACGGCTATATCGCGCACCGCGCCGCCGGACGGCGCGCGGATTTCCGCCTGGTGACCTCGCCCTGGGGTTCGCTGGAAGGCATCACGCCGCCGGCGCCGCTTGAGCATCTGTACCGGCATTTCCCCTGGCGGCTTTTCATCGCGGCGGTCGCGCTCGTCCTGGGCGTCTTGATTGCGTCGGGCGAGGCGGGAAACTGGAACCTCGCGCTGCGGTTCCTCTATCAGGTGCCTTACGGCCAGAACGACCCGCTCTACGGTCGGGACATCGGCTTCTACCTCTTCTCCCTGCCCGCCTATATCGAGCTCAAGACTTGGATGCTCACCATCCTGACCTTGAGCGCCCTGTGCGCGGCGGCCCTCTACTGGGCCCACGGCGCGCTCGTGCTCGACCGGCAGCGCCAGTCGATCGCGCCGGCGGTGATCGCGCACGCCTCCGTGCTGCTCGGGCTCTATTTCGCGGTCAAGGCGTGGGGTTACTGGCT
The DNA here is from genome assembly GCA_027456965.1 of Alphaproteobacteria bacterium. GTDB lineage: Bacteria > Pseudomonadota > Alphaproteobacteria > Micropepsales > Micropepsaceae > Rhizomicrobium. The sequence goes on along the minus strand of DAIDUA010000211.1, from coordinate 8,401 downwards.
CGACCGTTACCTGCTTCTCTACGGCGACAACGGCGTCGTCGTGGGCGCAGGCTTCACCGACGTCCATGTGCAGCTGCCGATCCTGTGGGCGCTCATCGCCCTGTGCGCCGCCGCCGCAATAGCCTCTTTCGTGAACATGCGCGCGCTGACCGTCCGGATTCCGCTGATTTCCGCGGCGGCGGTTTTCGGCTGCGCCGTTTTCCTGGCGCCGCTGTTCACGGCGCTGTACCAGCGCGTCTACGTCAAGCCGAACGAGCTCAAATTCGAGATACCCTACATCACCCGCAACATCGCGCTGACGCGCGAGGCCTACAAGCTCAGTCACGTCGTCGTCAAACCCTTCACCGCCGACCAGACGCTCACCTATCAGTCGCTGCAGGACAACCGCGCGACGATCGACAACATCAGGCTGTGGGACTGGCAGCCGCTGCTCGACGCCTATGCGCAGCTGCAGGAAATCAGGACCTACTACAAGTTCCACGACGCCGACATCGACCGCTACACGCTGGGCGGCAAATACCAGCAGGTGATGACCTCCGCGCGCGAACTCGACACCTCGCTGTTGCCCGCCAGCGCGCAGACCTGGGTCAACCTGCATGTCCTGTTCACCCACGGCAACGGCGTGGTGATGTCGCCGGTGACACAGACCACGGCCGAAGGCCTTCCCAAATTCTATCTGCAGGACATCCCGCCGACCGTGTCGGGCGGCCCGCCGGTGAAGCAGCCGCGCATCTACTTTGGAGAGGCCGAAGACAATTATGTCATCGTCAAGGGCAGCACGCCCGAATTCGATTATCCGAAGGGCGACAAGAACGTCTACACGACCTATTCCGGCAAGGCCGGCGTGCCGATCGGGAGCATCGGGAAAAGGGCGTTGTTCGCCTGGTATTTCGGCGACATCAACATCCTGCTCAGCGAATACGTCACGAATGACAGCCGCATCCTGTTCCGCCGCAACATCCAGGAACGCGTGCGCACGATCGCGCCGTTCCTGCGGCTCGATGCCGACCCCTATGTGGTGGTCAGCAAAGGGCGGTTGTTCTGGATTCAGGACGCCTACACCACCAGCCGGTGGTTCCCGTATTCGAAAGCGAGCGACAACGGCGCGGAGAACTACATCCGCAACGCCGTCAAGGTGGTTATCGACGCCTACAACGGAACCGTGAAGTTCTACGTCAGCGACCCGTCCGACCCGATCATCCGGACCTACGAGCGGATATTCCCCGGCCTGTTCCAGCCGTTCGCAGCCATGACGCCCGACCTGCGCAGCCATGTGCGCTATCCCGAAGACATGTTCCGGATCCAGGCGCAGATCTACCGCGCCTATCACATGGACGCGCCGGAAGTGTTCTACAACCGCGAAGACCTCTGGCAGTTCCCGCGCCAGCCGACCGGCACCGACGACACCGGCGACACCAAGATGGCGCCGTACTACATCAACATGCGCCTGCCGGACGAGAAGCGGACCGAGTTCGTGCTCATGCTGCCGATGGTGCCGAGCCAGCGCGAGAACATGATCGCCTGGCTGGCGGCGCGCTGCGACCAGCCCGGCTACGGCAAGCTGATCGTCTACACCTTTCCCAAGGAGAAGCTGGTCTACGGCCCCTTCCAGATCGAGGCGCTCATCAACCAGAACACGGAGATTTCCCAGCAGATATCCCTGTGGAACCAGATGGGCTCGCGCGTCATCCGCGGCAACCTTCTGGTCGTACCGATCGAGAACTCGATCCTCTACGTGACGCCGCTCTATCTGCGGGCGCAGACCGGACAGCTGCCCGAACTCAAGCGCGTGATCGCGGTCTATGGCGACCATGTCGTCATGGAGCGGACGCTTGCCGAAGCGCTTGCCGCGCTCTTCAAGGCGCCTGCGGCGGTACCCGGAGCCGCGATTCCGGTGTCGGCTTCGGCATCCATGCCGGGGGCGGCCTCTCCGGTCGGGCCGACGGCCGATACGGCCCGCGCCGCGCTCGGCCACTATCAGCGCGCCATCGACCGGCTGAAGGCGGGAGACTGGAGCGGCTTCGGCAAGGAGCTTGATGCAATGCGCCCGCTGCTGGAGGAATTGTCCCGGACGGCGCCAGCCGCGCCTGCCCCGTCGAAGCGGCACTGACCGCGAAGACGGGCCGCGGGGGCAGAACATGCAGTCGGCGCATTGAAGAGCCGTGCGCCTTACTTCGTCCCGAACATGCGGTCGCCGGCGTCGCCCAGGCCGGGCACGATATAGCCGTGATCGTTGAGATGGCTGTCGATCGCCGCCGTCCAGACATGCACGTCGGGATGATGCTTGCGGAATTTCTCCAAACCCTCCGGCGCGGCGAGCAGGCACATCAGGCGCAGCTTGGTGACGCCGCGCGCCTTCAGCTTGTCGACCGCCGCGATGGAGGAATTGCCGGTCGCCAGCATGGGATCCATCACGATCACCAGACGCTCGGCGATATCCTCCGGCGCCTTGAAGTAATACTCGACGCTCTCCAGCGTCTTGGGATCTCGGTAGAGGCCGATGAACGCCACGCGCGCCGACGGCACCAGGTTCAGCATGCCGTCGAGGAACGCCGTGCCGGCGCGCAGGATCGGCGCGAAGACCAGCTTCTTGCCCGAGATCGTCGGCGCCGTCATCTTGGTCAGCGGCGTCTCGATCTCGATCATCTCCATGGGCAGGTCGCGGGTGACCTCGTAGCAGATCAGCATGCCGATCTCGTTGAGCAGCTCGCGAAAATGTTTGGTGGAGGCGTTCTTGTCCCGCATCAAGGTCAGCTTGTGCTGGATCAACGGATGGTCGACGACGGTCACGCCCTGCATCGCAAATCCCCTCTTCCGCGCCGGCCCATTCCGCCACGAAGCCGGCAGCAAGCGCAAGACGCGGCGGGCGTTTCCAGGTGGCGCCGCGCCGCTGCTTGCGCTTAACTGTGGATAACGCCCGCGGGGAGATCGACGGTGAGCCGGAACGCCAATTCGCTGGATGCCTACTGGATGCCGTTCACGGGCAACCGCGCCTTCAAGCAGCATCCGCGCATGATGGCGAGCGCCGACGGCATGTATTACCGCACCGTGGACGGGCGCGAGATCATCGACGGCATTTCGGGCCTGTGGTGTTGCAATGCCGGCCACAACCGGCCGCGCATCGTCGAGGCGATCCGCAAGCAGGCGGGCGAGCTCGACTACTCGCCCGCCTTCCAGATCGGCCATCACAAGGCCTTCGAACTCGCCAACCGGCTGGTCAAGCTGATGCCGGGCGCGCTGGATCACGTCTTCTTCACCAATTCCGGATCGGAGTCGGTCGAGACGGCGCTGAAGATCGCCGTCGCCTATCACCGCATCCGCGGCGAAGGCGGTCGCGTGCGGCTGATCGGGCGCGAGAAGGGTTATCACGGCGTGAATTTCGGCGGCACCGCGGTCGGCGGCATGGCCGCCAACCGCAAGATGTTCGGCACGTTGGTGGCCGGCGTCGATCATCTGCGCCACACCCACGGCATTGCGGACAACCGCTTCTCGCGCGGCGAACCGGAACACGGCGCGGACTATGCCGACGATCTGGAGCGGCTGTGCCAGCTGCACGATCCCTCCACCATCGCCGCGGTGATCGGCGAGCCGGTGGCGGGCTCGGCCGGCGTCATCATCCAGCCCAAGGGCTATCTCAAACGGTTGCGCGAAATCTGCGACCGCCACGGCATCCTGCTGATCTTCGATGAGGTCATCACCGGCTATGGCCGCCTGGGCAAGCCGTTCGCCGTGGAGCATTTCGCCGTCGAGCCCGACATCGTCACCACCGCCAAGGGCCTCACCAACGGCGTTATTCCGATGGGCGCGGTGTTCGTGCAGTCGAATATCTATGACGCCTTCATGCAGGGCCCGCCCACCGCCATCGAGCTGTTCCACGGCTACACCTATTCCGGCAATCCGATGGCCTGCGCCGCCGCGCTCGGCACCCTCGACACCTACGAGGAAGAAGGTCTGCTGACGCGCGCTTCTGCACTCGCCGGCTATTTCGAGGACGCGGTGCACAGCCTGCGCGACCTGCCGCTGGTGGTGGATGTGCGCAATCTCGGCTTCATCGGCGGCATCGAACTTGCGCCGATCGCGGGCGAGCCGGCCAAGCGCGGCTTCGCGGCCTATGTGAGAGCCTTCGAGATGGGCCTGCTGGCCCGCACCACCGGCGACACCTTCGCCCTCGCCCCGTCGCTGATCGCCGAGAAAAAGCACATCGACATCATGGTCGACACGCTGCGCCGCGTCATCACCGCGATCGACTGACCTCCAGCCGGTCGTAGCCGCGCAGGCGATAGATCGCCGCCGATCCGATCCAGCTCAGCACGAACACCGCGATGATCAGGTAACCGAGCGTCCCGAAGCTGCCGTTCAGCGCGCCGATTCCCTGCCAGAACGATCCGTGCAGCGCGAACCTCGTGCCGATCAATCCCAGCGCTTCGACGCCGCCGATCAGGAAAGCGACGACGACCGACACGAAGGTGATCGACATGTTGTAATAGAGCTTGCGCAACGGCTTGAGGAACGCCCAGCCGTAAGCGCCCAGCATCAGGATGCTGTCCGTCGTGTCCACCAGCGACATGCCGGCCGCGAACAGGGCCGGAAACACCATGATCGACCACAGCATCATGCCGTGCGAGCCCTGTGCCGCGGAAATGCCGAGCAGACCGATTTCCGTCGCCGTGTCGAAGCCCAGGCCGAACAGAAAGCCCAGCGGATACATCTGCCAGCTCCGGCGGATCATGCGGAACAAGGGTCGCAACAGCCTGGCGAGAAAGCCGCGTCCCGAAAGCAGCATGTCGAGGTCTTCGTCGACATAGGGCGCGCCGGCCTTCACCCGCCGGAAGGTGCGGAAGATCGTCACCAGGATCGCCAGATTCATCAGCGCGATCGCCAGCAGGAACGCCGCCGACACCAGCGTGCCGATGAAGCCGCCGATGTCCCGCATCGCCGCGAACTGGCCTTTGAACGCCGTGGCGGTGATGGCGATCGCCAGCGACGCCAGCACCACGATCGTCGAATGACCGAGCGAAAAGAAGAAGCCGACGGCGACCGGGCGCTTGCCTTCCTGCATCAGCTTGCGCGTGACGTTGTCGATCGAGGCGATGTGGTCCGCGTCCACGGCGTGCCGCAGACCCAATCCGTAGGCCAGCAGCGCCGTGCCGAGAAGAATGGGATAATCGTGAAAGGCCGTCAGCGCCCACAGCCAGGCCGCGAGATTGGCGCCGATCACGATGGCGTAGAGGCCCGCGATCTTGAATCGCAACTCGCCGGCGCCGTCATTGAAGATGCTGCGGAGCGTGCGGCCCATACCCACCTCGCTGGGGACGAGTGTGATGTATAGCCGGAATGGTCACTACCGCAATGCGGCCGCGCGGCGCTTGACGGATTCGTCGCAGGTGGCGTTTTCGGCCGCGCCTGTCGGGCCTGCAAACGTCGGCAGAGTCAATAAACGGTCCGCGCCCATTTCATGTAGCGTTCGAGGTCTTCTTTGGTGACGCGCAGATCGGCGAATCTGGGCTGTTCCTCGTCGGGCGCCACAAGCGCCGACATGTCGTCGCGGAGTTTCAGGCTGCTGGTAATCTCGCGCGCGAGGCGCACATGGTCGGCTTCATCCGGCGGCTTTCCGTAAACGTCGACCACTTGAAGAATATTGTTGGCAAACCAGAATTGCGGCTGTTCGGACTGCTCCGCGATATGGGCCAGCGGGAGGCGCTCGTTCAGCGCCCTCTGGTATGCGGCACGCGCGGCATTGGAAAGCGTATAGGCGCTCTGGAGAGCGGCGGACGAAGCGGACAGGTGAAATCGCTGCAGCAACATTTACGCACTCGCTTTCATAAAGCCGCGCTGGCGATGTGCGCCGGGATCGTGTCGGAGGCCCCGGTGGTCAGCGCTCACACCTTCATGATCAACCAACAATAATATCTCATACATCCGTACACATCTAATAAAGCCATATATGTCTCTACAAAAGCGTTATTGTGATGATAGCGACATGATGGAACAGCGGTCCACGGCAACGCCTGCCAGAGGGGCCCACCACGCCGCGGACGCCCCCAGATAGATACTTCCCATAGGGAAATGTGGTATTTTTTGTCCATTTTCGGGAGCCGGGCCCGCGCAGGCCTGCGTCAAATTTAATCTTTTTTTTCAAATATTAACTATTTAACATTCATAATGCATGTTGTAATACCAAATAAGATATTTTTAACATCATAGATGATGATTATAGCGTCATGACACAGACCTTATACCTGATCACGGCAGCACAGCTTCGCGCCGCCCGGGCCTTGCTCGGGCTCGACCAGCGGGCGCTGGCCGAACGCGCCGGACTGTCCCACCCCACCGTGCAGCGCATGGAAGCCAGCGACGGCGTGATCCGGGGCAATATCGATTCCCTGGGCAAACTCGTGGGCGCCCGGGAGACAGCCGGCATCGAACTGCTCGGTGACGGCATACCGAGCAGCGGGCTGGGGCGCGGGGTGCGCCTGAGAGTGCGCGACGCAGCATCCGGCAACGCTCCGTAGGAAGGCTGCGATGGTTGTCATCGGTGTGTTGTCGTGCGTGGCCGCGCTGATCGCGCTGGCGTGCGTTGCCGCCGCGAACAGCCGGAGGCCGTGGGCGAACACCCTGACATACGGCGCAGGCGCGGCGATCTGCGCCATCGCGCTCGTTTGCGCGGTTGCGGCGCTGGGCGACCATGTCGCGTCGACGGTGATCTTGCCGCTCGGGCTGCCGTGGCTCGGCATGCATTTTCGGATCGACGCCCTCGCGGCCGTTTTCCTGTCCGTCGTCAATCTGGGAGGCGTCGCCGCCAGCGTCTTCGCCATCGGCTACGGCCGCCATGAGGCCGCGCCGCAAAGAGTCCTTCCGTTCTTCCCCGCCTTCCTGGCGGCCATGAATCTGGTCGTCATCGCCGACGATGCCTTCACCTTCCTGCTGTCCTGGGAGCTGATGTCGCTGATGTCGTGGGCCCTGGTCGTCAGCCACGACCGGTCCGCCGAGAATCTGCGCGCCGGTCTGATCTATATCGTGATGGCAAGTTTCGGGACGCAGGCGCTGCTGCTCGCCTTCGGCGTCCTGGCGGGTCCTGACGGGCAATACGCATTTTCTTCCATGCGCGCCCACGGGCTGAGCCCGAACGACACCATGATCGTCATGCTGCTGGCGCTGGCCGGCGCCGGATCGAAGGCCGGCATTTTCCCGCTGCACGCGTGGCTGCCGCTGGCGCATCCCGCGGCGCCCAGCCAGGTCTCCGCGCTGATGAGCGGCGTCATGACGAAAGTCGCCGTCTACGCCTTCATCCGCATCGTGTTCGATCTTCTGGGACCGATCGATTGGCGCCTCAGCATGATCGTCATCGGCGTCGGCGCGGTCACGGCGCTGCTGGGCGTCCTCTACGCATTGATGCAGCACGACCTGAAGCGCCTGCTCGCCTATCACACGGTCGAGAACATCGGCATCATCTTCGTGGGCCTGGGATTGGCGCTGGCGTTCCGGGCGAACGGGCTGGCCGCGGCCGCCGCGCTCGCCGCCACCGCCGCGCTGTTCCACGTCTTCAACCATTCGCTGTTCAAGAGCCTGCTGTTCTTCGGCGCTGGCGCCGTGCAGACCGCGACCGGCGAACGCGACATGGATCGCCTGGGCGGCCTCATCCACGCCATGCCGAGAACCGCTGTTGCGTTTCTCATCGGCGCCGCGGCGATTTCCGCCTTGCCGCCGCGCAACGGCTTCGCCTCGGAATGGCTGACCTTTCAGGCGGTCTTTCTGAGCCCCTCCCTTCCGCAATGGGGATTGCGTCTGCTGGCCCCGGCGGCGGGCGCGCTTCTGGCGCTCGCGGCGGCGCTGGCGGCGGCCTGCTTCGTCAAGGCCTTCGGCATCACCTTTCTCGGCCGCCCCCGCAGCGACGCGGTGCGGACCGCCAGGGAAACCGACAAGGCGTCCCTCGCCGCGATGTTCGGCCTCGCCGGAGCCTGCGTCTTCGCCGGCGTCTTTCCGGGCATTTTCACCAATCTGCTGGGCCCCGCCGCGCAATTCCTGACGACAAGCCGGATGCCCGCGCAGGCGATGACCGCGCCCTGGTCGCCGCTGCTGCCGGTGGCCGCGAGTCACAATTCGTACAGCGGCTTGGTGATCGTCGCGTGCCTCCTGGCCGCGACGGCGCTGACGGCCGCCCTGGTTCGCCTGTTCGCCAACGGGGCCACGCGGCGCAGCCCCGCCTGGGATTGTGGATATCCGGAAACCAGCGCGATGACGCAATACACGGCGGGAAGCTTCGCCCAGCCGATACGCCGCGTCTTCGCGACGCTCGCGTTTCACGCCCGCGAGCGCGTCGTCATGCCGGCGCCCGAAGACATCGCGCCGGCGCAATTCACGGCAACGCTGCGCGACCCGGCCTGGGACCTTCTCTATGCCC
>DAIDUA010000210.1 GCA_027456965.1 Alphaproteobacteria bacterium | reverse complement strand
GCGGCAAGACCCTGTCGCGCAGCGAGATCATCGAGACGCTGTGGAGCGACGGCGGCCAGAACGAAGACAACACGCTGGAGAACCAGGTGTCACGGCTGCGCCGCAATCTTCAGACGCCGGAGCGCCGGATCGTCACCGTGCGCGGCGTCGGCTACCGCTTCGAAACCTCCGGTCCCGCGCTGCGCTCGGCGGAGTGAGGGCTCGCGAGATCGGGCGTGCCGTTACTTCCTCAACGCGGCGCGCGATGAGTCTCCCTCTCCCCCGGAGGGGGCGCCGAGCAACAGCGAGGCGCGGCCGGGGTGAGGGGGAAATCCAAATCCAGCCGTACCAAACTCAAACGTGCCGGACGGCCGAACGTGCCCAAAACCTTCGGCAGCCGCGGCAAATGGCGTTATCCTTTCCTCCCCCGTTTACGGGGGAGGTGCTGAGCGCGCATTGGCGCGCGAAGCGGAGGGGGCATGGCTCAAAAACAGAATAGGGAACAGGTCACACTAAATGCACAGGTTCTCGGGGTACTCCGCGAGCACGGCGATTCATTGACTGGTGTTCGTGAAATCGATCACTTCGCGTACTTCGTTACGCCACAATTGCGTGCGCGGTTCGTCGATAGATGCCTTGCCATCGGTTTCAAACTGCGCGCAACGACTGAGCCCTCCGAACATAGCGATAAATACGGCGCCATGATTTTCCACAGCGATATGCCGGATGAGGAAGTTCTTGGCAGGATCACGACGCGTCTTATTGAACTCGCTCAGGAATGCGGCGGCGAATATGACGGCTGGGAAACGCAGGTCGTCAAATGAAGCTAGGTTTTGAGGAAGAGCAGACGCCCTATGATGGCCCGACACAAAGCGCGCGCTTCTGGACAGAATCCTGGGTACGCAGCCAAGTCTATTGTCCGAACTGTGGCCGGGCGAATGTCAGCAAATACGAGAACAACCGGCCGGTCGCCGATTTCTTCTGCTCGTCGTGCAAGGAAGACTACGAACTGAAGAGCCAGAAGAATGCATTCGGTGTCAAAGTGGTGGACGGGGCCTTCCGCACCATGAGCGAACGGCTCGCTGCCAACAACAACCCTAATCTCATGCTGCTGAACTACGACTTGAAGAAGCTCAGCGTCACGAATTTCTTCGTCGTGCCGAAACATTTCTTCATCCAGCAGATCATCGAAAAGCGCAAGCCGCTGGCGGCGACGGCGCGGCGCGCCGGATGGGTCGGCTGTAATATCCTGCTCGAACGTGTTCCAGAGATGGGGAAAATCTTTCTTGTCAAAAGCGGAACGCCGCTGCCGCGCGATGCCGTGCTGGAGAAGTGGCAGAAGACGCTGTTCCTGCGCGACAAAGGTGCGGAGGCGCGCGGCTGGCTGATCGAGGTGATGAACTGCGTGGAATTGATCGGCAAAGCGGAATTCGAACTCGCCGACATCTATGATTTCGAGCAGCGCCTAAGCGGCATCTATCCGAACAACCGGCACGTCAAAGAGAAAATCCGTCAGCAGCTTCAAGTGCTGCGCGATCAGGGTTTTCTCGATTTCGTGTCGCGCGGACGTTACCGCCTGCGGTACGTCAGCTGACGGCTTGAACGTCCGGTGGTTCGAACCACTGCCGGCACCACTCGCCGTCCTTATCGAGATCGGGCAAATCGCGTTTGTCGCCGTCGTAGTCGCAAATCCGCAGCGGGAACGGATTGCCTGCCGTCCATTGCACCTGCCCGCCATGAACGCCGATGGTGATGTCGGGATAGGGGCGGACTGGTTCAAGCTTTTGCAGCAAGCCGACGACGACCGAATGCTCCTCGCTGTTTTCACGCGCATATTGCGCGAGAGCTTTCCGCAGAAATGCCCGCTCGTCTGTCGAAAGAGAAACCCAGACACGCTTTGTCATCGCTCTCTCCTGATGGCATACCTCTACAGTCTATGTCGGATTTTCCCTGACGACTGCGCCGCATTCGCTTGCCTACCCCGCCCTCTCCTCGATCTTCTTCGCCGCCAGCGCCGCCAACTCGACGTCTTCCTCGCCGCTAAGCCCGCTGACCGCCACCGCGCCGGCCACCGCGCCGCCGATGGTCACCGGTACGCCGCCGTCCCATCCCACATAGCGGCTGTCGCCCAGATAGCTGATGTCCCAGCCGCCCTCGCGGCTCGAGCGCCCGACCTCGCCGCTCGGCTTCCGCTCGCGCGCGGCGGTGAAGGCCTTGTTGGTGGCGATGGTCCCCGAGGACAGCGGCGCGCCGTCCATGCGCCACAGCGCCAGCAGTTCGCCGTGGCGGTCTGCCACCGCGATCACCGCCGCCTTCTTGCGGCGCTTCAGCTCGCTGATGATCACCTCGAGGGCGAGCCCCGCTTCGTCTTCGCCGATGTCACGCGTGGTCTGCATCCGGTTCCGCTCTCAAAGGGGTGAGCCGAACCCTAACACAGTTTCGCGCCCGGTCAGCGCCCGCCGTTGTCGTTGTCGTCGTGACGGTCGTGGCCGCCGTCGCGGTGCCCACCATCCCGGTGTCCGCCATCGCGATGATCGCCGCCGTCGCGGCCCCCGCCGCCGCCGTCGCGATGGCCGCCATTGTCGCCGCGGTCTCCGTCATGGCCGCGGTGATGATCGTAGGACCCGCTGTCGCCGTAGTAGTCGGTGCCGTAATAGCCGCCGCCCGAGCAGTCATTATAGGCGCAATAGCCCGGCGCGCATCCCGCCAGCGCCCCAAGCGCGGCCGCGACCGTCAACGTCTTCGAGAGATGCATCCTGCGTTCCTCCCCGCGTCAGTCCGAACACGGCCACAGCGTGTGCAGCGCCGGCCATTCGGCGTCGAGTTCCTTGCCCTGGGCGAGCGCGGGATTGGCGGCGGCGGCGTTGTGCAGCCAGGCCATCTCGCGGCGCGCCGCCGCGTCCGCCGAAAGATAGGCGGGCGGGCAGATCTCGCCCATGCCCTTGTAGGCCGCGAGATAGCCGTTCGACAGGTCGCTCATGCATTCCTTCTGCGCCGTCCGGCAGCGCGTCAGGAAGGCGCCCAGGCTTTCGTCCACGGTGTCCTGCGCGCCGGCGCCGCCGGCCAGCACGCCGCACGCCACGACCGCGATGAAGACTGTCCGGCGCATGATCGCCCCCTTGCGCGGCGATCATAGCACGGCGCGGCGTTCGCCGTCGCGGCCGGGCGATTACATTGCGTGTAACTCGCGCGCCGCGCGGAGTGTCGCACGGCGATTGCCGCTCCCCCCGATCGGCCTATGATTCCCCGGAGTATCGGGAGCGCCATCATGAAATCGGCTCTGATGATCGCCGCCGTCTGCGCGGCGCTGTTCGCTTTCGCGCAATCCGCCTCGGCGGATTTCGTGGAGACTTTCCAGGGCAAGCTGGCGACGGATCAAACCGCGCGCGCCGGCTGGGCGGCCTTCACCGGTTCGGGCGAAGCCACGGTGACGCTGACGCAGAAGAACGGTCACGGCTTCATGACGGTGGACGCGCGCAAGGACCGGCGCAACATCTATTGGGCGCTGATCAAGCGTTCGATTTCCGCCGGCATCGACCGCAGCCTGCTGGGCACGCCGGGCCACGAAGTGCGCGTCGTGATCAAGCTGCGCATCAGCGATGCGCCGCGCCGCGTTCATATCCAGATCAACCACACCCACACCACCGACGTGCACGCCACGCTGCGCGAGTTCGACCTGCCGGACGCCAACTGGCACGTCATCAGCTACACGACCAAGGATTTCGACGCCAAGCCGGGCGACGACGTGTTCGTCAGCCTGGGCATGACCGACATGGGCCGCGCCGTCTACACCACCGAGATCGCCTATGTGAAGGCCGCCATCGTCGATCCGGCGACGGCGGGGCCCGATCTCGGCATGCCGCTGCCCTACCGTCCGAAGCTGCCGCCGGTCGCGAGCTATGCCAACGCCGTGCCGGTCGCGCAGGACGCCACCATCGATTCCGCCTGGCCTTGGGTGAACCTGAAGTCCCAGACCCTGTTCCCCACCGACGAAGGCACGCTCGGCACCGAAGTGCTCTCGGTCAGCGGCTCGCAGATGATCGTCCTGCGCTTCGACCTGTCGCGCTTCAAAGGCCGGACGGCGGACGGCTGGGGCATCCTCGAACTGACGACCCAGGCGGGGACCTGGGCGCCGACGGACCAGGAAGAGTTCGGCTATCTGCGGACGGTGGAGATCAAGGGCGGCGATCCCGCCTGGACGCGCGACAGCGTCACCTATGACAGCTTCTTCCGGGGCCAGCCGGTGCTCGACGTGCTCAACGGGCAGCTCGTCTTCGACGCCCTGCCCGCCTTGCAGCGCGGGCAGAAGACGCTGATCTCCATCAACCCGTCCGTGATGGCGCGGCTGCTGTCGGGCGAGTCCAAGGGCTTGGCGATCTATCCGCAGGGCAGTCTCGACGCCGCCTTCTCGTCGAGCCGGGCGCCGGGCGCGAATTTCCGCCCGACGCTGCACTTCAATGTGAAGTGAGGCGGAAACCTTAGGAGACTTGGAGAGGCGCGGATGCGGTGCCTCTCCAGCGAGAACAGATTCATCTTACAAACCAAGGCGGAACAGCCACCCAAAAGAGCACGTCACGCTGCGTTTGCATAAGCACGACAAGGTTCGCATCCACGATATCGCGCTCCTATACGCCAAGTCGCAACTGGACTCCGACCGCAAGCTCAGGCGCCCGGCTGGTGCTGACATGCGGATTGAGATCGACAAGGCCGTAGCCTCTGACTTCTCCGCGCCCCTCCAAGACCGGCAGCGCATAAAGTGCCTCCATGCGGTATTCACGCGGTCCGGAGACATTCCAGGTTTCGTTGAGAAGACCAAGCGCGCCCGTTTGCCGGTCGACGACCTGCAGCGACTGGTACTGAATGCCTCCGCTCTCGACATGAAGCGGCTGCGCGATCGAGAGGCGCATCTGATCGTGCTCCGCGAACAGGCCGGTCTTCACGGCGGCGAGTTCATACGCGGTCGAAGTCAGGCCCCCCGCCGTGAACGAGAGCGCAGAATTGCTGAAGCGCGGGGCGGCACTATGGGCCAAAGTGGCAGATCCGAAGATCTTCCAATCCTCGGAAGGTGCGAGCCTCGCGCCGATCGTCGTCGCCGTGGTGCTCGTGCCTCCGGCCATGTCGAAGAAGCCGCTGCCCTGCGAACCGAGCAAGCCATCCCCCTCGCGCAACATGGTATGGGACGCGTTCAGCTTGACGCCTTTGGCGACGTCGTAATCGACCGCGACAACGGACGCAAACGAGTGGTTGGGGGAAAGCTGTTCGTCAGGGAGAGGTCCGAAGGTGGGGTCGATGTAGGTATGGTCGTCGGTCTTCTGCGTGAAGCCGACGCTGAAACGGGCTCGGCCGCTCACGAGGATGTCGGCACTGCCGTAGATTCCGCCGGACGCGAACCCAAGGATCGGGTTGACGCCGCCGGTTGAGGGATCGAGGTCCGAGCGAAGCGAAAAGCCACTTGCGTCGCTCAGCGCATGAGTTCCGCTGCCTTCGCCGAAGCGCAGACCTATTCCCGCCTTGCGGTTGTAGGCGGCGAATTCCTGATGAATTGGTAGTCCGTCACTGCGAATCTCGTCCGGGGAGGACAGCGTCGCGGTCACGCTCAGAACCCAGTTGTTGTCGACAACCTGGCGGGAACGCGAATCGAAGGCTAGGGCGCTCCGGCCACGCGCCCAATCGATCAGGCGTTGATAGAGATATGTCTGGAACGGGTTTGATCCGCTGCCGACATTCAGCCTCTTGCCGGTCAAGAGCGAGCTTAGCGGTATGTCGAAATCCCGGTACGTCGCGCCGATGGTCTCGAACGCGACGATGTAGGCGGAATTCTGCTGCCACAGACTGAGTTGCCCCGGGTCCAGAAGCGAAGACCTCAGACTGGCGACGTCCCATATTGGACTGAACCTATCATTGGGAGTCGCCCCCGGCTGATAGACAACGAGGTTGTTGAAGTTGAGCGGAGACTGACTTGCCGCGACATCGAGTTCGCCCCAGCCATAGACCGGGTCGACACCCGGCGCGCCGAGATCGCGCGCCGACTGTAAGATGATCTGCACGGTCTCGGCCGGATACTTTGTCAGCCAAGGCCAGCGATCCTGCAGCAGCGCGATTGCACCGGACACCAACGGCGCGGAAAAGGACGTGCCCGTCATCCTGGTCGTACCGCCATTGTTGTTTGAGACCAGGATGTTCTCGCCGGGTGCCACGATGAAGTGGTACATCAGCTTGTTCTGTTCCTGGCAGACGCCATTGATCAGAATGCAAGCATTGCCCGGCGTGTTGGAGAACGGAGATATCACGCCGTCGACGCCGACCGAACCCACCAGGATGAGATTGTTTGGCGCTTGATTGCCGATCCAGGGGACATTCGCGGTTTGCATCACGCCGTCGTTGCCGGCGGCCTTCACCAAGACCATTGTCTGGCCGTTCTTGTTCACCAGCGGGCTGGTCATGATGTTCGCCCATTCGGGAGACAGCACCGACCCCGGCACACCCAGCGACGCGTTGATGACATAGGCGCCCTTGGCATACAGCGCGTCGATGCCCGCTGTGACGTCAGTCCAACTCGCCGTGCCCGTCGCATCGAAGGGATTGTAGATCAAGACGTGCGAATTCGGCGCGATTCCCATGGCGCCGCCAGCCGTGGGCGGGGACGCAATGAGGCTGGCGACGGCGGCCCCGTGATCGTTCACGTACATGTTGTAGCCGCCGATCAGCGTCACATTCTGAACGCCGGTGCCGTTGTGATTGAATGTGGAGTCGAGCACGCCGACCGTGGTTTTCGTGCCTGTATCCTGAATTTGGGTCAGCAGCGGTGTCCAATCGACTGAACCCATCCACCAATCGACACGGGGCGCGCCGGAGTAGGCCATCAGGCCGTCATACCAAGCCATGAAGAAGGCCGAGCGCGTATAGGCGTTGACGTTGGCAAGCGAAGCAGGATTATTGGGATCGATGCCGAACTTTGCGAGTAACGGCGTCGCGAAACCGTCCATGAAGTTCTGTTTCGTCGCTTTCTGAACGGCTGCGCCCCAGACGGCCTGGGCATTGGCGAGGAAGACCTGCAATTGCTGCTGCAGAGTCGAATAGTTGGCTGCGTTGGTTGCCTGCAGATTGGCCCACGCCAGATTGATGTTGCCCCATTGGGGACCCGCGCTTCGCCAGTAGGGCGAGATCGTTGCCCAAAGCGAACTGTCGGTACTGGTGAACGGACTGATGTTGCCCCAGAACGGATCGACACTGCCGTAGGCCGGAGCGATCGAGCCCGAGAACGGGTTGATCTTACCCCAATACTGGGTGTTGTCCCCCCAGAATGGGCTGATCTTCCCATAGAAGGGGTTGATCCCACCGTAGTACGCATTGTTCCAGGCGTAGAACGGGCTGATTCCGCCGTAGAACGGATTGATCCCGCCGTAGAAGGGGTTGATGCTGCCGTAGAACGGAT
Source organism: Alphaproteobacteria bacterium (assembly GCA_027456965.1). Lineage (GTDB taxonomy): Bacteria > Pseudomonadota > Alphaproteobacteria > Micropepsales > Micropepsaceae > Rhizomicrobium. Next base: position 4,977 of record DAIDUA010000210.1, on the reverse strand, counting down.
TGATCCCGCCATAGAAGGGGTTGATGCTGCCGTAGAACTGACGAACCGGCGCGTCCTGCGCTGACAGCGTGTTGTTCGACGGTGTGGCGGCGAGCGCCGCGCTACTGGCCAGCGAAATCCCGAGAACGATACCATTCAGCAACGATTTGCGAAGCATGGCAGTCCCACCACGGATTATCTTTTTTTGCGGGTATCAGCATGTTCCGCAGCCATTAAGCGACTCTAAATTTTTCCCCGAGCGGAAAGGGATCGGTCATTCGAGTTAACGTAACCTTGCACGGAAACTATTACGTGCGGGGGCTCGAACACTAACCCTGAGCCGCGACCGGGTCCGGTACTGCGCGTTGAGGCAGGACCCGCGCGGCGGGAAGATGAACCAGGACGGTGGTTCCTTTGTCGGGCTCGCTGCTGACGCTCAGCGTGCCGCCGTGCAGCGCGACCAGGGACTTGACGATGGCCAGCCCCAAGCCGGCTCCGCCTTGCGCACGAGCGTAGACGCCCGCGACCTGGCTGAACGGTTCCACAACGCGCTCCAGCTGCTCGGCCGGAATTCCGATGCCGTCGTCGGAAACGGTGACATCCACGCCGCCGTTGCTCGCGCGCGCAAGACCAATTTCAATTTGCCCGCCGGGCGCCGTGAACTTTGCAGCGTTCGATACGAGGTTCTGCACAACCTGAACCAGCCGCCCGGCATCGCCGCGCACGCGCGAACCGCGGTCTCCGACAACCGAGAGCTTCTTGCCGGCGACCACGTCGCAGATGTTTTCCAACGCGTCTTCGACAATCTCGCCGAGGACAAGTTCGTCCTCTTCCAATGAGATCGTGCCCGATTCGAGATTTGCCACATCCAAAATGTCGCTGAGGATCGAGAGCAGCCTGCGTCCACCCGCGTTGATGTCGGCGCCATACTCCTGAGCCTTCGCCGGAGCGACGACACCCGAAGAGATGATTTCGGAGAAGCCGATGATGGCGTTGAGCGGTGTGCGCAGTTCGTGGCTCATAGTGGCAAGGAACTTGGTCTTGGCGCGGTTGGCCTGCTCGGCAGCCTCCTTCGCGTCCCGCAACCGGGATTCCGTCTCGATCCGGCGCTCAATCTCCAGGTCGCGCTCGCCGAGAATCCGCGTGAGTTCCGTATTGGCCTTGCTGATGGCATCGCGGTGCTCGCCGAGTACGCGATGACGCCAGCTGATCCAGATGATGATCAAGACCGCGACCAATATCAGGCCGAGAAGAACAACCCCTAGCGTTGCGAAGCGAGACTCTCTGAGGCTGGCGTCGCGCTGGAGTTGTTCGGTCTTGAGATGTTCGATTTGCAGCTTTTGGTTCGCGAAGTCGAAGCGGGCGCTCATCAGCGCAAGATTTGCCGACGCCGTCAACGATTGCCCTTCGTCGTCGAGCCGTTTGACGGCTTCCAGATGCGCCAGGGCCAGCGGATAGTTCCCCGTTGCACGATAGACTTTGTACGCGATCTCGTGGATATCGCGGAAGGGAGCAATAGTCTTGGTCAGATTCACGCCGCGGAACGCCATTGCCAAATCATCGGTCGCACGGGCCAATGCCCCGCGATCGAATTCGATTTCGGCCTTGATGCCCCAAACAAATGGGGTCCAACCGAACTTGTCGTCCTTTCCGAGCAGTTTCAGGGCGCGGTTCGCCGCACTTTGTGCAGCGGACAAGTTATGAAGCTTTGCATATGTGTCGGCGATGTTGGTGAGAATACGGGCTTCGAGGTACGGACTTTTCAACGTAATGGCGATCTCCAGCGCCTTTCTGAATTCCGCGAGAGACTCCTCGTACCGTCCGGCCTGATGCAACGCAAACCCCACATTGTTCGCGATAGTGAGTTGCAGCACGGGTTCTGCTGAATAAACCTGTGCCGCCTCTTTGTAGTAATAAATCTCCCGCGGAAGATCATGCGCCTCTTCATAAATGCTTCCCAAACCCTGCAGTGCGATCGATTGACCGCGCGGCTGCCCGATCTTAACGAAAACGGCGTAGGCCTTCTGATAGCTCTTCAGCGCCAGCTCCACATCGCCGTCATTGTCGGCAACGCGAGCGCGCGTCAGAGCAAGGTCTCCGTCAAGTTTGGTAATCTTGCCGTCGCTGGACGCTATCTTGATCGCTTGAATGACCGCCACGCGGGCTTGGGGTATCAGGTTGACCCGCGTCAGGGCTTCGGCTTCCAACCAGAGTGCCGTCGCGAGCGCATGCTGTTGGCCTGGAGAAACCGGCTGTCGTTGTGCGAAAGCAGTGGCGCCGCGCGCTTTTTCGAGGGCAGATTTGGGATCCGCCATCATCGTCTTCTTGGCATCTGCCACGAGGCCGTCGAATTCCGCCCAGCCCGGTTTGGCTGCGGCGCTGGCGGGCCGTGTGCCTTGGTCCGCGCAAGCAGGACTTGCGCCGAGAACAACAAGGGCGAGAATCAGCGTGAGCCACTTGAGCATCAAGGCCCCCTTGGCGCGCACAATGCCTGATTGTGGTTGCCAAAGCCTTAAATGCCGCTGGCGCGGCTGCTGTCGGGCGAGACCAAGGGCTTGGCAATCTATCCGCAGGGCAGTCTCGACGCCGCCTTCTCGTCGAGCCGGGGGCCGGGCGCGAATTTCCGCCCGACGCTGCACTTCAATGTGAAGCGAGGCGGCGCGGCGAAAACTTATCCCGGTTCGCGGCGCCGGGACGCGCCGACGCTTCAACGCCTTAGCGCCGCGCGGTGCGACTTATCCCGGTTGTCCGAAGCGGGTGTATACTGCGTGCGTCGGGTCGCGATGCGTCACGATGCGTTGCGTTGCCTCGCGAGGCGTGGGGATTTGTATGCGCGACGCAGGCGCGCTTTCACGAGAGGGGACTCGAAAATTTTGAAAACAACCGCTGCTCCTACCCCCTCCCCCCCGGTGGCATGCGGAGTTTTGAAAAACAATTCAGGCCCGCCGCCGCTTGCGCCACAGATCGCGCGCCGTCAGCACGATGTCGGGGCCGACCAGCGCGGCGAAGAGCAGGTACCAGAGGAAGTTGCTGAGGACCGCGTCGGTCCATTGGATATGGAAGGCGTCGGGTATGCGGGAGACGACGAAGACCATGCAGAAGCAATAGCTCTTCATCATCCAGGTCTTGTGCGCCGGGATGTTGCCGCGCAGCACGCAGATCAGCGCCATCACGGTGCAGAGCAGCCAGCCGCCCGCCTGCGCCGGCTGCTCGGCGGCGAGCAGCGGCTGTTCGAAATGGGTGCCGATGTACCAGGCCACCGGCGCGGCGATGAAAACGGCACCGACATAGATGCGTCCCAGCCAGCGGTGCAGGGTGATGTGGTTGCGGCGCAGCGTGTCGGAGAACTGGAAGGGGCCGGTGCACAGCGCGGTGGCGCCGCACAATCCATGCACCAGCAGCAGCCATTTGAAGGGCGCGATATGCGTCCATTCGGCGTCGCGCGGGTTGATGAGGAAACGTTCGTCCACATAGAGGACGAGCAGGACGCTGGCCGCCAGCAGAAGGAAGAAGCCCCATCGTACGCGGTCATGCGGAATGCGTTGTGCGGCACTGCTCATGGTCTGAGGCCCCCCGGCCGGATTCTGTACCGGCTGGATCAGAACACGGGGGGGCGCCAGTGGCGACGAACATTTTGAATCGCCGCGCCGCGGCCCCTCCCCGGCGGTTGCGCAAGGGAGGAAGCCGCGGCCATCCGTGCTCAATCGCCGTCGCCGTACCGGCGGCAGTCGTCGCAGTCGCGCCGCTCGTGGCGGCCGTGCCGATAGCTGTCGTAGCGATTGTAGCGGTAGGCGTTGTTCCAGCTGTTGTAGTTGCCGTTGTCGTAGCGGTTGTAATAGCGGTTTCCTTCGTCGCGGCCGGCGCGGCGGCAATTGTCGCCGTCCTGGCCGCAGCGGGCATAGCCGTAATTGTCGCGGTAGCCGTGACCGTCATGGGCCAGCGCCGGCGCGGCGGCCAGACCGATCCCGAAGAGGGCCGCCACCGCCGCCGTCTTCATCACATTGGAAAAATTTCGCATCGTGTCACTCCAGAATCGTACGCCCTCTCTGGAATGAAGTTTCGCGGCGGCCAGATGAACGCAAACCAAACGAAGCGTTCATCATCGCGGTGGCGGCGCGGCTTTACGCAGCGGATCGCTTGCGGAAATCGTCGGCGAATATTGTCTTTTGCCAATATGGGAGAGAGCCTGAGAGGCGGATCGCCACAAAGGCCAAGGGGAGCCTTGCAGCTCCCCCTGGCGAGTCACTCTCTTACCGGCGCGGCTCAGTCGTCGTCGTCGCCGCAACCGTCGCAATCGCCGAGGCCGCCTAAATTTCCGAAGCCCCAGCCGTAATAGCCGCCATAGCCGTTGTTCCAACCGTTATTCCGGCCATTGTTCCAGCTGTTGTCGTAACCGTTGTTCCAACCGTTTTCGTAGCCGTTGTAATAGCCGTTGTCATAGCCGCGATTTTCGCGGCGGCGATGGTCGCGTTCGTGATTGTAGACCGCGTGCGCGCAGCTTTCGCGGTTGCAACGCGCGGCACCGTCCACGCCGGAGCCATCCCCGGCAAGGGCCGGGGTGGCGGCCAGGCCTATTCCAAAGAGCCCCGCCACGACGGCCATCTTCAGTATGTTCGAGATTTCTCTCATCGTTCTTCTCCTTGCACGTGCACGCTCCGCACGTTTGGAGTCTTCAGCCCACGGGATGAACGCAGGCGAAACGGCCCGTTCATCATCATGGCGCGCGTGTGGCTTGACGCAGCGGATCGCTTGCGAAAAACCTCCGAGAATATTGTCTTTTGCCAATGCAGAACCGCGCCAGGACTTGGCGTGTGTGTCATGCGCCGTGACGCGATTTTATCGGGCCGAAGCCGCGAGGCGAAAGCCGATGCCCGGCGGTTCGTAGCAGACGCGGCAGCGCACCTGGTATTCGCCCGCGTCGCCGACCACCAGCTGCTGCTCGCCGGCGATCAGCCGCTGCGAGATGTAACCGCTGTCGGAACCGCACACCATGCAGAC
>DAIDUA010000209.1 GCA_027456965.1 Alphaproteobacteria bacterium | reverse complement strand
GCTCCATCGGTAATAGATCGGACCGCGATACCAGTAACCGCCGTAGTACACCGGCTCGAAATAGACCGGATATTCGCAGTAGTCCGGCGGCAGGCCCCACGGCGGGGGCTCGTCGTAATAGTCGTAGTAGTCACACGGATTGCTGAAGGGCATGTAGCCGGGACCACCCCAGCCGAACGAAATGCCGACATCGACTCCCGCGGACGCCGGCGTTGCCGTCAGCGCCGTCGCACCTGCGAGCATCAACGCGCCCAACGCCACTTTGCCAAACCGTTTCATGGTTTTCGTCCTTTCGAGATTGCAGGCTTCTCCGTTCAGCGGCGGTGACCGCCGCCGTGGAAACCGCCATCACCGTGCCAACCGCCGCCGCCGTTCCAGCCGTCGCGATCGCGGAAGTCTCCGCCGCCGCGCCAGCCGTCGCGATCGCCGTGCCAACCGCCACGGTCACCGCGCCAGTTGTCGCCGCGGTACCAGCGGTTGTTCATCCAGTATTCGCGGTGACCGTCGTAATCGCGATAGCGGCCGCCGTTGAACCAGCTTCCGTCGATGAAGATCGGCGGGCCGTAATAGTCCGAGTAGTAGCCGCAATTATACGGATCGTAGTAGCGGCTGTAGGGATCGCAGGTCGCGTAAGCCGGAGGCCCGTAGTAACCCGGTCCGAAACCGATTCCGAATCCGACCGACACGCCAGCGGATGCCGGCGCAGCAACGGCGAACGCCGTACCGGCCATCAGCAACGCACCCAGTGCGAGCTTGGCGACCTTTTTCATGGCTCCATCTCCTTATTTCGCCAAATCAACTGTTGGCAGGATTCTGGAACGCAGCGGCTGAACCGCACATGAACGCTTTTGTCATCTTGGCGATAGCGTCGCCGCAGGACGCGCCGCAGCGTCAGGCGGAGCGGCCCCTGCCTTCAATCGGCCATATTCCGACCAGCGTTTCTCCGCGCACGACGTGGAAACAGTCATACAAATTCACGGTCGGATCGCAATGCGGAACGACGCAACTCACCACGTCGCCCGGCACAAGTTTACGTGCAGATTGGGAATAAATAATCCCGCCCTGCTCGTCGCCGAAGAAGAAATAGCTGGCGCCTTCGGGCGCGCCTTGCGCGATCGCCGGCGCACCCGCATCGGTGGCAAAGGCCTTGAAGCCGGCATCCGTGGTGGCCAGGCCGGTGCGGTTGGCGCTGATCACCGTCGTCTGCACATGAAGGGAGGTCTCGAACGGCGCGCGGACGCCCGGCCAAACATCATTGTACTGACGATCCATGAAGACGTAGGACCCGGCCTGCAGTTCGCTGAGCACGCACGCGTCCGGGTCGATGTCGAAGGTGCCGGTGCCGCCGCCGGAGAGGATGCGCGGCGCATGGCCCGCGGCCGCCAGCCTGTCGCGCAGCGCGCCGAGTTCCTTGAGCGCCGAGAGCGAGGCGTCGCGCCGCTGGTTGGCCGACTCCATGTGCTGCACCTGTCCGGCGTAACATTGCAGGCCGGCATATTCGAGGCCCTCGGCCCGCGCGACGAACGCGACCAACGCCGGCGCGTCGGCAGGCGCGATGCCGGTGCGGCCGAGGCCGGGGTCGATATCGATCAGAATCTTGAGTTTCTTGCCGCCAGCACGCGCGGCCTCGGCTAGGCGTGTCGCCACCCTTTGGTTGTCGCACACCGCCATCAGTTCGCCGATACGGGCATTGAGCGCGACGAGCCGCGCCATGCCGCCGTCCGTCACCACCGGCGAGGTGATGAGGATGGAGTCGATTCCGCCGTCCGCCAGCGCTTCGGCCTCGCCGAGTTTGGCGCAGCAGATGCCGAGCGCGCCGGCCGCGATCTGGCGCCTGGCGATCTCGACCGATTTGTGGGTCTTGGCATGGGGGCGCAGGGCGATGCGGCGCTTGCGCGCGTGCTCCGCCATCGCCGCGATATTGCGCTCCAGCACGTCTAGGTCGATCACGAGGGCCGGCGTCTGCAATTTCTCCCGCCCGCCGGGGACGTTGACGAGGCTGGCGTTCAGATCGGTCATTGCGGCGTCCTTTGCCGGAAATTTCTTCCCCCGCTTGCGGGGAGGACATCAAACGGGAATGCTACAGTCGTTACGCAATCTCACAAGAGGCCCCCACGATCCTCGAACACGGCGGCAGACGGCCTGACCTGTCGGCAACCTCGCGCCGAACGCGGTGCCGATGGCCGGACAATCCTTGATGCCCGACGTGATGCCGCGCTATGCAAAGGCTCTGGCGCGCCGGCACGCGCAAGACCGAGAGGTCGGCTTACACAAATGAAGACCTTCTATTCCCCCGTCCACCTGCACCACGATCCGCTGGCGCAATTCGAAGGCGGCGTGCTGGCGCCGGCCGTGGAAATTCCCGTGCGCGTCGAGCGCGTGCGCGACGAAATTCAGGCGCGCAAGCTGGGACCGGTGCTGGCGCCAACGCCGTTCGACGATGCGCCGATCCTGCGGGTGCACGATGCGGGGCTGGTGGAATTCCTCGGCGTGGCCCATGCCGAATGGCGCAGGCGCTACGGCGAGAACGCGCCCGCCGCGCTGCCCTCGGCGTGGCCGGCGCGCGGCTTGCGCGACGGCCGCCACGGCGACATCGAGGCCAGGCTCGGCAGCTATGCGTTCAGCGCCGACACGCCGATCCTGCGCGGCACCTGGGAAGCGACGCGCGAAGCCGTCAACGTCGTGCTGTCGGCGGCGCAGGCGATCCGCGGCGGCGACACGAGCGCCTTCGCGCTGGCGCGCCCGCCCGGCCATCACCCCAGCGCCGACGTGTTCGGCGGCTTCTGCTACCTCAACAACATCGCCATCGCCGCCCAGTGGTTCGTCGACGCGGGTCTGCGGCCCGCGGTCCTCGACGTCGACTACCATCACGGCAACGGCACGCAATCGATCTTCTACACGCGCAAGGACGTGTTCTTCTGCTCGATCCACGCCGATCCGCATTTTGCTTATCCGCATTTCCTGGGCTTCGCCGACGAACGCGGCGACGACGCGGGCGAAGGCTTCAACCTGAACCTGCCCTTGCCGGCGGGCACGGATTGGGCGCTCTACGAGCAGGCGCTGGCGAAAGGCCTGGCCGCAGTGGAAGGTTTCGGGCCCGACGTGCTGCTCGTGTCGCTGGGGCTGGATACTTATATAGACGACCCCATCGCCTCGTTCCGGCTGAAGCCCGCCGATTACCTGCGCATGGGCGAGAAGATCGCCGCGCTCAAGAAGCCGACGCTGTTCGTCTTCGAAGGCGGATATAATGTGGACGCGCTGGGCGAGATTTCGGTGAACGTGCTGGAAGGGTCTGCAGGTCGCTGATGGATAAGACGGCTCATTCTCTGGTGTCGGAGCAGTTCGGCCCGCGCGCCGCCGGCTATGTTACGAGCGCCGTGCATGCGCAGGGCGAGGACCTGAACGAACTCGCCGCCTTCGCGCGGGGACGCGGGCTGGCGCGGGCGCTGGACCTCGGCTGCGGCGGCGGGCATGTCAGCTTCACCCTGGCGCCGCATGTCGGCACCGTGATCGCCTATGATCTGTCGGAAGCCATGCTGCTGGCGGTCGCGCAAGAGGCGAAGACGCGCGGCATCGCCAACCTCTCGACGCGGCAGGGCCTGGTCGAGGCGCTGCCCTTCGAGGACGCCTCATTCGATTTCGTCGCCACGCGCTATTCGGCGCATCACTGGCACGACGTACCGCGCGCGCTGCGAGAGGCGCGCCGGGTGCTGAAGCCGGGCGGGCGCGCCATGTTCATGGACGTGTTCGCGCCCGAGGCGCCGCTGCTCGACACCTTCCTGCAGACGGTGGAGATGCTGCGCGATCCCTCGCATGTGCGGAACTACTCGCTGCGGGAATGGACGGCGATGCTGCGCGAGGCGGGATTCACGCCGGGCGAGCCGGTGCGCCGGCGCATTCGCCTCGAGTTTAAGAGCTGGATCGCGCGGATGCGGACGCCGCCGGTGCAGGCCGACGCCGTGCTGGCGCTGCAGGCGCGCGTGCCCAAAGAGGTGATCGCGCATTTCGCCGTCGAACGCGACGGCAGCTTCTCCATCGACACGATGAGCGTGGAGGCGGCGTGACGCAGGAGTCTTCGCGAATTAAGTATTACGTCCCTTTATCTTGGGCCATCCAGTCTCTGCGTAAGACGCGGCAGATGCGCTCAGAAACCGAGCATTAAGAGTCACTTGGCTCGCAGACGCTCGGCACCTGGATGGTCGAGACAAGCCCGGCCATGGTGAAACTGTGATGGTGCGGACTTCAGAATCACGACTCTAGGTGCAGCGTGGCTGCCCTCATGTTCGTGGGTGCTTCGGATGCTTTGCGCCAAGACTTGCCCGACGCGCGTCACAATTTTCCGTCGCAGCCGAGCACTGTGAGTATTTTCGCCGTTTAATCAGGCGTAAGAACCCCATTCGTGTTCAATGGCTTCTCGTTTGCAGAAACTGCGGAATTCGTCGACCGCTCCCTCGCGGCCGGCGTATTTTTGCCGCAGCAGCGCGAATGCGAGTTTGCGAATTTCCGCGGGAGGGACATGGACCCAGAACTCGTAATCGCTGTCTCCCCATATCTCTTCGACAAGCTTGCCCATGTCTTGGGCCTGCAACCGGATCGATCCGTCGGCGTCGATGGATAGGTTCACCGAGCGAAAGTTATCGCCTTCTTGCCGATATACTTCGGCGGAATAGGTCTTCGTCATTGGTCAGCTCCGTTGCGTGATCCGCAAGTCAGGCAGTCATGGACCTGAATGCGGGACCGAATGCGGTGACAGGAGCACTATTCACCTGTGGCAGCAGAATGGGAAATACTGCTCCTGTCGCCGTATTCTGCTCGGCTCACCGCAACCTAAGATCGCTCGGCGAAGCTCAGGCGTTTCCGCCGTCGATGCGCCCGGCAACAACTCAAGACAGGTCTGCGATATGCCACCCTCGAAGGAGACTCGCCCACCCTCGAACGCTCGCATGGTGGCAATCAGCAGACCGGGCTTGTCACGCGTGTCGATGAAGAAAATCGACATTCTGCACCTTCGGTCGACGCCCGTTCGAAGCCGATGGTAAACCGGGCAATCGGATGACTACAATTGGCGCATCTTGCCCATTCTGATCGACCGCTGAATGTCGGATATGAATCCGTTGTTCCGTCGTAGCGATGCTCGAAATCCGTGCGGCTTGCCGCCCGCCGCCATCTTCGCGCCTGCCATGCCGTGAAAAAGTTCGGTTGCGGCCCTTGAAGTCCGCCTTTCCGCTCTTATATCCATAATATGAATGTGGATAATGCCCTCGCCGCGGGCCGACGCGGCTGCATAAGTGTATCTGCGCCCCGGGACGCAGTCTGTCGCCGGCCCTTCGCCGCGCCGCCGACACAGGCCAAGGCGCCGCGCCCACAAATCGCGCCGCGAAGGAAGACGATTATCCAGCGTGTTCAAGCACCTGCACAGAACTTTGGGCATTCGTTTTCGAAAAAGCGCGATCTGCCGTGGGATGGCCTGAGCGCAAAAGCGCCGCTGACACAGGCCACAGCCCAGCGCCCGCAAATCGAGCCGCGAAAGAAGACGATTATCAAGTATATTCAACTGCTTGCACGGATTTTTGGGCATTCGTTTTCGAGAAAGCACGATCTGCCGCTCGACGACCTGACCGCGAAAGTGCTGCGCGACCGGCAACGCATTCCCAACGAGACGCTCGCGCCGGCGGTGAAGCAGGCCAAAGCTCCGCGCCAAAGAACCGACGCGCGCCGCGCGCTCGTTGCCGATGTCCGCCGCCATGCCGCCGCACAATGGATCGAGGCGCCGGCTTCCCCCTTGACGCCCCGGCCTGCCCCTCCTATATCGCCCTCATGGCGTTAGCACTCCGTCGAGCGGAGTGCTGCCATTAAAAAATAACCCTTTTGTATCAATGCTCTAGGAGGCGATAAGCCATGAAGTTCCGTCCGCTAGGCGACCGTGTGGTCGTCCGCCGCGTCAAGGAGGATCAAAAGACCCCCGGCGGCATCATCATTCCCGACACCGTGCAGGAGAAGCCGCAGGAAGGCGAAGTCATCTCCGTCGGACCTGGCGCCCTGGACGATAACGGCAAGCGCGTCGTTCCCGAGGTGAAGGCCGGCGATTTCGTGCTGTTCGGCAAGTGGTCCGGCACCGAAGTGAAGGTCGACGGCGAGGAGCTCCTGATCATGAAGGAGTCCGACATCATGGGCATTCTCGAAGGCCGCAAGGCTTCGAAGAAGGCGGCCTAACGGTCCCCTGCCCTAACAACGAATTCAGGAGAACAAGAACATGGCAGCGAAAGACGTAAAATTCGGCGCCGACGCCCGCGAGCGGATGCTCCGCGGCGTCGATATCCTCGCCGATGCAGTGCAGGTGACGCTCGGTCCCAAGGGCCGCAACGTCGTGATCGAGAAGAGCTTCGGCGCCCCGCGCACGACCAAGGACGGCGTGACGGTGGCGAAGGAAATCGAACTCTCCGACAAGTTCGAGAACATGGGCGCGCAGATGGTGCGCGAAGTCGCCTCCAAGACCAACGACGCGGCCGGCGACGGCACGACGACGGCGACGGTTCTGGCCCGCGCCATCGTGCGCGAAGGTTCCAAGTCGGTTGCCGCCGGCATGAACCCGATGGACCTGAAGCGCGGCGTCGAGAAGGCGGTGGAAGCCGTCGTCAGCGACCTCAAGAAGCGCTCCAAGAAGGTGAAGTCCAACGACGAGATCCGCCAGGTCGGCACGATCTCGGCGAACGGCGACAGCACCGTCGGCTCGATGATCGCGGAAGCGATGGCGAAGGTCGGCAACGAAGGCGTCATCACGGTGGAAGAAGCCAAGAGCCTCGACACCGAGCTTGAAGTCGTCGAAGGCATGCAGTTCGACCGCGGCTACATCTCCCCCTACTTCATCACCAACGCGGAGAAGATGGTCGCCGAACTGGAAGAGCCCTACATCCTGATCCACGAGAAGAAGCTCACCAGCCTGCAGCCGATGCTGCCGATCCTGGAAGCCATCGTGCAGGCCGGGCGTCCGCTCATCATCATCGCCGAGGAAGTCGAAGGCGAAGCGCTGGCGACCCTGGTCGTCAACAAGCTGCGCGGCGGCCTCAAGGTTGCGGCCGTGAAGGCGCCGGGCTTCGGCGATCGCCGCAAGGCCATGCTGGAAGACATCGCCATCGTCACCGGCGGCCAGGTCATCAGCGAAGACCTCGGCATCAAGCTGGAGAACGTGAAGCTCAACATGCTGGGCACCGCCAAGAAGGTGCGCATCACGAAGGACGACACGACCATCATCGACGGCGCCGGCAAGAAGGCCGACATCCAGAGCCGCGTTGCGCAGATCAAGGCGCAGGTCGAAGAGACCACGTCCGACTATGACAAGGAGAAGCTGCAGGAACGTCTGGCGAAGCTCGCCGGCGGCGTTGCGGTGATCCGCGTCGGCGGCGCCACGGAAGTGGAAGTGAAGGAGAAGAAGGATCGCGTCGACGACGCGCTCAACGCCACGAAGGCGGCCGTGGAAGAAGGCATCATTCCCGGCGGCGGCGCGGCGCTTCTCTATGCCACCAAGGCCCTGAAGGACCTTGTCGGCTAGAACGACGACCAGAACGTCGGCATTGCGATCATCCGCAAGGCGATCCAGGCGCCGATCCGTCAGATCGTGGAGAATTCCGGTGTGGAAGCCTCCATCGTCGTCGGCAAGCTGCTGGAGCAGAAATCGGCGAATTACGGCTACAACGCGCAGACCGAAGAATATGTCGATCTGATCGAAGCCGGCATCGTCGACCCGACCAAGGTCGTGCGCATCGCCTTGCAGAATGCGGCCTCGGTTGCGGCGCTTCTGATCACCACGGAAGCAATGGTTGCCGATCGTCCGAAGCGCGAAGCCGGCGGTATGCCCGGCGGCGGCGGCGGCAT
>DAIDUA010000208.1 GCA_027456965.1 Alphaproteobacteria bacterium | reverse complement strand
GCCATAGCTGCGGCATATTTTTCTTATTAATCATATAATTAGCGCGCACCTGTTTAAGGCTGCGGAGCACTTGCAAATTACAGTTCTATGCCTCCCAGCCCGCGAGTGCCGTGCACCGATAAAGCCATCCTAACAACATGATATATTTAGAGATTCATTGCTCCAGAACGGCTGCACTCCCTGTACGAATGCACTCTTTCGCCCCCTGCTGGCATCTTTCGGCCCGCTTCGGTCAGCACCAAATGACCGATATCACGGACAGCGCTTACCCGCTAGATTTCCGCAAGTTCAAATTAGTCTACTTATAATACTTTTCGACTAGGTGCTTCATAAGTGCCACACTTTGTACGACCATTGCGGGAATCCGGCGCCCGTCGGCACTCCGGCCGATTGTCATGCCACTCAAGCGTCCGCCGCGCGGGGGGCCTGCTCGACGCATGATATAGGTCGGCCGTCTGCCGACACGGCACACACACCAGACGTTTGCACGCATGAACGCAGAACTGCTTTCCGCCAGCCACATTGTCTGTCTCGACGGACGCGGCGATAGCTGGCTGCGCTCCGACGCATCCCGGCGATCCCGAAATTTTGCCAGGCGACGTGTTCCACCAACTCCGTCGCAGGCAAGCGGCCGCCAGATAGTCGCTACCGCACGGCCGGACTTGCGGCACCGCACGCAATGTCCGAAAATGCTTCCATGACGGCGGGAACAACGCACAAAATTGCTGTTGCCAAGGCAACTGGCAAGGCCGGCAACAAAAACCAAAGCGTTGCAACGATCTACGATGTAGCTCGATGCGCCAACGTTTCGAAGACGACGGTTTCGCGCGTCCTCAACGGCTCGCCGAACGTGGATGGTGAAACCCGCGCTGCCGTCCTCCGGGCCGTTGACGAATTGCAGTTCAGGCCGAACAAAGCGGCACGCAGCCTGGCGAGCGCCGGCGAGGTGCGCATCGGCTTGCTCTACAACAATCCCAGCGTTGCCTATTTCAGCGAGTTGTTGATCGGCGCGCTCGACAGCAGCGGCCGCAACGGCTCTCAACTCGTCGTCGACAAATGCGAGATCAGCAATCCCGAGGCGGCGTGTGCGGCCGTGCGCAATCTTGTCAAGGGCGGCATCACCGGGATGATGCTCACCGCGCCCATAAGCGAGTCGTCTGAGCTGATTGCCGAGTTGACGAAGGCAGGCGTCGCCATCGTTGCTCTCGCCACAGGAGGCTTCCGCGGGGAGGTGACGTGCGTCGGGATCGACGATTTCAGTGCTGCCTACGAAATGACCAATTATCTCCTGAAGCTGGGGCACAGACGGATCGGTTTCATCAAAGGTCATCCCGGCCACACATCGAGTATCCGGCGCTTCGAGGGCTTTGAGGCCGCGCTGCGTGACGCAAAGCACAAGGTTAACGAACCGATCGTTGCCCAGGGTCTGAACAGCTATCGTTCGGGCCTGGAAGCGGGCGAACGGATTCTGTCGGCCGAGACCATCCCATCCGCAATCTTCGCCAGCAACGACGACATGGCCTCCGCGGTCTTGTCGGTGGCGCACCGCAGAGGGTTGAACGTCCCGACCGATCTTTCCGTTGTGGGCTTCGACGACACGATCGCGGCGTCCGTCTGGCCGGGACTGACGACAATCCGCCAGCCGATTCACGACATTGCCGCGACGGCGATCGACATCATCGTGCGAAACATGCAAGCGCTCAAAACCGGCGCGCAACCCAAGCCGCGCAACCATCTTGTTCCCCATTCGCTCATCGAACGCGAATCTGCGACTTCGCCCAGGCAGGCACGCTGATCGACTGCACGTATTTCGTGCACGTCCATCGATTGCTCCATGGCGCCGAGATGACGATATCGCTTTACAGGGAAAATATTTATCATATTAATACGAGCAGTATTTTGCGTCGCGACCGGTAACGAGCGGCGGCACTGGTAATAGGAATGAACCGCTCCCATGTTGCGACGTTCTATGCCCTCGTCGTCCGGCGTCATGAGCCGTCCGACACAAACGCAGCTTCGCCTCGTTGGCGACGTCGGCGGCACGAATGTGCGCTTCGCCGTTGCCGATTTCTCCGGATTGGCGCCACAACTCCATGCCTGCGAAAGTTTTCCCTGTGCGGCCTTCGAGTTTTTTGAGGACGCGATCGAGCATTACCTGAGCCAGGCCGAGTTGCGCCCCGGCAGCGCGGTGATAGCGGTCGCCGGACCGATCGAGAACGGCGAGGCGCGTCTCACCAACGGTAGTTGGACGATCGCCGAAACGGCGCTTGTGCAGCACGGATTCGCCTCTGCAACGCTGATCAACGACTACGTCGCGCTCGCCCTGTCGATGGAACATCTGACTGAGCACGATGTCGGCGTGATCGGTCCCGCGAAAGCGGTGGATCATGGCATCACTGTAGGCATCGTCGGCGCGGGGACCGGCCTTGGCGTTGCGGCCGTCGTCAGGCAAGGCGGCGACGCCGTCGTCGCCGCGACCGAGGGCGGACACATGGCTTTCGCGCCCGCCGACGAAACAGAGATCGAAATTCTGAAATTGCTGACTCAGCGCTTCGGGCGGGTATCTTTGGAGCGCTTGCTGTCTGGTCCGGGCCTGAGCAATCTGCGATGGGCGCTTGGCCGAATGAACGACGTCAATGTCGATCCGCTGCCGCCCAACGAGATCGTGCGGCGCGCCCTCGCACGCAGCGACGCGCTTTGCGTCGATACACTTAATTGCTTCTGCGGCATCTATGGACACGTCGCGGGAGACATCGCTCTCACCTTCGGCGCGCGCGGCGGCATGTTCCTGGGCGGCGGGATCGCGCCGCGTCTGTTCGAATGGCTGTCCGCCAGCGATTTTCGCCGCCGTTTCGAAGCCAAGGGGCGTCTGTCGGGCTACGTCGCCGATATTCCGACCCAGGTCATCCTGCACCCTTATGCCGCGCTTCTCGGCGCTGCGGGCGTTCGCATCGAAGAGCACCGCCGCGTTGCACCGCCTCCGATGGGACTTTTGGCCAGCAGCCTTTGCCGACGCTGAAACGCGAGCGTCAGGCATTCCCGACGCCGTCAGACGGACGACCGTGACTTGCGTCCGGGAAATCTCGGGATAAAGAGCCATGGCCATCTTGGCCTCAGCGATTGCAAGGCGGAGGCGCGCGATGTGCACGCGTGCAGCGGCGCGGATGGCTTTCAGCTCGGCGCCCTGGAGGCCGGTCTTGAAGGCGTTGCGATTGTGTCGCGGCGCGCCGGCACCCTTCTTGTTCTTTCCCCAATTAAGTCGGCGACTTACGCCACATTCAGCAAGATAATTGTTATTGAAAATACAGGAGGGGTCCCTCCCCCCTTGGCGCGGATCGCGACGAAAACGGCAGGTGCCGCGACGACCGCACGTTTCCACGCGCGTGCGCCGCATCGCGTCGGAAAGAATGCCCGGTACTTCGGTAGACGAAAGGACAAACGTCTTCATCTTCTGCGGCCGGACAATTCCGATCCGCTCCCCCCTGCACACGTCACATGTGTTACATAAGAATTGAAGCCATAGGTTCAAGAGGAACTCGAGAAATTTAATGTTCGCAGATGAGGATCACAATCATCTGCACACGAACTAACATGATGTGAAGGAGCGTTCGCAAGATTTGCGAATGCGGCTTCTTCTAACGCCGCAGCGCCGCGCCGGCGTTGGAGTTTCTCAGAAAGGAGTTAGACACCCAGCCCCGCAGAGACTGCATTTTCCCGTCGTTCCCATCGACGCGAACAAACGTCCAGCGTCCTTGTTGATTTAGAATTCCGACCTTCAAACCGTGCCGCACGGTCGAGACGATTGCCGCCGTCGGCGACGGCTCGGCGCGAACATTCACGTCCCGCAACACGACTGCCTCAGGTGGCATAGCGACCGGCGGCGGCGCTGTTGTGTGCCGCACGGCTGGGGGAGAGGTTTCGCCAGCACCGCTCCCAGCCAACGAGAATTGGGTGAGCACGCTCTGCGGAATGTATGGCAATACGGCCGGATAGAAAAATATCGCCGAAGCCACAACGCACGCCGCGACGCCCGCGTCGCGCCGGTAGTGGTGCGCCCCGGCAGGACGATCTTCCTCGCTCGGCTCGGCAGCAGACCATTGCCGGCTTGTCCGGATGACAATTCTCGATCCCCTGGAGGCATGATCGTCGTTGCGACCGTCCATCAAGCGTGCATTGACCAACGCCTGCTCACGTTCCGCGAGCGTTTCCTCAAGTGCCGACACCTTTTTGCGCAGTCGCCGGAGTTCCATCTCCTTGCCGTGACCGCGTGCGGTCTCGGCGCGCGCAGCCGCCACCGCTTTGGTGAGTTGCACGCGCCACTGTGCCTCAACATCCGTCAAACGTGCGGCCTCGCCCGCTTCCCAGGCGGATCTCGCCTTTGAGACGACCGCGTTGGCTTCTTGCCGCCAACTCTCGCGCATCTGTTCGGCCTCCAGATGCGCTTGTGCCAACTCCGCCTCGCGAGCTGCCAAAGCCGTCCGCGCAGCTGCATATTCGTCGCGCAGGCGCTGAATTTCACGATCAGCTTCATCGCGCGCGGCAGGGACAGCAGCACCGGCCCGGATATGGTTCAGCGCCGCTTCCGCCTTCTCGCAGCGCGCAACCATGGCCGCCATATCTTTTGCCGCCTGTACTCGCCACTGCGCTTCCGCCTCCGCAAGACGCGCCGCTTCGGCGTCCTTCCAGACGGACCTGGCTTTCGACACCGCTGCGTCGGTCTCCTGCCAGACACGCGCACGGGTGTTGTCAACTGTTTGACGCATTTGCGCCAATTCCGCCTCGCGATCGGCCAGAGCCGCCCGCGCCGCCGCGGCTTCGTCGCACAGCCTGCGAAGTTCCTCGGCGACGTGGTCACCGCGTGCCGTTGCGGCCGACAACTCCTTCGCCGCAGTCTCCCGCCATCGTGCTTCGGCTTCCGCGAACCGTGCCGCCTCGCCAGATATCCAGGCCGTCCTGGCTTCCGACAACGCTGCGTCCGCCTCCTGCCGCAGGCGCTCATGGGTTGCGTCCGTTGCGAGGCGCATTTGCTTCAGCTCCGCATCGCGATCCGCCAAGGCTGCGTGCGCAGCGGCGCAATCGTCGCGCAGCCGGCGAATTTCCGCATCGGCCGAACCGCGCGTCGCGGCTACGTCGGTGCGAGAAGACACATCGCCCGGGTGAACGGCCGGCAACGCTTCGTGATTCTCGCCGAACCCGTGCGCATCCCCGACCCAGGCCCGGCCATCATCAGGCTCGTCCGGACGGGCGGCGCGTCGTGCAAGCAATGCCGCATCGAGCTTCTGCTTAAACGCCGCCTTTTCCGGCAGGTCGGCTTCAGACGGCGTTGTAGCCGCAACAGCATCGGCCGGAACCGGGACCTCAATCACCGCCAGCGTCGCGCCGTCGTCGCGCGCAATGACCCGGACTGCCAGCACATGCGGCTCATCCATGCTTTCCGGGATCAGATAGCGGAGATCCTCCAATTCGTCGTAAGCCAGCGACCAGGAATGGTCGCCGTTATTCCTTCCCGCCGACAGGCGAGCCAAGGGCGGCAATCGCTCAATTCGGAAGGAAAGACGCCCGCGCTTCTTGTACGGCGACACCAGCGGACCAAGCGCAAGCGGAATGGCGCGTATGACAGCGGGCACCTCTCCCGCCGGAGCGTGATCCGCTCTCTCTGGGACCGGCTTCTTGCCAAATCCGACTGTGCCGTGCGCCATCGCGCAGGACTCCATACATATGGTTCCGCGTGCACCGTCCCGAAGTCGTCGCGCGACGCATTATGGCGATGCAAAGCGGATATCCGACCGGCAACGTTACTGGTCCGAGGATGCCGCGGCGTTATTCAAATCCGGCGCAATTATTTAAATTTGTGTTTTCTGCCGAGCCGCCCATGGGAAAAAATGACGCCGGCAGCTTTCGCCGCCGGCGTCTCGTTTGGACTTCCGAGGTCAGACGCCTCAGTGCAGTTCGGCTTCCTGCGCCGCGATCCAGGCGACAACGGCTTCGGAGAAACCGTCGACGCGCTGCCAAGGGCCAGATCCCACACCGTGCTGGTAGGAGGCGACGTTGATCATCGTTCCCCTGCCCTTCGGCGCCGGAACCGGATCATGCGACTGCTCGTCGGTGAAAACGACCAGACGCCGGCCCTTGGCGTCGACCTGCGCGACCGCAGCCCCCAGCATGGTGTTGCCATGCGGCTGGGAGTTGACGATCGCGTCGCGCAGCGCAAAGCCGCGGCGCGGCGGCACCTTCACGGTCTTGCTCGAGAAGGTGAAAATTTCCACCTCGTCGCAGACCTCGCGCGCCAGGATCGCCAGACCGCAGGCCGCCTCCATCCGCGTCATCTCGGACTGCGCCGAGAGCGGATAGGTCATCGACCCCGAGACGTCGATCAGCAACGTCGTGCGGCCCTTGAGCCGCGCGTGTCCGCCCAGCGACTTCAGCATGGCGGATTCGAGTTCCGGCTCGAAGTCCGGCGCATAACGCGCCGCCGCGATGAAGCGGTACGGCAAGACGCGGTCCGTGCGCATCGCCTTGATCGCCTCGGCGATGGTGGCCCGCTCGACGCCAGCGTTCTGCATCAGCCGCAGGTTGCGCAGCAACGCCAGCCCGCCCAGCTTCTTTTCGGCGATCATGCGCTCAAAGGTCTCGCGCTTGTCCTTTCCGCCCGAGAGCGAGACCTCCCAGGTGTCGGCCGAAGACAGCGTGCCGTCGACAAGCTGCTTCCACACCTTCTCCTGGCTCGCATCCTTCGGCTTGGCGTGAACCAGGAACAGCACGTCCCTGATCCGCACCGCGCCGTCGCGGTCGTACTTCGCGAGTTGGTAGGCGTCGAACTTGGTCAGCGCCCGCGCCAGTCCCTTCTTGATCTGCGCCGAAACCGGCTGCTTCTTGCGCTGCTGCATCGGCCCCAGCGCGTCCGCCCAGTAGATGGCGAGCAGTTCCGTCATCTCGTCCGGCCGCTGGATAATATGCGCCAGCGTATCGGCAACGAGCACACGGTGCTTCTCGTGCCGCGCCATCTCGCGCACGATCAGGAGCGGCGCATGGCGCAGCTTCATCACGTCGCGCGCTTCCACGGCGAGCGCCGCGACGCGCGCCGGCTCGACCAGCGGCACCAGCATCTTGATGCGGTCGGCGAGCGTGACGCCGTCGACGTAGAACTGGTCCTCCCACAGGAGGCAGTTCATCAGCGTGCGCTTCAGCTCCTGTTCGGGCGTGAAGCGCCTGCCCTTCGCACCCTCATGCGTGAAGACGCGCAGCAGTTTGTTGAGTTTGGCCATGGAACACCCCCTTTCGGCCAGTCTTGCACAGGTTGAGGAAAAAAGCGCCGGGGAACGGGCGAGACTGTACTGGCCTTGCGGCCCTCGACGTGCGCTACCAGATTGCGCCACGGGCATTGCCGTCCGGGAGGATTTGAACCTCCATACCGTCAACCCGAAGTAACAGTTCTCTTCACCACCGGCCTTTGCTGCCGCGCGGCTTCGGCCTGCA
>DAIDUA010000207.1 GCA_027456965.1 Alphaproteobacteria bacterium | reverse complement strand
ATGCTCCGGTACGCCTCGTCATAGGCAAGGCCCGTCTTGACGTTAAACTCGTCGCCGCCGTATTCGGCGTCGGCGTGGATGCCGTTCGTGTAGGTGTAGCGCTTTTCGTCCTGAACGTTCACACGACCGCCAGCCCAGGTGAAGTTCGCCGGGTTGTTCAAGTCGATGTTGCTGGTGATCGACGGAAACGCACCGCCTACCGGGTTATTATAGGTGACATACACGCCACCGGTCGGTGCGGCAGGGCCGGTTACGCCGGCTGCATACCCCGAACTCGGCGCCGAGTTGACCAGGATTGTCGGCGAATCGCGGAAGAAGTGGCTACGCGTGGCATTCGCCTTCAGGGACACATGCAGCAAATCCGTGACCTGCCAATCCATGCCCGGATTGACGCTGATGAAGTCTTCCTTCTCCTTGTAGGGACGCGCTTCGAGGAAAAACTGCGCGTTGGCGAAGGTGGCTTTCGTTACGACGTCGTTCGGATCGACCGTCATACCCTCGGGAATCATCGACGCAAAGCGGCCAATCCAATCCATATCGCTGCGGTCGAGGTTGTTGTCCAGACGACCGCCGATCATGTCCAGGTAAAAGTGAAGATTGTCGCTCGGACGGTATTCCAGGCTCAACACACCGTTATACCGGCTGCGCGTACCCTTCTCGTACATGGCGCGTCCGAGCCGCGGGATCAGCGCGTTGCTGAGAGCGGTATTGGTAAGCACATTGTAGGTGCTCGTGTTGACACCCGAACCAGCCGTGACCGTGCTGGACGCGGTTGCCATGGCCGGATTGAGCGCCTGCAGCGCGGCCGCATCAATCGTCTGCCCTGGGACCAGGCCGCCCGTCGTCACGTTGTTCGGAACCGCGCCGTTAACCGCCATGTTACCGCCACCGAGCGTGTTGCACGCACTGTTGCTCGGTGAGAAAGCGGCACCGGTTCCCGTCGACGACACCAAGGTTGCCGACTGGCATTGAGCGGCGCTCAGCGCCAGCGAACTCCAGCCGATGGTTTCGAAGCCGGTCGTATACTGATGGTTGACCTGGCCTGTAACGCCGACGAGGACGCCAAATGGGCCATCCGTATCGCTGAAGATGGCCGTGCCCCGCGGGCCGACGCCGGTGTGGTCATTCGAGCTCTGGCTGCCCTGCGCCGAATAGGTGAAGTGCATGCCCGGGTTGTCGAACGGGCGCATGGTGCGCATGTTGACCGTGCCGGCGGCGCCACCTTCGAGCAGGTCGGCGCGCGAGCTCTTGTCGACGGTCAGCTGTGTGAACAGTTCCGTCGGCAACATGTTCAAGTCGACTTCGCGGTTGGTGTTCTGCGCGTCGGTTGTGCCGGTCGATGCCATCGCCACTTGCGCGCCATTCAGCAGAACCTTGGTAAAGCTGCTGCCGAGCCCGCGAATCTGGATGTCCACGCCTTCGCCGTCGATGTCACGGGTGATCGTGATACCCGGAATACGGTTGAACGATTCCGCGATGTTGGTGTCCGGGAACTTGCCGATGTCTTCCGAGAAGACCGAGTCGGTAAAGCCGATCGCGGCGCGCTTGGCGTTGGTCGCGTCTTCCAAGCTGGCGCGATACCCCGTTACCGTAACGGTTTCCATCGGTGCGCTGGCGTCTTGCGCGAGAGCCGGCGTCACGGCGACGGCGCCCAATCCCGCAAGGATTGTCGTGCCAAGCAACATGTTCCTGGCGCGGCTGCTCATCTGGTTGAGTATTGGATTCATATTCGGAATTCTCCCCTGCTACTGAGTTATGACTGCTCTCGGCCTACCGAACGACGCACGCGTCGCCTTGGTTGCCGCACACGAGGCTAAATTTCAGGCTTGACTTGTTCCTCTCATGGTAGCGCTACCATTTTGGGCCGGAAAAGACCTATAGCGGTCTTTATTTCCAACCTTCGTCGCCTCCAAAACCCCTGAGGTTGGCCCTCATGGGACCGCTACCTTAGCCTTCCCGAAACTGAGTCTGATACCTATTTCTCGGTGCGCGTCATTGTTTGTTGCAAACTGCAGCGCTTTTGCAACACGTCGTCAGAGGCATTATCAGTAAACGTTTACCGCTCGCATCCGCTTGCTGGGCCAGAGAATTCACTGCTGGAAGAACGACGGCGAACGCACCCTCTTTCCGGCCGCGGAGGCGATTAGGCTGCACAAGATTAGAGGCGGCCACTCGCGCGTTATGCGACCGCGACGGCAAGTGCCCTTTCGTGGGGCGCTGTCTATAGTCAGCCGCGAGCGGACAACCCGACTTACGACAGAGAGATGATGCAACGATGGAAAAAGCAACATTCGGAGCTGGGTGCTTCTGGGGCGTCGAATCGTTCTTCCGCCAGGTGCCTGGCGTGATCGACGCCGTGTGCGGCTATGCCGGCGGCCACGTCGACAACCCGACATACAAGCAGGTTTGCAGCGACAAGACGGGCCATGCCGAAGTCGTCGAAGTGACGTTCGATCCCGCGAAGGTCTCGTACGGCGCACTGCTGGACGTGTTCTTCATGAATCACGATCCGACGACGCTGAACCGCCAAGGTCCCGACGTCGGCACCCAATACCGATCGGTCATCTTCGTCCACTCTCGGGAACAGGAACACACGGCGCACGCAAAGAAGACGGCACTGGAGTCGTCGGGCAGGTTCAAGCGCACGGTCGTCACGACGATCGAACCCGCCCAACCCTTCTGGCGTGCGGAAGAGTATCACCAGCGTTATTTCGAGAAGAACGGCCTGCCCTCCTGTCACGTCAATTTCGCAGAATCATAATCCGTGCGCGAAAGCCTTACAGGAGTCGTCATGGTGCTGATGGCAGCCACCGCAACCAGCGCCTACGGGCAGATCAGCCGGGGCGATCGCTATTCGGGAGTGCCGTGGGCGACGCGTTCGCCCGTCCTGGCCCAGCACGGCATGGCGGCGACGGAGCAACCGCTGGCAACGCGGATCGCCGTCGATATTCTGAAGAAAGGCGGCAGCGCCGTGGATGCGGCGATCGCAGCCAACGCCGCCATTGGATTGATGCAGCCGGTGTTGAACGGCATCGGCGGCGACTGCTTCGCCATGGTCTATGACCCGAAGACGCATAAGCTCTACGGCTACAATGGTTCCGGCCGCGCCCCGATGGGCCGAGACCTGGTCAAAATGAAAGAGGAAGTCGCGGCCGCCTACGAAACGGCCGGCATGCCGTACAAGGCGCATATTCCGCCCGTCGGCTCGCTGCCGGTCACCGTGCCGGGCACCGTCGACACATGGTTCGCGCTGCACAAGAAATTCGGCAAGCTTCCGATGAAGGAGGACCTCGCGCCCGCCGTCGCCTACGCGGAGGGCGGCGTTCCGGTGACGGAACTCGTCGCGCTCTATTGGAAGGAGAATATGGCGGCCTTCGAGAAACACAGGGCCCTGATCGAAGAATTCGACAACGCCAAGCATACCTATCTGATCGACGGCCATGCGCCGACCCAAGGCGAGATCTTCAAGAACCCCGACCTCGCGCATACTCTGACCATGATCGCCGATGGCGGTCGCGACGTGTTCTACAAAGGCGCCGTCGCCCACACCGTGGATGCGTATTTCAAACGCATCGGCGGCGATCTGCGTTATGCCGACTTCGCGGCGCATCACGGCGAATGGGTGGAGCCGCTTTCCGTGAACTACCGCGGCTATGACGTGTACGAACTGCCGCCCAACGGCCAAGGATTTGCCGTTCTCGAGATGCTGCAGATCCTCAAGCATTTTGACCTGAAGAAAATGGGCGTTGGCTCCGCCGACGCGCTGACCGCGATGCTGGAGGCCAAGCGGCTGGCATTCGAGGATTTGGCGAAGTTCTATGCGGACCCCGCTTTCGTGAAGGTTCCGATGAAGGGATTGATCTCGGCGGCGTACGGCGCGCAACGCGCCAAGGAGATCAACCTGCAGCACGCCAATCCCGATATCGGCCCCGGAGATCCGCAGCTGTTCGACGGCGATACGATCTATCTCGCCACAGCCGACAAGGACGGCATGATGGTCTCGCTGATCCAGTCGAATTACCGCGGTATGGGATCCGGATTGGTCGCCGACCATCTCGGCTTCATGTTTCAGGACCGTGGAGAGTTGTTCTCGCTCGATCCGCGCGCCGCCAACGTCTATGCGCCCGGCAAGCGTCCGTTCCACACCATCATTCCCGGTTTCGTGATGAAGGACGGCCGACCCTTCATGTCGTTCGGCTTGATGGGCGGCGACATGCAGCCGCAAGGTCACGTCCAGGTGCTCACCGACATCATCGATTTCGGCATGAACGTGCAGGAGGCCGGCGATGCCGCGCGCTGGCGCCATTACGGCAATGCCGAACCTACCGGCGAGCCCTCGCAAGGTATCGGCACGGTCGAGATGGAGAGCGGTTTCAGCCCTGCGGTAAAGACGGAACTGGAGAAGCGCGGCTACAAGGTCGTTCCCGGCACCGGGGCATTCGGCGGCTACCAGGCGATTATGTGGGATGCCAAGAACCGCGTCTATTGGGCTGCTTCCGAGATGCGCAAAGACGGCGAGGCGATGGGGTACTAACCCCTGCTCCGCCACCGCGCGTTCTGCCTTCTCGTCGGCAAGCCGCAGGTTGTTGAGAATCAGCAGCAGCGCAATCACGCTCATCATCGAGGACGGAATCCACAGGATCAGGCCGCCGTAATGCTGGTGGTCAGCACCGGGAGCGCGCCGACCAGAATCGGCGGTGAAACCACCACGCAGACAAGCAGGGCGCGCACTCCCAAACCGAGACGCGCCGGCGGCTTCGGCCGAGGATCGAGCACCAGGCGCCAGAAGAAGATGCCGTCGATCGCCATGCTCCAATTCATCAGATCGTAGAGGTTGTCGTCGAGCATAACCCGCGCGTGCATATCCGGGAAGAGCCAGAGATAGATCAGTCCGACGAACAGCGCCGGCGCGGCACCGGATGCTGGAACCTATGGAAGAAGAACATATGCTGCGAGAGATAGTCGTAGCGCGTCTGCACCACCGTGTAGCTTGCCGGCACGCCCAGCACGAACAGCACGCGCCGCCACATCGGCGGGGAAGAAGCGGCACAGAATATAAATCGCCGCGCCCACGATCAGCAGCGCGCCATAGGCGAGCCATCCGGTCAGCACGCCGTTCTTCTCGGATTCGGACGGGATCACCACCGTCATCTTGCGCATTTGCCGGGCCAGAGCCAAGAGCTTACGGGGAATTCATCGCGGGAGGCTGACAAACCGTTGGCGTGCGTGTTATGGCCTGAAGAATGAGACGGGCCCTTACCTGCCTGCTGTTGGCCGTTGCGCTTGCGGGCTGCAGCCCAGCCAAGAAACCTTGGTATGGCGACGACATCACCGGTGTAATGCCGAAGCTGTCGTTCACAATGATGCGCGCGAACGACGGTGCGCAAGTGACGGCCGGGGATTATCGCGGGCGCGTGGCAATCCTCTATTTCGGCTACACCAACTGCCCCGACATCTGCCCCACGACGCTCGCCAATCTGTCGGACATGCTGCAGAAACTCGGTCCCGACGCGGACAAAGTGCGCGTGCTGTTCGTCACCGTCGACCCCAACCGCGACACGCTGCCGATCCTGAAGAAATATGTGGCGGCCTTCGCCCCGCAGGTCGACGGGCTACGAGGCGGCGCCAACGCGCTGGCCGATCTGGCGCGGCGCTATCGCGTCGCCTACAGCGTGAAAACGAGGCCGACCTATGAAGTGATGCATTCCAGCGCCGTATTCTTCTTCGACACGTCCGGCCGTGCGCGGATAGTAACGCTGTCCACCGACAACACGGCGGGACTGGCGCAGGATGTAATGAGGCTGCTGAACTAGACGCCTAATACCATTGCAGCAGGCGCACGTCGCTTGCCTTGCCGACCAATGTCCTGAATTTGTTGACGTCGCTCAGCGTCCCGTCGGCGTTGTGATAATGGTAGGGATAAACGATCTTCGGTTTGAAATCCCGCACCCACTTCGCAGCCGCCTCCACCGTCTCGGTATACGGCAGGTTCATCGGAACGAAGGCCACGTCGATATGGCTCAGATGCGCGAGTTCCGGAGACTCTTCGGTATCGCCGGCGATATAAACCCGCTTGCCGCCGAAGGTGAGGATGTAGCCGTTGCCGACCCCCTCAGGGTGGAATTTCATCCTGTCCGGTGTCGTGTTGAACATCGGCATGGCTTCGACCGGGATCGTATCGACCAAGGCCGTGTCGCCGTTCTTCATGACCTTGGTCCTCGCCTTCAGATCGGCGGGCATGGCCTCATAGACGCTCTGCGGCGACACGATTTCGGTTTTGGGACCGACAACTGCCTCAAGGATCGGCACGTTGAAGTGATCGGGATGAATGTGCGTGATTAAGATGACATCCGGTTTCGGCAACGCTCGATAGGGAACTGTCGGATCGCCGCCGGACGCAATGGGTGCTGGATCGACCAGCACATGCAGACCATTCCAGGTCAGCGTCAGCGAAGCGTGGTGGATCGCATGGATATCCAGCGGCCCATTCGCCGTCGCGACCGTGTCGTCAGCAGGCGCACTCATGGCCGGCCCCGCGCAAGCCGCCAGCACGGCAAAGATGGCAGCCGCACTCTTCCATCGTAGATTCGTCATGACGGTGTCCTTCCCACTTCATTCCGCACCTCACTCGCAGGAGGAACTGGAATTCCAGCGTGCAGCGTAACCCCGTCGGCGACCGCACGCTAGATGTGCAACGCCTTCTTGTCAGCGTCCAGCACCGCTTCGTGCATCATTTCCGACAACGTCGGATGCGGGAAGATCGTCGTCGCAAGCTCGACGTCTGTGAGTTCACCATTCTTGGCAATGGCATAGCCCTGGATGAGTTCGGTGACTTCCGCGCCGATCATGTGCGCGCCGAGCAGCTCGCCGGTGTCGGCATCGAACACCGTCTTGATCAATCCTTCAGAGTCGCCCAGCGCGATCGCCTTGCCGTTACCGATGAAGGGGAAGCGCCCGATCTTGATCTTGCGACCCGACGCCTTTGCCTTTGCTTCGGTCATGCCGATGCTGGCGACTTGTGGCCAGCAATAGGTGCAACCGGGTACCTTGGAGGTGTCGAGCGGATGCACGCCCTTCACGCCTGCGATGCGCTCGGCGACGATCACGCCCTCGTGCATGGCCTTGTGCGCCAGCCAGGGAGGCCCGACCAGATCGCCGATGGCCCACAGACCGGGCACGCCGGTCTCGCCCCATTCGTTGACCACCACATGCGTCTTCTCGACCTTCACGCCGGCCGCCTCCAGGCCGATGTTCTCGACGTTGCCGACAATGCCGACGGCGCTGATCACGCGATCGACGGTGACCGTCTCGGTTTTGCCGTCCTTGGCTTTCAGCGTGGCGGTGACGTTGTCCTTGCCGCGCTCCAGCTTTTCAACGGTCGTGGAAACCCTGATCTTCATGCCCTGCTTGATGAACGCCTTGGTGGCCAGTTGCGAGATTTCCTCGTCTTCCACGGGCAGCACACGGTCCAACACTTCGACCACTGTCACCTCGGCGCCGAGCGTGCGATAGAAGCTGGCAAATTCGATGCCGATGGCGCCGGAGCCGACGACCAGCAGCGACGCAGGGAACGCTTCGGGGACCATCGCCTCGCGATAGCTCCACACCAGCTTGCCGTCCGCTTCCAGGCCCGGCAGGCTGCGCGCGCGCGCACCGGTGGCCAGCACGATATTCTTGGCCGCGTATTCCGCCGTTTTGCCGTCTTTGGTGACCGACAGCTTGCCCTTGCCGGCCAGTTTCGCCTCTCCCTCGATCACCGTGATCTTGTGCTTCTTCATCAGGAAGCCGACGCCGTTCGACAGCTGCTGCGAGACCTTGCGCGAACGCAGCACGATCTTGGCGATGTCGAACTTGAAGTTCTCCGCCGAGAATCCGAATTCGTTCAGCCGGTGCATCAGGTGCCATATCTCGGACGAGCGCAGCAGCGCCTTGGTCGGGATGCATCCCCAGTTGAGGCAGATGCCGCCGAGCTTGTCGCGCTCGACAACCGCGGTCTTCAACCCGAGCTGCGCCGCGCGGATGGCGCAGACATAGCCGCCCGGTACGCCGCCCAACACGATGACGTCGAAGGAATTCGTTTCAGCCATAGAAGACACTCGCGATAAAGATTCCAATCACTGCCGGAAACACGAAAAGCACCAGATAGAGGGTCGAGACCGTGGCGAACTTCGCAGCGGTCCAGAACCAGTTCTGTCGATAGAAGCGCCGCATGGCGAGCAGGAGATAGAGGCCCAGCACGCCGACAGTGAGCCACGCCACCACGTCGCCCGGCAGCACCTGCGCCAGCCCTGCCGCCGCGAGCAAGAGCGCGAACCCGAAGGTATGGAAGCCCAGCGAGAACACTAGGTGATCGACGAAGTAGAACTGCCGGCGCTGGCGCCAGTAGAACGCCGCCATCAACAGCGCAAACAACGGCAGCAGCAGGAACAGGGCGCGCGGAATCCACGACGTCAGCGCGCCGTTGAGTGCGGCGGGGTTTGCAGCGAGCTCGGCGGTGGTCCGGCGGGTCACCTTCAGGATGCGCGCGCCCAGCGAGCTGTCGGATTTGGCCTCGGCGGCCCTGAGCCGCCGCGCCATGTCGTCCAGCGCCGCGGCCTGCACCTTCGGATGCAGAGTGCCTTCCGGTGCGAAGAACACGGCGTTGTTCACCGAGACGGCGAAGTGCGGCCGGCTGTCGTTGAGAAACGCCGGCACGCGGAACTTTTCCTTGGTGCCGGGTATCTGCGCGTAGGTCTGGCCGTTCTCGACCACGATCTTCTCGGGCGTTACCATTGGCACCATTTGCACGATGGCGATGCGGCTCGCCGCCAGCGTGAGGAAGAAGATCAACGTCATGAACAGATAGAGCCGGACAGGCGGCACGTAGCGCTGGGTGCGGCCTTCGCGGAATGCGCAGGCCAACTCTCCGGGCGCCAACAGCAGCGCCTTGGCGGTGCGCAAAATGCGGCTGTCGAAGCTGATGATGTCCTTTACCAGATCGTGCAGCAGCGCCTTCAGCGAGCGCCGATGGGTGTCGTGCGGCTGGCCGCATACGGCGCAATAAGGACCGATCAGCGGTTCGGAACAATTGGCGCAATGCAGCGTCTTGGCGCCGCGTTCCGCCAGGGCGGAGGCCGCAAGCTCGACGGCCGCCGCGCCGCTCGTCTCTAAGATTGCGCCTAGATCGTCCATGCCCGCTCCTGCCGCCTTATAGCAGCATCGCGGCCGGTTCTTCGATGCACTGTTTGAAGACCTGGAGGAAACGGGCGCCCGTCGCCCCGTCGATGACGCGGTGGTCACAGGACATTGTGACCGTCATCACCGTGGCGACCTCGACCTTGCCGTTGAGGACGACCGCCCGCTGCTCTCCCGCGCCGACGGCCAGGATTCCTGCATGCGGCGGATTAATGACGGCCGTGAAGTCCTTGATTCCAAACATGCCGAGATTGGAGATGGCGAAGCTGCCGCCTTCGTATTCCTGCGGCTTGAGTTTCTTGGTCCGCGCCCGTTCGGCGAGCGACTTCACCTCGTTGGAGATCACCGCCAAGCCCTTCTCCTCGGCGCGGAAGACGATCGGCGTGATCAGGCCGAAATCGAGCGCCACCGCCACGCCGACGTCGGCATGCTTGTGGCGCAGCACCGCGCTGTCGGTCCAACTGGCGTTGCACTCCGGTACGCGCTTGAGCGCCAACGCCGCCGCCTTGACGATGAAGTCGTTGACCGAAAGCTTGTAAGCGCCCTCGCCCCTGGGCGACGCCTCGTTGAGCCGCGTTCGCGCGGCCATCAGCGTATCGATGCGGCAGTCGATGGTCAGATAGAAATGGGGGATCAGCGCTGTTGCAGAGCTGAGACGCTTGGCGATCGACTTGCGCATCGAGTCGTGCGGAATCTCGACGTAATCGTCCTTGCCGTAGAATAGGCGCGCGTCGGGCAGCGGCGAGATGCCGGAAATCGCGGTACCTGCACCCGCGGCGGCCGGCGCGGACGCGGCCGGCTTGGCTGTGCCGGATTTGGCGTGCTCGACGTCTTCTTTGACGATCCGCCCGCGCGGCCCGGAACCGGCCAGCGCCGAAAGGTCGAGGCCCTTCTGCTGAGCGATGCGGCGCGCCAGTGGCGACGCGAAAATGCGCGCACCGGGCGCAGGCTTTGCGGTGTCGGCTTTGGGCGCCGACGCCTGAACTGCCGCCGGAGCAGAAGGCGTGGGCTTGGTCTCCGCAGCGACCGCGTACTTGATGGATTTCATCGCCGTCGAAATATCGGTGGCGGCACTTGCACTCTCGCCGTCGACAAGCAGGATCGCGATCGGCGCATTGACCTTGATGCCTTCGGTACCCGCCGGCACCAGTATCTTGCCGATGCGGCCTTCGTCGACGGCTTCGAATTCCATCGTCGCCTTGTCGGTTTCGATCTCGGCCAGGATGTCGCCGGATTTCACGGCGTCGCCTTCCTTGACCAGCCATTTGGCGAGCTTGCCCTCTTCCATGGTGGGCGACATGGCGGGCATAAGGATTTGGATCGACATCAGTTGGCCTCGAGCGGCTTGAGTTCGGCCGCGTGTTGTTCCCAGTGGGCTCCGTCGAACGGCGCAATATGCACGTCGCGAAAGTCTCTCGCGTCAAGACAACGAAAATTGACGCTGTAACCGTCCGGATGCGAGCGCGGAATATAAAACGACTTGATCCCGCAGACGGAGCAAAACATATGCTTCGCGGTCTTCGTGTTGAACTCGTAGATCGTCAGCTTGTCCGCGCCGGAGATCAGCCGAAAGCGTTCCTTCGGCACGATCAGATGAAGATAGCCGGTTTTGGCGCACATCGAACAGTTGCAGTCGACGACCTCCGCGTCGGCGGGGGCCAGCCCCTCGAAGAAGACAGCGCCGCAATGGCAGCCGCCGCGTTTCCAGGTCATGCCGGCCGCCACGCCCATCGTCAGGCCCGATAGCAAACGGCCTTCACTGCCGCGACCACGTCGTCCACGGTCGGCAGGGCCAGTTTTTCGAGATTGGCGGCGTACGGCATCGGCACGTCCTTGCCGTTGACTTTCGTCGGCGGCGCATCGAGCCAGTCGAACGCCTTCTCGACCACCTGCGAGGCGATTTCCGAACCGATCGAGCAGATCGGCCAGCCCTGCTCCACGGTGACGATGCGGTTGGGCTTCTTCACGGACTCGATCACCGTGTCGGTATCGAGCGGGCGCAGCGTGCGTAGGTCGATCAGCTCGGCGTCGATGCCTTCCTTGGCCAGCGCTTCCGCGGCTTCCAGGATCAGGCCGACGCAGATCGAATGCGCCACCAGCGTGACGTCCTTGCCCGGCTTGACCACCCGCGCCTTGCCGATGGGCAACACGTAGTCGTCGATCTTCGGCACCGGGAACGACCGGCCGTAGACGATTTCGTTCTCCAGGAAGACGACCGGATTGGGATCGCGGATCGCGGCCTTCAGCAGAGCTTTGGCGTCAGCCGCGAAATACGGCGAGATCACTTTCAGGCCCGGCACATGCGCATACCAGGAGGAATAGTCCTGGCTATGCTGGGCGCCGACACGCGCCGCCGGCCCGTTCGGACCGCGGAAGACGATCGGGCTGTGCATCTGCCCGCCCGACATGTAGCGGGTCTTGGCGGCGGAATTGATGATCTGGTCGATCGCCTGCATGGCGAAGTTCCAGGTCATGAACTCGATGATCGGCTTCAACCCGTTGAACGCGGCGCCGACGCCGAGGCCCGCGAAGCCCTGCTCGGTGATCGGCGTGTCGATCACCCGCTTGTCGCCGAATTCTTCCAGCAGCCCCTGGCTGACCTTGTAGGCGCCGTGGTACTGCGCGACTTCCTCGCCCATCAGGAAGATGGTGTCGTCGCGGCGCATCTCTTCGGCCATGGCATCGCGCAGCGCTTCGCGCACTGTCATGGTGACGAATTCCGTGCCTTCCGGCAGCGACGGGTCCTCAAGCTTGATGGAGGCGGCCTGCGCCACCGGCGCTGCTGCCGCCTTTGTCGCGACCGGAGCCGCTTCTGCGGGAGCGGACTTTGCCTTCACCGGTGCGCTGGCGTCCTCGCCGTCGCCGACCAGCACCGCGATCGGTGCATTGACCTTCACGCCTTCAGTCCCTTCGGGAACCAGTATCTTGCCGATGCGGCCTTCGTCGACCGCCTCGAATTCCATCGTCGCCTTGTCGGTTTCGATCTCGGCGAGGATGTCGCCGGATTTCACGGCGTCGCCTTCCTTGACCAGCCATTTGGCGAGCTTGCCCTCTTCCATGGTGGGCGACAGGGCGGGCATTAAAATCTGCGTGGACATCAGGCAACCACGTCGGTGAAGAGTTCGGACAGATCTGGTTCCGGGCTTTCAATGGCGAATTCCGCGGCCGTGTTCACGACCAGACGGATGTCCTTGTCGATAGCCTTCAGTTCGTCCTCGGTGGCGATGCCGCGCGAGACCAGCTTCTGGCCGAGATGCTCGATGGGATCGCGCTTCTCGCGCACCGTCTGAACCTCTTCGCGCGTGCGGTACTTCGCCGGGTCCGACATGGAGTGGCCGCGATAGCGATAGGTCTTCATCTCCAGGATCATCGGACCGTTGCCGGAGCGGCAGTATTCGATGGCCTTGCGTCCGGCGGCATGCACCGCCTCGACGTCCATCCCGTCCACTTCCTCGCCGGGAATGTTGAACGAGGCGCCGCGCTTGAAGAACTGCGGCTGGGCGCTCGAGCGGTCGACGCTGGTGCCCATGGCATACTGGTTGTTTTCGATGATGTAGACCACCGGCAGCTTCCACAGCTCGGCCATGTTGAAGCTCTCATACACCTGGCCCTGGTTGGCTGCGCCGTCGCCGAGATAGGTGAGCGTCACGCCGCCCGTGTTCCGGTACTTGTCGGCGAACGCCAGACCCGTGCCGAGCGGAATCTGCGCCCCGACGATGCCGTGGCCGCCGAAGAAATGCTTCTCGCTCGAAAACATATGCATCGAGCCGCCATTGCCCTTGGAGTATCCGGTGGAGCGGCCGGTCAGTTCGGCCATGACGCCCTTTGGATCCATGCCGCAGGCGAGCATATGGCCGTGGTCGCGATAGGCGGTGATGACTTGGTCCTGCGGCGCCACGTTCGCCTGCATGCCGACCACGACCGCTTCCTGGCCGATATAGAGGTGGCAGAAGCCGCCGATCAGGCCCATGCCGTAAAGCTGCCCGGCCCGCTCCTCGAACCGGCGGATCAACAGCATGTCCGAATAAAAGGTCTTGAGAGACACCGAATTTGGGGTCGCCCCGGGCTTGTTGACACCGGCCACAACAACCTTCGTCGGTTCGCTCATTTCCCGGCCCGTCCTACCCGCGTTTGGTTGAGAAGACATGGGCGCGGGTTGTGGCAAGCGCGCCCGCATTTTGCAAGCTTGACGGAATGTCCGGGCGGCTTTTTCAGGGGGTGCGGCGGGTTTTACCGCCGCTTCCGGGGGATCGCCACTTGGCCTGGGGCGCCGTCCATCAGCTCGGTTCTGGCCAGCTCCTCCACCAGGTCGGGGTCGGGCGTGGGGGAGCTGAGCAGCGCAATGCGATGCTCCAGGCGCTGGTTCTGGTCTGTGACCTCCCCCAGCTGCCCCTGCGAATCCCCCAGCCGGGCCTCGACGGTCTGGAACGCCAGATAGCCCCTCTCGCCCCACACGGCGTAGTAGCCGAAATAAGCGACCACAACGACGCTGATGGCCGGAAGGAAAGCCAGGACGAACGATCGTGTAACGCTTCGTCTGATTCGCATCCCCTGAACGAATCACTACCGATTCGGGTGGTCAAGGGAAGAATCGTTAAATTCGAAGTCCGACGGCGAATGCGCGCGCTCGCCGTGTCCCAAAACCGGGAAGGCCGCCTTGGGGCGGCCTTCCGCGAATGAAATCGATAGAGGTAAACCGACGCGCTATGCCTTGAGCACGCTCTTGCCGGCGAATATCGCCTGATCGCCCAGCTGCTCTTCGATGCGGATGAGCTGGTTGTACTTGGCGAGGCGATCCGAGCGGCACGCAGAACCTGTCTTGATCTGACCGCAGTTCGTGGCGACCGCAAGGTCGGCGATCGTGGAATCTTCCGTCTCGCCTGAGCGATGGCTCATCACGGCGCGGTAGGAGGCCTTGTGCGCCATTTCCACCGCTTCCAGCGTCTCGGTCAGCGTCCCGATCTGGTTGACCTTGATAAGGATGGCATTGGCCACGCCGTCGGCGATGCCCTGCTTCAGCAGCTTGGTGTTGGTGACGAAATTGTCGTCGCCGACCAGCTGTATCTTCTTTCCCAGCGCCTTGGTGATGGCGACCCAGCCGTCGTTGTCCTGTTCGGCCATGCCGTCCTCGATGGAGAAGATCGGATAGCGTGCTACCAGCTCCTCGTACACTTTCACCATCGCCAGCGGATCGAGCGTGCGGCCCTCGCCCTTGAGCACATATTTGCCGCCCTCGAAGAATTCGGACGACGCCGGATCAAGCGCGATGAAGATGTCGCCGCCCGGCTTGTAGCCTGCCTTCTCGATGGCCTTGACGATGAACGACAGCGCTTCGTCGGCGCTTTTCAGATTGGGGGCAAAACCGCCTTCGTCGCCGACATTGGTGTTATGGCCGGCATCCTTCAGGGACTGCTTCAGTGTGTGGAACACTTCCGCGCCATAGCGCAGTGCTTCGCGGAAGGTCGGCGCGCCGGCCGGCACGATCATGAACTCCTGAAAGTCGATCGGGTTGTCCGCATGCACGCCGCCGTTGACGATGTTCATCAGCGGAACCGGCAGCAGGTTCGCCTTCGCGCCGCCGACATAGCGGTAGAGCGGCAGGTTCGCCGCCTCGGCCGACGCCTTGGCCGCGGCCAGCGACACGCCCAGGATCGCATTGGCGCCCAGCCGGGCCTTGTTCGGCGTGCCGTCGAGCGCGCACATCGCCTTGTCGAGACGGATCTGGTCTTCGGCTTCCATGCCGCACAGCGCGTCGAACAGCTCGCCGTTCACGGCGGCGACCGCCTTCTCGACACCTTTGCCGCCGAAGCGCTTCTTGTCGCCGTCGCGCAGCTCCACGGCCTCGCGAGTGCCCGTGGAGGCGCCCGACGGCACGGCAGCGCGACCGAATGACCCATCTTCCAGCCGGACATCCACCTCGACGGTCGGATTGCCGCGGCTATCCAGGATTTTACGGGCGGCGACGTCGATGATTGCGGTCATTTTGATCTTCCTTCGTCAGGTCTGGCCAATCCGCGCCTGCTTTAAGCGATGCGGCAAGCGTCATCAAGCGCGACGGAGTGGGGCAAATTCGCCGTTAAATACAGTGTGCAATTCAGACTTGGAGGAGCGTCATGTTTCTGACACGCATCATCCTGCCGGTGATTGCCGCCTCGCTCATGGCGACGGCGTCGTTCGCCGCGACCGACCAGCCCGCCCCGCCGCCGGCCCCCTGCCCCGCCTATGGC
>DAIDUA010000206.1 GCA_027456965.1 Alphaproteobacteria bacterium | reverse complement strand
GAAGATCATGGAAGGCACCATTGCCTCCGTGCCTCCGCAGGGCGGCCGCAAGCATCCCCAGCAGGAATTCCTGCAGGTCGACACCACGAACATCCTTTTTATCGTCGGCGGCGCTTTCGCGGGGCTGGAGAAGATCATCTCCCAGCGCACGCACGGTTCCTCGATGGGCTTCGGCGCCACGGTGCGCGCGCCGGACGACCGCGGCACGGGCGAAGTCCTGCGCGAGGTCGAGCCGGAAGATCTGCTCAAATTCGGCCTGATCCCGGAATTCATCGGCCGTCTGCCGGTGCTGGCGACCCTGGGCGATCTGACGGAGCCGGCGCTTATCGAGATTCTCACGCGTCCCAAGAATGCGCTGGCGAAGCAGTATCAGCGCATGCTGGAGATGGAAGGCGTCAAGTTGCGCTTCCAGGACGAGGCGCTGCACGCCATCGCACGCAGGGCGATCGCCCGCAAGACGGGTGCGCGCGGCTTGCGTTCGATCATGGAAGGCATCCTGCTGGACACGATGTACGAACTGCCGACGCTCAACGGCGTGCAGGAAGTCGTCATCACCGCGGATGTGGTCGATGGCCGCGCCCGGCCGCTATACACCTATTCCGACAAGGGACAGGTACGCGAGCAGAACGCGTCCTGACGGCAGCTGTGTGGCCGGTATGGCTCGGCGGGCGGATTAAAGGCGTTCCCTGCCTTGAAACCGCCGCCCCGGGAGCCCACCTTATATTTCTTGGAGTCGGCCCAATCGGGCGGCAAATAAGGTTCCGCGCGCCCATTTTGGGGTACGGTTCCTCAACACACCCGGTCCATACTGGGCCGGCGAGGAGAAAATAATGTCGGATCAAGAGGTCGTGACAGTGGGTAAAGGTGAGCCGGACGGCCTTACGGCGTCGGTGCTGCCGCTGCGCGACATAGTTGTGTTTCCCCACATGATCGTTCCGCTGTTCGTCGGCCGCGAGAAGTCCGTGCGCGCCCTCGACGATGTGATGAACGAAGAGAAGCAGATCCTGCTTCTCACCCAGAAGAACGCCGCCGACGACGATCCGACGACCGATGGTCTGCACCGGGTCGGCACGCTGGCGACCGTGCTGCAGCTTCTCAAGCTGCCGGACCAGACGGTGCGCGTCCTGGTGGAAGGCAAGAGCCGCGCCCGGGTCACCGGCTTCGTGCCGCGCGGCGATTTCTTCCAGGCGACGATCGAACGTCTTCCCGACAGCGTCGGCGAGGCGCGCGAGACCGAGGCTCTGATCCGCACGGTCAAGACCAATTTCGAGCAGTACATCAAGCTCAACAAGAAGGTTCCGGCCGAGACGCTGGCGTCCGTCGCGCAGATCGACGAGCCGGCCAAGCTGGCCGACACGGTGGCCTCGCATCTCTCCGTCAAGATCGGCGACCGGCAGGCTTTGCTGGAAACCTTGAACACGGCCGAACGGCTGGAGAAGGTGCTGTCGCTGATCGAATCCGAGATCGGCGTGCTGCAGGTCGAGCGCAAGATCAAAAGCCGCGTCAAGCGCCAGATGGAGAAGACGCAGCGCGAGTACTATCTGAACGAACAGCTCAATGCGATCCAGAAGGAACTCGGCGAAGGCGACGAAGGTCGCGATGAGCTGAACGAGATCGAAGACCGCATCCGCAAGACCAAACTGTCGAAGGAAGCGCGTGAAAAGGCGCAGGGCGAGGTGCGCAAGCTCCGCCAGATGTCGCCGATGAGCGCGGAAGCAACCGTCGTGCGCAACTACCTCGACTGGATGCTGTCGCTGCCCTGGGGCAAGAAGTCCAAGGTCAAGAAGGACATCAAGCTCGCCGAGGACGTCCTCAACGAGGACCACTTCGGACTCGAGAAAGTCAAGGAGCGTATCCTCGAATACCTCGCGGTGCAGCAGCGCGCCGGCAAGATGAAGGGCCCGATCCTCTGCCTCGTCGGTCCGCCCGGCGTTGGCAAGACCTCGCTCGGCAAGTCGATCGCGCGAGCGACCGGCCGCGAGTTTGTCCGCATGTCGCTCGGCGGCGTGCGCGACGAAGCGGAGATCCGCGGCCATCGGCGCACCTATATCGGCTCGATGCCCGGCAAGGTCATCCAGTCGATGAAGAAGGCGAAAGCGGCCAATCCGCTGTTCCTGCTTGACGAGATCGACAAGCTCGGAGCGGATTGGCGGGGCGACCCGTCGTCCGCACTGCTGGAGGTCCTCGACCCCGAGCAGAACCATGCCTTCAACGACCATTACCTGGAGGTCGATTTCGATCTCTCGGACGTGATGTTCATCACCACGGCCAACACGCTGCGCATGCCGCAGCCTCTGATGGACCGCATGGAGATCATCCGCATCCCCGGCTACACCGAGGACGAGAA
The DNA here is from genome assembly GCA_027456965.1 of Alphaproteobacteria bacterium. Lineage (GTDB taxonomy): Bacteria > Pseudomonadota > Alphaproteobacteria > Micropepsales > Micropepsaceae > Rhizomicrobium. The sequence continues at coordinate 2,206 of DAIDUA010000206.1, read as the reverse complement.
GGTCGAGATCGCCAAGCGCCATCTCATCCCGAAGCAGATGAAGGCGCACGGCCTGAAGGACGAGGAGTGGTCGATCACCGACGATGGTCTGCACGCGCTCATCCGCTATCACACGCGTGAAGCGGGCGTGCGCAATCTCGAACGTGAGATCGCCAATCTGGCCCGCAAGGCCGTGAAGGAGATCGTCTCCAACAAGGCCAAGGCGATCGCGGTGACGGCCGAGAACGTCGACACGTTTGCCGGCGTGCGGAAGTTCCGCTACGGCGAAGTCGAAGGCGAGGATCAGGTCGGTGTGGTCACCGGTCTGGCCTTGACCGAAGTCGGCGGCGAGACCTTGCAGATCGAATCCGTGATGCTGCCCGGCAAGGGCCGCATGCAGACGACCGGCAAGCTCGGCGACGTGATGAAGGAATCGATCGACGCGGCGCGGTCCTATGTCCGCTCCAAGGCGACGACCTTCGGCATCAAGCCGCCGACCTTCGACGTCAAGGACATCCACGTCCATGTGCCGGAAGGCGCCACGCCCAAGGACGGCCCCTCAGCCGGTGTGGCGATGGCGACATCGATCATTTCGACGCTCACCGGCATCCCGGTGCGCCGCGATGTGGCGATGACCGGCGAGGTGACTCTGCGCGGCCGCGTCCTGCCGATCGGCGGCCTCAAGGAAAAGCTGCTGGCCGCTCTGCGCGCCGGCATCACCACGGTCGTCATCCCGCAGGAGAACGAGAAGGACTTGGCCGAAATCCCCGACAATGTGAAAGCCGGTCTCAAGATCGTGCCGGTGTCCACCGTCGGTGAGGTGCTCAAGGTGGCCCTGTCGCGCCAGCCCGAACCGATCGAGTGGGTCGAGCCGGAGATCGCCACCCCCGCCCATCTGCCGAACGACGACGGCGACGCCATCGTCACCCACTGACCCTGTAACGGAGGCAGGCCGGGGCCGTTCCCGGCCGGCCTCCGCCCCCCAAAACGACAAAACCGGCCGATTTCCGGCTTTTTTAACCCCGGAATCGGCCCTTGCGGCCGGTTCTCTCTTTGACGCCGGGCGCGAGAAAGCCCTAGATTCCCCGCGGTCGCCTTGGCGATTCTGAAAAAAGGAGCCGTCCCAGTGAATAAGAACGATCTGATCCAAAGACTCTCGGACCACACCGGCCTCGCCAAGACGGATGCCGCCAAGGCAGTCGACGGCGTGTTCGACCTGATCGCCTCGGCTCTCAAGGCCGGTGACGAAGTCCGCCTGACCGGCTTCGGCGTGTTCGTCGTCGCCACGCGCGCTGGCGGCAAGGGCCGCAATCCCCAGACGGGCGAGGAAATCACCATCAAGCCGTCCAAGCAGCCGCGCTTCCGCGCCGGCAAGCAGCTGAAGGATTCGCTGAACTGATTTCACGCCGGTGAAGTCATCCCCGGTGCTCGTTCGCCGTAGCCTTGGCAAAGGCGGACGCCGCGCTGCCCGCACAACGATGGCGGGGGTACGAAATTTTGATATCTGCTACAATTCCCCTGCCGGGCGGTTAGCTCAGCGGTAGAGCATCTCGTTTACACCGAGAGGGTCGGGAGTTCGAAACTCTCACCGCCCACCAGGCTTCGCTCGCGAGGCGAGGGAAGCCTGCCCGGCGTAGCCCATTTGGGCGAAGCCGGGCGGTATCCGCGCGCCAGGCCTGGCAAACCGTTTTGCCTGGGCTGCCCGCGACACGCCGCCCATAAATCAGGCATACTTTTGCGACGGCTGGACGCCTAGTCTGGCCGGTCCCATGAGGAACATTGCGATGAGCATGCGGCCGGTGTTGGCGGTCATGGCAGCGGCGGTTTTTCTCGCCGGGTGTGCATCGGACCGGCCGCGTCCGGAGGCTGGCCCCCAGCATTGTGATCAGGAATGGCATTCGCCGGTCGACATGCTGCTGCGCTACGCCGACAAGAACGGCAACCTCACGCGCGCGGAGCTGGAGGCCGGCCTGAGGAAGGGTTTCGACGCCGCGGACACCAACCACGACGGCGTGCTTGAAATGAACGAGGTCCGCGCCGTCAACCAGAGGCGCTGGAAAGAGGATGCGGCGGCCACGTCTCCGCTGGTCGACTGGAACCGCGACGGCGTCGTGGACTTCAACGAATACGCCGCGACGGCGCGCTCTCTGTTCGATCAGCTGGATACCGACGGAAAAGGCGTGCTGACCGCCAAGCAGCTGCGTCCGCAATGCGCCAAGGGCGGGTC
>DAIDUA010000205.1 GCA_027456965.1 Alphaproteobacteria bacterium | reverse complement strand
GATTCTTGTTGAACACCGCCGCCTGCAGCCCTCGGGCGCCGGCCTTGGTGCCATGAGGCGTCAACAACGGCGCGTCCGCGGTCCTGTCGAGTGTCGCGTCCACCAGCGTGCCGGCGCCGGCCTGCGCAAACAGCAGCATGCCGTAGAAAATCGGCCGTGCCAGGAATCCGTTCTTCGGCGTACCCGCCACCGGCGTGTACCAGCCGTATCCGCCGCCGTGGAAATTGATCCCCGTGCCGCCTGCCTGGGCCAACTGGTACATCAGATCCGCGCCCCACAGCGCCGAGGCGAAGGTGTCGCTGACGCCGGGCTTGCCGCCCTGGTAGCAGGAATTGGTCTCGGTCATGCGGAACGGCAGGCCGGTGTCTTTCTGCGTCTCGACCATGCCCTTGAACTCGTCGTCGAGTTTCGGGTTCGGGCTGAGCAGCCTTTCGATGGTCATCGTCGGATCGGTCGGCGGCCCTTCGGCATAGTAATGCTGCGAGAGGAAATTGACGTCGTGTTTGAACTCACGCGCGAAGGGTACCAGCCATTCGGTGTTGAAGGCGGTGTCCGGTCCCGCAAACGGCGCCTTCGGCACCCGCTTGCGCACGGCGCGGAAGAAGCGACGCCATTCGACGGCGAATTTCTTGTAGTCGTAATCCTTGTCGCGCAGCCCATTGCGATAGAACAGATCCGGCTCGTTGCAGAGCTGGAAGGCGACGAGCTTGTCGTCCATCGTCTTGGCGACATATTCGGCCTCGTCGGCCACCGTCTCGGGGTTTTCGCTGCCCATGTTGAGGCCGTAGATCAGCCGCCAGCCGGTCAGATCGATGAAACCCCGCAGATTGCGCACGGCGAGCGGCGTTACGGGACGGCGCGGCGCCGCATGCTTGCCGGTGTCGGGTCCGAGCGCGTCGGGGATCACATTCGCGGCCAGTTCTTCGTTGGCTTTCGCCGCCGTGTCCGACGCGTTGGGCGTCCAGACGCCGAATTCGCTGGTGTTGCCGCCGACCCGCAGAATGCCCGAGGCGCCCAGCCGTTTGTGGAATCCGGCGAGCCCCACATTGCCGGGGGAGAAGAAGGTCGGATCGCTGAGTTGCGAGGTCTCGTAGCTCAGCCCGGTGAAATCTTCCGGGATGGCGTTGCCGGGCTTGTCCGGACGTAGCGTCAGCTTCAGTGCGGTAGCGGGACCGCTCCCAGCGAAGCTCGCGGGAACGCCCAAAGCGGCGCCCGAAGCCAGCAGCGAAAGTTCGAGGAATTTGCGTCTATCCATGGCGGGCATACCACCATGGTTTTGACGGCGCTGTCAAAAAACGTCTCTGTAAGCTGCGCGGCCGATGTTAGGCTCGCCGCGGATCGGCAAGCCACAACAACATCCAGCCGGGGGCGCACAGACGTGACAGCCAGCACCAAAGTCATCCATGCCGGCACGCTGCTTGCCGATGCAAGCCAAGGCCCCGAACGGCAGCAAAGCGTGCTGATCGAAGGCGAGCGGATCAAGGCCGTCTCGCCGGGCTTTATCGACCCGCCGGCCGGCGCCTCCCTCATCGATCTGCGCGACAAATTCGTTCTTGCCGGCCTGATCGATTGCCACGTCCATCTGATGGCGCAGTTCGGACCCAAGCTCCGCCTGCAGACCGTCGAGGATTCCGACCCGAAGACCGGGTTCAATGCCGCGCATCATGCTGCGCTCACCCTCGCCGCGGGTTTCACCACCGTGCGCGACGTCGGGGCGATCGGCAATCCCGAAGTGATCTTCGCGCTACGCGGCGCGATCGCCGAACGCAAGGTCGCCGGTCCCCGTGTTCTTTGCGTCGGCGCCGTCATTTCGCCGACCGGCGGGCACGGCCAGACTTACGGCTACCGCCACGACGTGTGCGCCTGCGTGCAGTCGGCATCAGGGCGCTGCGACGGCGCCGACGATTGCCGCCGCGCCGTGCGGCGGCAGGTTTCGCATGGCGCGGATGCCATCAAATTCGTGGCCACGGGCGGCGTGCTGTCCGACATCAAGGCCGGCGTCGACCAGCAATTCATCCGCGAGGAAATCCAGGCGATCGTCGACACGGCCCACGCACTCGGCCGCCGCGTGTCGGCGCACGCCCACGGCACCGCCGGCATCAACGCGGCGCTGGAGGCGGGCGTCGATTCGATCGAGCATGGCAGCTTCATGGACGACCGCTCCATCGAATTGTTCCTCAAGAACGGCGCCTTCCATGTGCCGACGATCATCGCCGGCGTCACGGTGCTCGAAATGGCGGCGGGCGGAAGCGGGTTGTCAGAGGCGCAGGCCGCCAAGGCGAGAACCGTCGGCCTCAAGATCAAGGAAGCCCTGGCGCGCTCCTACAAGGCGGGTGTGGCCATCGCCTTCGGCACCGACATGGGCGTGGGGCCCCACGGACAGAACGCGCGGGAATTCCGCTTAATGACCGAAGCGGGCATGTCGGCGCCCGATGCCATCAAGGCGGCGACGGTCACGGCTGCGAAACTGCTCGACATCTCCGACGATGCGGGCACCATCGCGCCCGGAAAGTCCGCCGATATTGTCGCCGTCGACGCGAGCCCCTTGGAGGACATCACGGTGCTCGAACGCATGCGCTTCGTGATGGCGCGCGGCGATGTCTATCGTCACGGCGGGAGTCAGCCATGAACCGCGTCGTCCATTTCGAGATCCACGCCGCCAATCCCGAGAAGCTGCTCGCCTTCTACACCGCCGTGTTCGGCTGGAAGGTCACGCACCTGCCGCAGTTCGACTACTGGCTGCTGGATACCGGCGAAGGCGACGGCATCGGCGGCGGGCTGCTGAAGCGCCGCGGCACCGGGCCCCTCTACGGCGCGCCCGTCAACGCCTTTGTCTGTTCGCTGGGCGTCGAGTCGGTGGACGAGATGTTGAACAAGGCGCATGTCGCCGGCGCAACGCTTGCCATGGGCAAGACGGCCATCCCCGGGGTCGGCTGGCAGGCCTACATCAAGGATCCCGATGGCAACATGCTGGGACTGCATCAGGCGGACAAGAACGCGAAGTAGGCCCGCGTCAGCTTTGCACGGATGCCGGCGCCTTCAGCAGCCGCTGATAGAGTTCCGCGTAACGCTGGCCGCTCCGCCTCCACGAAAAGTCGGCTTTCATGCCCTGCTTCTGCAGCGACCGCCACGCCTCGCGATGGCCGAACACCGTGATCGCACGCCGCAGCGCTCCGGTGAGGTCGTCCGCCGTCACGCCGTCAAACAGAAAGCCTGTCGCGGCACGCCCCGCTAGCGCTGCCTCGTTGGCGTCGACGATGGTGTCCGCGAGTCCGCCGGTGCGCGCCGCAACCGGCACACAGCCGTAGCGCAGCCCGTAAAGCTGGGTCAGACCGCAGGGTTCGAAACGCGAGGGGATCACGATGGCGTCCGCCCCGCCCTGCATCAGGTGCGACAGGGCTTCGTCATAGCCGATCCGGACGCCGACCTGCCCCGGGTGCCGGACCGCCGCGGCCCGAAACGCGACTTCCAGCTCGGCATCGCCCGAGCCCAGAAGCGCCAGGCGGCCGCCCATGGCCACCAGCGCATCGACAAGACCGGCCAGGATATCCATGCCCTTCTGCGCCGTGAGACGGCTGATGACGCAGAAGAGCGGTCCATCCCCTTCGGTGAGACTGAACACCTTTTCGACGGCGCGCTTGTTGTAGCCGCGCATCCGCAGCGTGGCGGCGTCATAGGTGGTCGCGAGATTCTTGTCCGAGGCCGGATTCCAGATTACCGTGTCGATGCCGTTGAGGATTCCGTGCAAGCGATCGCGGCGCGCCGTGATGAGGCCTTCCAGCCCCATGCCGAACTCCGGCTCGCGGATCTGTTCGGCATAGGTCGGGCTCACCGTGGGGATGGCGTCGGCCGCCCGCAGTCCCGCTTTCAGGAAACCGACGCCGCCAAAATATTCGACGCCCTCGATCGTGAAGGCCTCCGGCGGCAGGTCCAGCAGGGGAAATATCTCGGCCGGGAAGTACCCCGGAAAGGCGATGTTGTGGATCGTCATCACGCTGGGCGACGCCGTCGCCTTGCCGAAGCGCAGATAGGCCGCCGCCATCGCCGCTTGCCAGTCATGGGCGTGGAGCAGATCGGGGTGCAGATCGGTGGCCGCGCCCTGCGCGATATCGGCGGCCGCCCGGCCCAGCGCCGCGAACCGCAACCAGTTGTCCAGCCAGTCCTCGCCGTCCGGATCGGCATAGGGCCCGCCATCGCGCGTGAACAGCGTGGGCGCATCGAGCACGACCAGTTCAAGACCGCCCGCCACCCCGCCCAGGAGACGCGCTTCGACGCCCAGCAGGTCTTTGTACCGGTGCAGGACCCGGCTCTCGTCCAGCGCCGCCATCACGGCCGGATAGCCGGGGATCAGTGTCGTCAGCTTGACGTCGTGCGGTGCCAGCGCGGCCGGCAGCGCGCCGACGACGTCGGCCAGGCCGCCGGTTTTGACCAACGGATAGGCTTCGGAAGCAACGGAAAGGACGCGTGTCGTCATAATACCAGGCGGTCGATCATCGCTTGTGTGATCAGGCAGACTCCCTTTTCGGTACGCCGGAACCGTTGCGCATCGAGCTTGGGATCCTCTCCCACGACCAGTCCCGCGGGGATTACCACGCCCCTGTCCAGCACGGCGCGGCGCAGCCGCGCGCCGCGGCCGATGATGCAGCGGGGTAGCACGACGGATTCTTCCAATACGGAGAAACTGTTCGCCCGCACGCCCGTGAAGATGAGACAACGGCGCAGGTGCGAGCCCGAGATGATGCAGTCGCCAGAGACCAGCGACGCGACGGCGCTGCCGCGCCTTCCATCGATGTCGTGAACGAACTTGGCCGGCGGCGTGATCTCGGCATAGGTCCACAGCGGCCAGCTCCGGTCATAGAGGTCGAGCTGCGGCAAGACGTCGGTCAGGTCGATATTGGCTTCCCAATAGGCGTCGATCGTTCCCACATCCCGCCAATAGCTCTGCGTCTCGCCTCCGGTCCGGACGCACGAGTCGGCGAAGCGATGCGCGACGGCTTTCGCATTCTTCACCAGATAGGGAATGAGGTCCTTGCCGAAATCGCGTGAGGACTCCGGCGTAGCGGCGTCGCGGCGGAGCTCTTCAAAGAGGCGTGCCGTCCGGAAGACATAGACTCCCATCGAGGCGAGCGAGGCGTCGGGCTTTCCCGGTATGGCGGGCGGGTCCGCGGGCTTCTCGAGAAAATCCGTGATCACGTCGTTCTGATCGACGGCCATGATGCCGAAAGCGCTCGCCTCGGCCCTCGGCACCTCCAGGCATCCGATCGTGACATCCGCGCCGGAGGCAACGTGCTGGCGCAGCATCACCTCGTAGTCCATCTTGTAGATGTGATCCCCGGCGAGGACCACCATGAACTCCGGCTCGTAGCTTTGGATGATGTCGATGTTCTGAAAGACGGCGTCGGCGGTCCCGTCATACCAATGGGTTTCGGAGACCCGTTGCGACGCCGGCAGGATGTCGAAGCTTTCGTTCCGCTCGGAACGGAAAAAGTCCCAGCCCTGCTGCAGGTGACGGATCAGCGAATGCGCCTTGTATTGCGTGGCGACGGCGATGCGTCTGATGCCCGAGTTGACGGCGTTCGACATGGCGAAGTCGATGATCCTGGCCTTGCCTCCGAAATAGACCGCCGGCTTGGCGCGCTTGTCCGTCAGCTCCTTCAGCCGGGCGCCGCGTCCCCCAGCCAGCACATAGGCCATCGTATTGCGCGCCAGCGGGTGGCTGTATTGTTGTCGATCCATGGACAATGGCCTCCCTCGGGCGCGCGTCTCAAGCTTCGGACCCGGGCGTTGTCGTCGACGTTGCGCGCCGTACTCAGAGCACGACCAACAATCGCTGCATCTTAGACGCAGCCAAATTGTTACATGCCATCCATGGCTTGCTCAACCCGATACGGGCGGGGAGCGTCGAAGCGTCCGGTTTCCGCCTTATTCGGCTTGCAGCGGCCGGCCGTGATGTCAGATCGACGGCCCTCGGATTCCATAAAAGCGTCGTCGCCGAAGGGAGGGTTTCTCGGCCTGCCGGCGCGCGTGGACGAAGAGCCCGGAACCGAGTCACATCTCATGCTTTTGCCGGTCAAAAAATTTATTTGATGCAAGAGCAACTCGCTCGCACTGCAAAATTCCAGGCAAGCTGCCGAAAAATAATTTCCTGCGGCCTCTTGAACCGACAAGGTCGATTTACCACATATCCTATATCACCACATTTGCGAACGGTCGGCGCCCGCGCATGAACGCGGCGCGCGTTCGCATCCATTTTTCAAAACCCACAACTGTGTCGCGGGAGGAGTCTGTCCAGATGGAACCGGAAAAATCGAATTGCCGAATTTCCAGAGTCACGCCGCCTGCGCCAGCTTGGCGAGCTGCGACAACAGCGCCTGTACGCCCTTCAGGCGCGCCTCGGGCGTGGGCCAGTCGCGGCTGAGGACGATCTTCTGGTCCGGACGGACTTTCATCGTGCCGTGCTGCGCCCCGATGAAGCGCACCAGGGCCAGCGGGTTGGCGAAGGCATTGTGCCGGAAGGCGACGGTGCCGCCCTTCGGTCCGGCCTCCACTTTCTCGACCGACGCCGCGCGGCACAACTGCTTGATCGCCACGATCTCGAACAGGTGTTTCACTTCCTCGGGCAGCGGCCCGAAGCGGTCGATCAGTTCGGCGGCGAAGGTTTCGATGTCCGCACGGGTCTCGATGGTCGAGAGCCGGCGGTACAGCGCCATGCGCACATTGAGGTCCGGCACATAGGCTTCCGGAATGAGGACGGACGCGCCGATGTTGATCTGCGGCGACCACTGGTCGGCGATCTCGGCATGGGCCTCACCGCTGCGCATCTGCGAGACGGCCTCTTCCAGCATCTCCTGATACAACTCGATGCCGACTTCCTTCACATGACCGGATTGTTCCTCGCCCAGCAGGTTCCCAGCGCCGCGGATATCCATGTCGTGGCTGGCCACCGTGAAACCTGCGCCCAACTGGTCGAGCGATTGCAGCACTTCCAGCCGCCGCTCCGCGGTTTCGGTGGTTTTGCGGTCGGCGGGCGTCGTGAGATAGGCATAAGCGCGCTGCTTGGAGCGTCCGATGCGGCCGCGCAGCTGGTAGTGCTGCGACAGGCCGAAATTGTCGGCGCGGTGCACGATCAGCGTATTGGCGGTCGGGATGTCGAGGCCGGATTCCACGATGTTGGTGGAGACCAGCACGTCGATCTTGCGGTCGTAGAACGACGTCATCACGTCTTCCAGGACGGTGGGCGCCATCTGGCCGTGGGCGATCGCGGATTTTACTTCCGGCACGGTGTTCTTGATGAAGTCCTGCGCCTCGCGCAGGTCGGCTATGCGCGGCGCGACATAGAAGCTCTGCCCGCCGCGGTAATGTTCGCGCAGCAGCGCCTCGCGGATAACCAGCGGATCGAAGGGCGTGACGAAGGTGCGCACGGCCAGCCGGTCGATCGGCGGCGTGGTGATCAGCGACAGGTCGCGCACACCCGACAGCGCCAGTTGCAGCGTGCGCGGGATCGGCGTGGCGGTCAGCGTCAGCACGTGCACGTCGGCCTTCATCGATTTCAGCTGTTCCTTGTGGGAGACACCGAAATGCTGCTCTTCGTCGACGATCACCAGACCGAGGTTCTGGAAACTGATGCTCTTGGAAAGCAGGGCATGCGTGCCGATGACGATGTTGACGTCGCCCTTGGCCAGCGCCTCCTTGGTCTCGCGCGCCTCCTTGGCATCCACGAAACGCGACAATTGGCGCACGGTCACCGGGAAACCGGCGAAGCGCTCGCTGAAGTTCTTGTAGTGCTGGCGCGCCAGAAGCGTGGTCGGCACCACCACCGCGACCTGGTTGCCCGACATCGCCGCCACGAAGGCGACGCGCAACGCCACTTCCGTCTTGCCGAAACCGACGTCGCCGCAGACCAGCCGGTCCATGGGCCGCCCCTTGGCCAGATCCTCGATGGCGTCGGCGATGGCTTTTTCCTGGTCCTCGGTCTCCTGGTACGGAAAACGGGCGCAGAATTCGTCGTACAGGCCGGCCGGCGGATCGGAAGGCGGCAACGATTTGAGTTCGCGCGCCGCGGCGATGCGGATCAGCTCCGAAGCGATCTCGCGCACCCGCTCCTTGGCGCGCGCCTTGCGCTGCTGCCAGCCCGCGCCGCCCAGGCGATCGAGCACCGCGCCGCCCTCTTCCGCGCCGTAACGCGTCAGCAGTTCGATGTTCTCGACCGGCAGGAAGAGTTTTCCGCCGTCATATTGCAGTTCCAGGCAGTCGTGCGGCGCCCCCGCGACGTCGAGGGTGCGCAGGCTGATGTAACGCCCGACGCCGTGCTCGATATGGGTGACCAGATCGCCGGGCGCCAGACCGGATGCTTCGGAGAGGAAATTCTGCGCCCGCCGCGCCCGGGTGTGCGAGCGCACCATGCGGTCGCCCAGGATGTCCTGTTCGGCGACCACCGCGAAATCGGGAGCTTCGAAACCATGTTCGACACCCAGCACCGCCAGACCTACGGCTTTCGCGTCCATTTTCTGGACATCGTTCCAGTCCGCGACCTGCCGGATCGCCTTGAGCCCATGGTCGGACAGCACGCCGCCCATGCGTTCGGCGGAGCCCTCCGTCCACGAAGCGACCAGCACCCGCTTGCCCGCCGCATGCAGCGCGTCGATATGCGCGTCGGCGGCTTCGAAGACATTGACCCGGCCCTGTGCGCGTTCCGGCGCGAAGTCGCGGCCCAGTTTGCCACCGGCATCGACCGAGGTTTTCGACTCCGGCGCCTGGAACGGCGACAGCTCGCGCACCGGATGGCGCGCGAGCGATGCCGTCCATTCCTCCGTCGTAAGATAAAGTTTCTCCGGCTTCAACGGTTTGTAAGGCGGCGCCTTCAGCGCGCCCGTGGCGGGATTGCCGCCTTTCAGGAACTGCCGGCGGGTGTCGTAATAGTCTGCAACCAGTTCGAAACGCGCGGTCTTGGCCTCGTCGCTGTGATGGCCGAGCAGGATGAGCGCGCGCGGTACGAAGTCGAACAGCGTGTCGAGCCGTTCGTAGAACAGCGGCAGCCAGTGCTCCATGCCCTGCGCCTTGCGCGCGGCGCTGACGGATTCGTAAAGCGGATCGTCGCTGGCCGGCCCGAAGGTCGCGACATAGCCGGTGCGGAAGCGGCTGATCGAGGCGTCGTCGAGCGGCACTTCGCTGGCCGGCAGCAGTTCGATTGCGTTGACCTCGCCCGCCGACAATTGCGTCTCGGCGTCGAATTTGCGAATGGCGTCCAGCGTCTCGCCGAAGAAGTCGAGGCGCAGCGGCTGCTCGCCCGGCGGCCACAGATCGACGATGCCGCCGCGCAGGGCGAAATCGCCCGGCTCGCGCACGGTGCCGGCGCGGACGTATCCGTTCTGGGCAAGAAAGGACGCCAGCTTCTCATGCGACACCGCTTGCCCGACACGGGCGGCGAAACTGGCGCCCAAAATCGCTTCCTTGGGCGGCACGCGCTGCAGGACGGCGTTGACGGTGGCGACCACGACGGCGGGCCCGCTGTCCTTCGTGCGCCGGGCCAGAGCGGCCAGCGTCGCCAGCCGCGTGCTTTCGATGTCGGGCTTGGGCGAGACGCGGTCGTAAGGCAGGCAATCCCAGGCCGGAAACTGCAGGACCCGCACACCGGGCGCGAAGAAGCGCATGACGTCCGACGCCGAGGCCGCGCGCACGTCGTCGGACACGACGAACACGACAAGGCCGTTCAGCCGGACAGCCGCTTCGGCGGCGAGCCAGGCGTCGTAACCTTCCGGCGCGCCGGTGACGGTGAAACGGCCTTCGGCGCGAGCGATGTAGCTTACACGTTCCACGTTGGATCTTTACGCCTGCACAAAGCCTTCAACTGAGCGAAAACGGGAGTATCGAATGCGGTGGGTACCTGTGCGTCGCCCTTGAGCCAGGCAAAGACGTCCTGGTCCGGTGAGTCGAGGAGCGCTTCGAGCTGGTCGAGCCCCGCCTCGTCCAAATCCGCCAGCGCGCGCGCGGCAAAGGTTCCGAAGATCAGATCGACCTCCTTGAAGCCTCGCCGCTGTGCGCGGAACAACAGCCGTTTTCGGCGGGTCTCCGAAGAGCCACCTTTTTCACTGCCCGTCATGGGGCGGTGATATAGACCCTGCCCACGCGTCCTGCCAATGGCGAAGCGCCATGACGGGGCACGCTCCCTTGATTATCGTTGTCAACATGCGCCCTTCGATTCTGTTTCCTCTTTTCGCCGAGACGCGAACGCTGCCGGGCATAGGACCCAGGCTGGAAAAGCTGATCGCGCAGGTTGCCGGCAAGCGGCTGGTGGACCTGATCTTCGACCTGCCGACGGGCGTGATCGACCGGTCCTACCGGCCGAAGCTGATCGCAGCGGAAGCCGGGCGCATCGCCACCGTCCTGGTCAATGTGCTCGACAATCTGCCGCCGCGGGACCGGCGTCAGCCCTATCGCGTGCGCTGCTCGGACGACACCGCCACCATCGAGCTGGTGTTTTTTCATGCCCATGCCGACTACCTGAACAAAACCCTGCCCGCCGGCGCGAAGCGGCTCATCAGCGGGCGCATCGAGCGCTTCAACAACCGCCTGCAGATGCCCCATCCCGACTATGTCGTGCCGCCGGAGCAGGATTCCGAGCTGCCGCTGCACGAGCCGGTCTATGCCCTGACGGAGGGCCTTCCGGGCAAGTCGCTGGCCAAGGCCGTCCGTGGGGCGCTGGAGAAGGTTCCGCCGGCGCTGCCCGAGTGGCAGGAGCCGTTCCATCTGAAGGCGCAAGGCTGGTCGCCCTTTGCCGAGGCGCTGCGCAAGGCGCACACCCCCGCGCACGAGGCGGAGCTGGCGCCTACCACGCCGGAGCGGCTGCGGCTGGCCTATGACGAGTTGCTGGCGAACCAGCTCGCTCTGATCCTCATCCGGGCCCATATGCGCGCCGCGAAGGGGCGTGTGCTCAAGGGCGACGGTCACCTCAAGACCAAGGCGCTGGGTGCCTTGGCCTTCGCCCTGACAGAGGCACAGGAGCAGGCGCTGGCCGAGATCGAAACCGATATGGCGTCGTCGGCGCGCATGCTGCGGCTGCTGCAGGGCGATGTGGGGGCTGGGAAGACCGTCGTCGCGATGCTGGCCCTGCTGGGCGCCGTGGAGGCCGGCGCGCAAGGCGCCTTGATGGCGCCGACCGAAATCCTCGCCCGCCAGCATATGGCCGCGCTGCAGCCGATGGCGGAGGCGGCGGGCGTGCGCATGGCCCTCCTCACTGGGCGCGAACGCGGGCCGCAGCGCGAGGCGACGCTGGCGGCGCTGGCCAAGTGCGAGATCGACATCCTGGTGGGCACGCATGCCCTGTTCTCCGAAGACGTCGCTTTTCGCGACCTGGGACTGGCGGTGGTGGACGAGCAGCACCGCTTCGGTGTCCATCAGCGCCTGACCCTGCAAGGCAAGGGCGAGAAGATGGTCGATGTGCTGGTGATGACGGCGACACCCATCCCGCGCACCCTGGCGCTGACCGCCTATGGTGACATGGATGTCTCGCGGCTGCACAGCCGGCCTCCAGGGCGCAAACCGGTGGAGACGCGCGTCCTGCCGTCCGAGCGGCTGGGCGAAGTGGTGGAGCACCTGCGCAAGGCGATCGCGACCGGAGCCCGGGCCTATTGGGTCTGCCCGCTGGTGGCCGAATCCGAAAAGATCGACCTCGCCGCCGCCGAGGAGCGGGCCGTGGAGCTCAAAACGGCGCTGGGGCCGAAAGTGGGTCTGGTGCACGGCAAGATGAAACCGGCGGAACGCGACGCGGCGATGGCAAAGTTCAAGAACGGCGAGCTCGCCATCCTGGTCGCCACGACGGTCATCGAAGTAGGCGTCGACGTACCCGAAGCGACAATCATGGTGGTGGAGCACGCCGAGCGCTTCGGCCTGGCGCAGCTGCATCAATTGCGCGGCCGCGTCGGGCGCGGCGCGAAGAAATCGAGCTGCCTGCTGGTCTACCAGCCACCGCTGGGTGAGACCGCCAAGGCCCGGCTGAAAACCTTGCGCGAAACCGACGATGGTTTCGTCATCGCCGAGGAGGATCTGCGCCTGCGCGGTCCGGGCGAGCTGCTCGGTACGCGCCAGAGCGGCCAGGTGGAATTCCGTATGGCCGATCTTGCGGCACACGGAGAACTTCTGGCCGCGGCGCGCGACGACGCCAAGCTGATCCTGTCGCGCGATCCCGATCTGAAGTCGCCGCGCGGCGAGGCTTTGCGGGTGCTGCTTTATCTGTTCGGTCGAGACGAAGCGGTACGGTATCTCAGGGCAGGATGATTACGCGTCGGCCGTCTGTCCGTCCGGCTGAGCTTCGGGAAGCACGATGCGGCCGACCGCGATCGCAGCCGCAAGAACGGCTTCGCTCCAGGCCAGGACCGGAGACAGCCAGAGAGGATCGCCGGCCCGCGGGAAGAAGAACACCATCCCGGCTTCGAAGTTCAGTCCTTTGACGATGGCCGGGAGCAGTACGTAAAGCACGAACAGAATGGCGGCGGCGGCAAAATCGCTGCCGTGCTGTCGCGACATCAAGCTCGCCAGAACGATGACCGCCATGTCGCGGGTGAAAAAGCCCAGCATGGCGCCGACCATCGCCTGATCGGGCGGCGTCGAGGTCTGTCCCAGCCAAAGGAGCAATACGATGCCGATGCCAAGCGTTGCGAGATATGCCGTCATCCAGCCTTGCAGACGCATGAACGCCGACCCCACGCGGAACTTGGCGAGAGCGCCGCCGAGCCAGCGGTATTGCACGCGGTCCTTGGGCTCGAGAAATGCCATCAGATAGGCGAGCGTGGCGAATGCCGTCCCCGCGAGCAGCAGGCGGCGCGCCACGGCATCGAGATGGATCAACGCGGGATTGCCCGACAGCCAGGCATCGAACCCGGCGACATAGATGCCGATGAACAGCAGGAAACCCAGCCAGACAAATGGCCCATTGCGCATCATCAGCTCAAGCCTCATCTGGCGATAACAGCCCGTCAGCATCCAGGCGGTGAAAACCGCCAGCGACAGCAGCAGGAATCCGCGCGCCGCAAGGCCGAGCCCCCACCAAGCGATGAAATTGGTCGGCGCCTTGTGGGCGAAGATGGAACTGGCCGGATCGGCGACCGCCCAGACGAGATAAACGGCAATCGCCGCGAAGATGCCCACGGCCTGGTAGACGAAGATGTCGAAACGCGAATGGACCTGGCGGCGTCTGGCGGCGATCAGGCTGGCGAGCAACGCGGCAGCCTGCGCGATCACGCCGATGGCAAGGTAATAGACCAGGTCTATCAGCGCCACGAACGGCCCGCGGCTGCTCAGGAGATCGGCCAGCATCACGACAAGGCAGATTGCGCCGCCGAACCAATTGTAGATCGTGGAGCCGAATAGCTTGCCCAACGCCATGGTGTCCGCGCCCAATGACGACAGACGCTGGCCGTCCCAGGTGCGGTCGCGGATTTCGCCGACGACGCCGCTCGCCGCGTTGCGCGTACCCCAGATGACGACAATCACGTAATACAGCCAGCGCGCCGCTTCGCCCGGACCGCTGACCGTCCCCTCTGTCAGCGCGGCCGCGAAAAAGATCAATGCCAGCACCACCGCCATCACGAACATCCGGCGTGGCGTCAGTTCCAGCCACAGGTTGCGTTGAAATTCCGCGTTCATCGCCCGTGCCCCACCTGCTTGAAATAGACGTCTTCCAGCGCTTTGGTGGATTCTCCGAAGCTCGACACCTCGAAGCCAGCCGCAAGGAGATCGCGGATCAGCTTGGCGCGCGCCGCGGCATTCCTCGTATGGGTTATGAGGGCATGATGGGCATCGGCCTCGATCACATCCAGCCCAGCCCGACCGGCCAGGAATTCACGCAGGTCGCTGCGGGCGGTGGCGATCTCCAGTATGTAGCGCGGACGTTCGACGTCGCGGACCTTGACCGCCTTGCCGCCGACGATCAGGCCGTCCTCGATGATGATCATCTCGGAGCAGTAATCCTCGAGTTCCGCCAGAATGTGGGAGGAGACGACCAGTGTCATGCCGCCTTCCTTGAGGGCGAGCAGCAGCACCGAAAGGTCGCGCCGCGCCTGCGGGTCGAGACCGGCGGCCGGCTCGTCGAGCAGCAGCACGCGTGGCTCGTGGACGATGGTCTGAGCAATGGCGAGCCGTTGGCGCAGGCCGCGGGACAATTCGCCCGCCTTGGCCTCCATCCGGTTCAGAAGGCCGACCCGCTCGGCCGCCTTCTCCACCGCGGCGCCGGCCAACGCTGGCGCGATGCCATGGGACCGCGCCGCGTAAATTAGAACGCGTCTGACGCTCAACGCGTCGTAGAGGCCGTAGAAGTCCGGCAGATAGCCCAGGCGGGCGTGGATGTCGCGCGGCGCTTCCCGGGTATCGAGGCCGGCGATCTTCACGTTGCCGGAATAGGGTGGCTCCAGCGCCGCAAGACATCGCAAAAGTGTCGTTTTGCCGGCACCGTTCGGGCCTACCAAGGCCGTGATGGTCTGTGACGCGACGTGAAGGGATATGCCCTTCAGCGCGCGCACAGACGGGTATTCGTAGACGAGGTCGCGAACGTCGATCATGGTGTCCAAATCAGGATGACGCGATCCTACAGTGCTTTTGTCAAAGAGTGACAACTTTCGTTACTGTCGTGGCGGCACGTTTGTGTGATAGTGCCGGCACAACCGCGGGTTTCTAGCAGCTGGCCACCCGCCAAGAAATTCTGGAGCGGTAGCAATGCGCATTGTGATGATCGGTACCGGGTATGTCGGCCTCGTTTCTGGGGCGTGCCTTTCGGAATTCGGCCATGACGTCATCTGCGTGGACAAGGATGCCGACAAGATCGCCGGGCTGAAGCAGGGCGTCATGCCGATCTACGAGCCGGGTTTGGAAGAAGTCGTCATAACCAACATGAAGGCCGGTCGTCTGTCGTTCGGGACCGACCTGAAAGCGGCGATGCCGGGGGCCGAAGCGGTGTTCATCGCCGTCGGCACGCCCAGCCGGCGTGGCGATGGTCATGCCGATCTCAGCTACGTCTTCGCCGTGGCCGAGGAAATCGCCGCCCATCTGTCGGATTATACCGTCATCGTCACCAAATCGACGGTGCCCGTCAGCACCAACCGCAAGGTGGAAGAAATCGTCCGCCGGGTACGCCCGGACGCGGACTTCGACGTCGCATCCAATCCCGAATTTCTGCGCGAAGGCTCCGCGGTCGAAGATTTCCGCCGGCCGGATCGGGTGGTGGTCGGCTGCGACAGCGACCGGGCCCGCGTCGTCATGCACGAAATCTACCGCCCGCTCTATCTGAACGAGACGCCCATCGTCTTCACCAGCTGCGAGAGTTCGGAACTGATCAAATACGCCGCCAATGCGTTCCTGGCGACCAAGATCACCTTCATCAACGAAATGGCCAATCTCTGCGAGAAGGTCGGTGGTAACGTGCAGGACGTGGCGCGCGGGATGGGGCTCGACGGCCGTATCGGCAACAAGTTCCTCCATGCGGGCCCGGGTTTCGGCGGTTCGTGCTTTCCCAAGGACACGCTTGCTCTGCTGCGGACTGCACAGGAA
>DAIDUA010000204.1 GCA_027456965.1 Alphaproteobacteria bacterium | reverse complement strand
GGCCGCAAGCTTGCGGGCAAAGACGCCGCGATCGCCCGCCAGATAGCGCCGCCATTCGTCTTCCTGCGGCGTGGTATCCGCGACAATCGCATCCAGATCGACCGCCATATCGGCGAGTGCCGCCTGCAACGCGCCAAGCGCCGCCGCCGCCGCGGGCTTCAAGTCCTTGCGCACCTCGGTGGTTTCGGCGGCGGCCAGCAATGTGCTCATCTGCCAGTTCTTGGGCTCGCCTTCGCCCGGTCGGCGCTTGGAGCGCTGGGTGAGCTTGCGGGCCAGGCCGCGCAACCCGTCGGCGTCGGCCTCCACATGGTCTTCGGCCTTGTGCCGCGGCACCGGCCTCGGGGTCGAACGCGCATGGATCGTCGAAAGCGTGCGGGCCGACAGGTCGAGAATTTCTTCGGTTTCGGTGCGCACCATCTGGCGCACGCGCTGCGCTTCCTGCTGGGCGATGCCGGGCAATGTGAGGAGGTGGCGCTCCACTTCTTCCACCGCTTTGGCCAGCGTCGTGCGGATTTCGTTCGCTTCGGCGGACAGTTCGCCCGCCGTGCGCAACAGCCTCTCGCATTCCGCCATCGCTTCGCCGACGAGATTGCGGGTGTCGGCCTTTGCCTGGTTGGCCGTTTCGCCGATCAAGGTCTGCGCCCCCGCCCCTGCTTCGTGCAGAGAACTGATCAGGTGGGCGAGCGTGGTGTTGGCCGCATCGCTCGTTTCCTTCACCCGTTCGGCCTCGCGCGCGAAGCTCTGCGTCAGCTGGCCGGAGCGGGCGGCCGCATTCGACATGAGGGATTCGAGATGGCGTTCGGCTTCGCCTGTGACCGTCTCGAATTTCTGTGCCTCGCCGCCCAGCGCCGCGATCGCGTTCTCCATCGCCTCGCGTTCGGCGGACAGCGCGTTTTCAAACGTGACGCTTTCGTCCTTCAGGCGCAGCATCAATTCGTTCATCGCCGCGCGTTGCCGCTCTTGGCGGCCGAGCACGAATTCCGCCCGGGCCATCGCGGCGTCGGCGACCGCCTCGATGCGCTTGGCCTGCTTGTCGAGTTCGACGGCGGCGGCGTGCGGCGCGTCGGCCGCGGCGTTCGCCGCCTGCCGGAAATTCGCCGACTGGGTGTCGAGCAATTGCCCCGCCGTCTTGAGGGTGCCTTCGGCCGTCTCGATGACGGCTTTGAGCTGCGCGGCGCGGCCTGCCACGGTTTCGCTGGCGCGCGAGGCGGCATCGGCGAGCGTGCCCGCCACGCCTTCGATGCGTTCGCGCTCCTGGATCAGGCGCGCGGTCAGCGCTTCGCCGCGGATGTCGACGCGCGCACCGGCCTCGTCCAGAGACGCGATCTGATTTTCCAGCACGCTTTCGAGCGCGCGCAAGCGCGAGAATGCGCCGTCCAGGCCGGCGTTGAGCGCATCGAGTTCGCGCCGGACCGCGCGTCCCAGACGGGCCGCGGTGCGCGAAGCGGTCTCGTCCGCGGAGAAAAGACGGTCCGTCGCCTCTACCAGCGCTTCCGCGGCGATGCCCATGGATTGTCCGCGCGCGAGAGCCCAGGCTGCGGCGATGAACAGCAACGGCGGCACGAACGTCGCCGCGACGAACAACGCCAATTCCTGGAGGTCGAGCGCGGCAAGCCCCTTGGGCCCGAAATAGCCCCACAGATAGGCTCCGGCCGCGCCCGCCCAGAAGGCGGACAGCGTGAGGGCGAAGACCATCACCGCGAGGCTGAACCTCATGGTCGTGTTGGTCCGCTGGCGGGCACGGGCTTCCGCATCCCCGTCCAGCGGCTCCGCGGACTGCAGGAGCACGGGTTGGTTGCGGTCGGGCGCGGTGGTCGCCATGGACATCCTCGAATTTCGCTGACTGGCTTTGACTTTAACCATTCGGAGCCTTGAGCGCGAGGGATTCAGCCACTTTGTCCAATGGATAATCGGCCCGTGTCCGTTTATTGTTTACTTAGTATATCATTCCTTGGCGCAACGCCGGGCAGTTTGGGGGCAATCGCCGATGAGCAGTCTGATCGCCGCCGCCGCCGTCTTTCTCGGCGTCCATTTGCTGGTTTCCGGAACGACGCTGCGCGACGTCATCGTCGCGAAGATCGGCGAAAATCCGTATCTCGGCCTGTTCGCGCTGTCCTCGCTCGGCGCCATCGTCTGGCTCTGCATCGCCTACAACCACGCTTACGCCAGCCCGGACAATCGCGTGCTCTATGACCTCGGCCAGGGGTTCCGCAATGCCGCGATCCCGGTGATCGCGGCGGCGTTCGCGCTGGCGGTGCCCGGCATTCTCATGTCCAACCCCACCTCCGCACGGCAGGAGACCGCGGCCGTGCGCGGCGTGCTTCGCATCACCCGCCATCCCTTCCTGTGGGGCACGGCGATCTGGGCGGGATATCATTTGCTCGCGTCGGGCACGCTCGCATCGACGATTTTCTTCAGCACCTTCCTGGTTCTCGCCCTGCTCGGCACTCGGGCCATCGATGCCAAGTGCAGACGAAAGCGCGGCCGCGAATGGCAGGCCATCGCCTATCAAACCTCGAATCTGCCTTTTGCCGCGATCCTCGCGCGCCGCAACCATTTCGTCGCCAGCGAGTACTTCGATTGGCGGTTCACGGTGGCCGTTGCGGATCTCGTGCTGTTCCTGCTCGTCCACAATTTCCTGTTCAGCATGTCGCCATTCCCCGACAACTGGCTGCCGTTCTAGTCCTTTCGGTAATAGCGGCAGGCGTAGGCGCGGGCGAAACCAATGCTTTCGTAAAGCCTGCGCGCAACGGCGTTCGCTTCCTCGACGCTGAGAAAAATCTCACTTGCGCCTTGGGCGTGACTCCAGTCCGCAATGGCGCGGAGCACATGCTTCGCATGACCGCGTCGCCGGCAGTCCGGAATCGTGCGCATGAGATTGATGCCCACCCGACCGAGCGCCAACGCGCCCGTCCCGCAGGCGACAGGCTTACCTTGCACGGCAATCGTGATGCGAACATGCGGCACCGCGGTGCGAGACAGAATTTCGAGGCGCTCCTGTCCGTCCGCTTGCGAATGCGAGCCCGAGATTACCAGCGTATCGAAGCCCCTATCGGCCTGCATCAACAGCTGCGCGTCGGCGGCCTGCGCGCACCGCGCGCGCACGATGCCGACGTCCGCCACGCAGACCAGCGTGGGCGCGACGCAGACATATCCGCGCGCCGTCAAGAGCTGCGCAAGACCTTCCGGCCGGGTCGCGGCGGTCACCTGAAACATGGGCGGAAGACCGCGGGCGCGATACGCGCGCTCGGCGGCGTCGACGGCGGCCGTCAGGTCGTGACCGTGAAATTCGAGCGTGGCGACCGAGTTGACCCGATGGCTCAACCCGCCGGTGAAGCGCAGCAGCCAGCCGGAAAGCCGCGAGGTCTCCCGGGCGGGCCAGGTCTGCAGCGAAGGCGGTTCAAGCCCTCGAGCCCAGGCCAGGTCGTTAACCGGCTCTTGACGCAATTGCTCCATTCTTCACCCGCTACAACGAGGGTACGCACATGTCCGGCAGCCAATGCGCCGTCGACCTGGGCCATCTCGCCCGTTATACGGGAGGAGACGACGCCATCAATGCCGAGGTGCTTCGGCTGTTCGATGCGCAAACCAGCGAAATCGTCGGGCGGCTGCGCGCCATACTGGATGCCCGCGATACCAAATCCTGGAAAGAGGTCACCCACACGCTGAAGGGCGCGGCGCGGGGCATCGGTGCGTTCAAGCTTGCCGACGCCGCGGCGTTCGCGGAGCCGATCGATCCGGTCAAAGACCGCGGCAACGCATCCCTCGCCATCAAGGCGATGGAAAACAGCGCCGAAGCGGTTCAGTCCTTCATCAAATCCTATTTGGAACGCTGAAGCTTCGCGTCGAAGGCCTGGAATTCGAGGGCGATCGAGCGTTCCACCAGCGTCCGCCAGACCGGTTCGGCAATCTCGGCACTCAATCCGACCTTGCGGGCCTCTGCCAGGACCTTGGCGACGACGTCCTCAATGCGCGCTTCGTCGCGCACCACGGTGCGGTCGGATTTGATTTCTGCTGCGCGTTCGATATAGCGCTGGCGTTCGGAAAGGAGCTTCACCAGCGCCTTGTCGAGCCGGTCGATCTCGGCCCGCAATTCGGACATGCCTTCGCATTGTGCCGGCGGCCGACCCAGCGAATCCGTGCTCGTCATGGCCAAGTGTCCTGTCTTCACGTTGTCGGTGGAATATGAGCAAAAACAAGGCTCTGACACCAGAGTATGATACGAAAGTCGCAGGGGATTGTTGGTGAGGCCCTTTTTACATATAAGGACGCAGATTTCAATTCTTTTACAAGCGCAACCTGTGAAATGCCGATGGATCAACCAAGCGAAGTTCAAACCCCAATCGAAACCGACGTCGCGATCATCGGCGCCGGACCGGCGGGTCTTTTTTCCGTGTTCGAACTCGGGCTCCTGGACCTGAAGGCCCACCTCGTCGACATCCTCGACCGTCCGGGCGGGCAGTGCACCGAACTCTACCCGGAGAAGCCGATCTACGACATCCCGGCCCTGCCCATCGTCACCGGTCAGGAACTGACCGAGCGGCTGATGGAGCAGATCAAGCCGTTCAGTCCGACATTCCATTTCGGCGAAATGGCGAACGCGCTGGAAAGGCTGTCCGACGGACGCTGGAAACTGTCGACCGACGCCGGAACCCAGATCATCGCGCGCGTGATCGTCATCGCAGCCGGCGGCGGCAGTTTCATGCCCAAGCGCCCGCCGGTTCCCGGCATCGAAACCTATGAAGGCACCTCCGTGCATTATGCCGTGCGCAAGATGGAAACCTTCCGCTGCAAGAACGTGCTGATCGCCGGCGGCGGCGATTCCGCGCTCGACTGGACGCTGAACCTGGCGCCGATCGCCAAGAGCCTGACGCTCGTCCATCACCGCGACGGGTTCCGCGCCGCCCAGCACAGCGTCAACCAGATGCGCGAGCTGGTCGAGCAGAGGAAAATCAATTTCCATGTTGCCAGCGTGAAGGCGTTGCACGGCGAAGGCGGGAAGCTGTCCGGCGTCACGCTGTCCGGCCACGACAAAAGCGAATGGCACCTGGAAGCCGACGCACTACTCCCGTTCTTCGGACTGACGATGAAACTCGGGCCGATCGCGGACTTCGGCATCAACCTCCACGAAAACCTGATCCCCGTGGACACCACGCGCTTCGAAAGCGAGACGCCGGGCATCTTCGCCATCGGCGACATCATCACCTATCCGGGCAAGCTGAAGCTGATCTTGTCCGGCTTCCACGAAGCGGCGCTGATGGCTCAGGCGGCGTTCCACATCTGCCGGCCGAACGAAAAGCTGCGCTTCCAGTACACGACCTCGTCGTCCAGCCTGCAGAAGAAACTGGGTGTGTCATGACCCTTCGAGACGCCCCGGCGCCGGTACGCTGGCGCTACCGGCCCGCAGGGTGAGGAGTCTTAATCCATGAAGATCATCGCCAAGGACCGTGAAGGCAAGGAAACCGCGATCGAAGGCCGCGACGGCTGGACCATCATGGAAATGCTGCGCGACGGGGGCCTGCCGATCACCGCGGAATGCGGCGGGGCCTGCGCCTGCGCCACCTGCCACGTCTATATCGAGGACGGCTGGTACGAGAAACTGACCCCGCCTTCCGAGGCCGAGGTCGACATGCTGGACATGGCGCTCGCCGTACAGCCGAACTCGCGCCTCTCCTGCCAGCTCACCTGCTCCGAGGACCTGGACGGCATCAAGGTGACCCTGGCGCCGGAGTGAGGCTTGCGGCGTTTATACATATGTTATAACCTCCTGTTGTAACGCATGTTGGAACGGCCAACACCGTGAATGTAAAACTGAAATTGATTTCCGTGGGCAATTCCGTGGGCGCCATTTTCCCGCGGGAACTGCTCTCGGCCCTCAAGATCGACCGCGGCGACACCCTTATCGTGACGCAGAGCCCGGACGGCTATCGCCTGACGCCTTATGACCCGGACGTCGAGAAACAGGTCGAAGCGGGCCGCGAGGTCATGCGCGAATACCGCGACACGCTGCGCGCGCTGGCAAAATGAGCGAGCCCGTCTGGGTCCGCCGCGACGTTCTCGAACTCCTCCACAGCGAAAGCATCGCGGAACATGGCGGCGCCGACGGCCTGCGCGACGAAGGTCTTTTCGAATCCGCGCTGGCGCGTCCGCGAAATCTTTTCGCGTATGAAAACGTCGACGACATCGTGCGGCTTGCGGCGAGTTACGCCTTCGGGCTCGCCAAGAACCACGCTTTCGTCGACGGCAACAAGCGCATCGCCTTCATCGCCTGCGGGCTTTTTCTGCGTCTGAACGGAATGCGTCTGGTCGCCGATCAAGCGGACGCGACAATGACGATCCTTTCGCTCGCTTCTGGCACGCTCGACGAAACCCAACTGGCCGATTGGATCCGCCGGAACAGCAGGGCGAAGGACTGAAGGCAACCCGCACAATATAACCACTTTGCGACAATAAATTATTGTATTGCAATAATTTATTTCTGTGGTATGGTCGCTCCGCAGGCATCGGAGGCGGCCATGACGGCGGACAGTGCATCGAATCTCTCCTGGTTGAGTCGGCTGATGGCCGGGTTTTCGGCGATCGGCCTTTTCCTCATCCCCCTTCTTGTGGTCGCGACCTTCGTCTTTCCGGACAAAACCGCCTGGCTGATGTTCGACGTGAACCATCTGGGCGCGGCGCTCACCATGCAGGTGCCGCTGCCCTATCGCCTCGGCGCGCTCGTCTGCGAGATGGTGCCGACGGCTTTCACGCTCTGGGCGCTGTGGTCCCTGCGCCAACTCTTCCTGAAATACGCGCAGGGCGAGGTGTTTTCCACCGCCGCGCTGCAATACCTGAACAACGTCGCCGCGGCCTTGTTCGCCAGCGTGGTCGTGGGCTTCGCGATGCAAGCGCCGATCTCGTTCCTGCTCACCTGGCCGCTCGGGCCCGGCCACCGTGCAATCTCCCTCAGCTTCGGCAGCGGCGACGTGGCCACGCTGTTCATGGCCGGCGTGATGCTGGTCATCGCCCGGGTGATGGTCGAAGCCCGCCGCATGGCCGACGAAAACGCGAAGTTCATCTGATGGCCATCATCGTCAACCTCGACGTCATGCTGGCCAGGCGGAAGATGCGCTCGAAGGAACTGGCCGAAACCATCGGCATCACCGAGGCCAATCTATCCCTGCTGAAATCCGGCAAGGTGAAAGGCGTGCGCTTCGAGACTCTGGAGCGCATCTGCGCCGCGCTCGACTGCCAGCCGGGCGATCTTCTGGAATTCCGCCGCGACGCCTGAACGCGCCGCCGCCGACTTCTTGCACCTGTGGGGATATAAGATATCTGGTAATTCGACCGTGTCGGTTCAAGGGGCGCGCACAAAATTTTCACGCCTGCGACAAATCCGGAAAAAAGCAAACGGGGTCATCGGCTAAGCGCCAACAAGCGCGCACCCCGGCGGCGATCAGTTCGGAATCACTCGCAAGGAAAAATATTTTTTGTCAGCGATTCAGCTCGCGCATCGCGCCGTCGAGGCCGGCGAGGGTCAGCGGGAACATGCGCCCGCTTAAAATCTGCGAGACCAGCTGGATCGACGGCGTGTAGTCCCAATGCTTCTGCGCCACCGGATTGAGCCAGACGAGGTGCGGGTAAATCTGCGCCGCGCGGTCGAGCCAGAGGGCCCCCGGCTCCTCGTTCCAATGCTCGACGCTGCCGCCGGCCATGGTGATCTCATACGGGCTCATGGTCGCGTCGCCGACAAACACGATCTTGTAGTCGTGGGGATATTTGTGCAGCACGTCCCAGGTCGGAACCTTCTCGACATGGCGGCGGCGATTGTCCTTCCACACGCCTTCATAAAGGCAGTTGTGGAAGTAGTAGAAATCCATGTGCTTGAACTCGGTGCGCGCGGCGCTGAACAGTTCCTCGCAGAGCTTGACGTGCACGTCCATCGAGCCGCCGATGTCGAAGAACAGCAGCACCTTCACCGTATTGTGGCGCTCGGGCACCAGCTTGAGGTCGAGATAACCCTTGTTCGCCGTTTCACGGATGGTGCCCGGCAGATCGAGTTCGGTCTCGGCGCCGGTACGCGCCCATTTGCGCAAACGGCGCAGCGCCACCTTGATGTTGCGGGTTCCCAGCTCGACCGAGTCGTCGAGATTCTTGTACTCGCGCTTGTCCCAGACCTTCACCGCCTTGCCGTGGCGCGATTCGTCCTGACCGATGCGCACGCCTTCCGGATTGTAGCCGTAAGCTCCGAACGGCGAGGTGCCGGCGGTGCCGATCATCTTGCTGCCGCCCTCGTGGCGCTTTTTCTGCTCTTCGAGACGCTGTTTCAGCGTCTCCATCAGCTTGTCCCAGCCGCCCAGGGATTCGATCAGCTTCTTGTCTTCCTCGCTGAGGAATTTTTCGTTCAGCTTGCGCAGCCAGTCTTCGGGAATCTGCGCCGCCAGCGCGTCGTCGAGCGTCTCAAGCCCTTCGAAGACACGGGCGAAGACGCGGTCGAACTTGTCGAGATTCCTCTCGTCCTTCACCAGCGCGGCGCGCGACAGGTAATAGAACTCGTCGACCTTGCGGCCGATCACATCCTTCGACAGCGCCTCCATCAGCGCCAGGTATTCCTTCAGCGTGACGGGAACCTTGGCGGCGCGCAGTTCGTCGAAGAACGCGAAGAACATCGCCGGTCCTTCAGGGAGGTGCGGGCTGGCCGCCGCCCTCGATATTGGTCGTGGCATCCTGATACGCCGCGTTGAAGAACTCGATCTCCGCATCGTTGTCGCGCGGATCGGCATATTCGATGGTGACCTGCACCGTCCAGGCGCCCAGCAGCGCACTGGCGAACAGGGTGCGGTAATGCAGCGATTCCAGCTTCGCGGTCTCATAGGTGCGGGTGTAGATCGCCAGCGGCGCGTTCTTCGGTCCGACGGATCGCATGCCTTCGTCGATCATCCGCCCACCCGTGCCTTCCTGCACCACGAAATCGGGCGCCAGGATCGCCTTGGGGTCATAAGCGCCGTGCAGAGGTTCGAGCGTGATCGTGCCGTAGACGCCGTCCAGCGCGGAATAGGCGCAGAAATCGGTTCCGGCTTCCGGATCGCGCTCGCCCACCGCGTCGCGCTCGAAATGGCCGATCTGCTGCGGGCAGACGAAGCCCGACGCCGAATGTATTTTCGCCCCATTGGGACCGTCGGCGAACGGATCGGCCATGTCCTGGGCGCGGGCGGAAACCAGCGAAAAAATGCACGCGAAAACAAACGCCGCACCGACCCCGAATTTCATCCCCGGTTCTCCCGCCTTGCCAGAAACGCCAGCCTTTCGAAGAGGTGTACATCCTGTTCGTTTTTCAGCAAAGCGCCATGCAAAGGCGGGATCAGGCGGGCGGCGTCCTTCTCTCTCAGCGTTTCGGGCTGGATGTCCTCGTTGAGAAGGAGTTTCAGCCAATCCAGCAACTCGCTGGTGGACGGCTTCTTCTTGAGACCCGGCACCTCGCGGAGCTGATAGAACGCATTGAGCGCTTCGGCCGCCAGCTTTTGCTTGATGCCGGGATAATGCACGTCGACGATCTGCTGCATCGTCTCGCGATCCGGGAATTTGATGTAGTGGAAAAAGCAGCGGCGCAGAAAGGCGTCGGGCAACTCCTTCTCGTTGTTCGAGGTGATCATCACGATGGGGCGCACCGCGGCCTTGATCGTCTCCCCCGTCTCGTAGACGAAGAACTCCATGCGGTCGAGCTCAAGCAGCAGGTCGTTGGGGAATTCGATATCGGCCTTGTCGATCTCGTCGATCAGCAGCACCGGGCGCACCTCCGACTCGAAGGCTTCCCAGAGCTTGCCCTTCTTGATGTAGTTCCGGACGTCCTTGACCCGCACATCGCCGAGCTGGGAATCGCGCAGACGCGTCACGGCGTCGTATTCGTAGAGGCCCTGCTGAGCCTTGGTGGTGGACTTCACATGCCAGGTGATGAGCGGCGCGGAGAAGGCGTCGGCGACTTCATAGGCGAGCTGGGTCTTGCCGGTGCCGGGCTCGCCCTTGACCAGAAGCGGGCGTTCCAATGTCACCGCCGCGTTGACGGCGATCCGCAGGTCGGCCGTCGCGATGTATTTTTCGGTTCCTTCGAAACGCGCGCTCAAGCCGCCGTCCTCTTGTGGGAAGCCGGAAGCGTAGGTGCGCACTTCCGCGCGCGCAAGGTGGCCTGCAGCCCGCACCCCCGCTAGATTAGCTATCGCAAGGTCAAGGGGGTTTCGGCATGGTGACGACGATGGCGGCGATCCTCGCCGCGGGAATCCTGGGCAGCTTTACGGACTGGCTGTTCATGGGTGTGTTGTTCCACGACGCCTACAACGCCTATCCGGAAATCTGGCGCCCCGGAATCCGCGAGGGCAAGGACAGAGGCGCCATCATCTGGGCCAGTGCGCTGGGCTTCGTCATGAGCGCCGCCGTGATCGTGTTGTGCGCGCTTGCCGGCGCGGACCTGTGGACCGGATTGGGCGTGGGCCTGCTGGCGTGGCTGGCGGGACCGATGCCGGTACTCGTCATCAACGGCCTGTTCGTGAAGATCGACTCCAAGATCACGGCGGCGCATTGCCTCGGCTATCTGGTGCGCCTCTTGATCGCCGGGGCGGTGGCCGGCGTGATGCTGCCGCTGTAGGTGTCACCGGACTGCTCGGGGACGCTTATTTGCGGTTATAGTGACGCGATGGCGAAAATACCTCCCAATCCGATCGCCGCGTCGATTCTACAGGCCGCGGACCTCATACGGCACGGCCAATGGTCGGCGGCGGAGCAGGTCCTGGCGCCGGTCTTGCGCGCGGAGCCGCGCGAGCCGGACGGGCTGCAGCTCTTGGGCGTGGTGCGCGCCAAACAGGGCCGGCACGGGGAAGCGGAAACGCTCTATCGTCAATCGCTGGCGCTCAGGCCCGAGCAGCCGCATGTACAGGTGCAGCTCGCCAAGGTTCTGGCGATGATGGGAAGACATCCGGAAGCCATCGCGCTGCTGCAGGACACCGTGCAGGCCGCACCCGGCGAGGACGAGGCCTATCTGGTGCTGGCGCAGGCGCAGGTGGCCACGCGCGATTTCGCAAATGCCGAGAAGAACTACCGCGCCGCGCTGCGGCTGAATCCAAAATCCGGCGCCGCACTGTCCGGCCTGGGCGCCCTGCTGAACGAGACGGGCCGTCCGGCGGAGGGCGAGGCGATCCTGCGCCCCGCGACGGCGGACAGCGGCAGACCGGCCGTTCAGCGCGCGAGGATCGCGCACAATCTCGGCGTCTCGCTGGAGATGCAGGGCCGATACGACGAGGCGCTCCGGCAATTCGATTCCGCGCTCGGGTTCGTGCCGGACCTGCCGCTGGCCGATCACAACCGGGCCAAGACGCTTGGCCGTCTCGGCCGCAATGAAGACGCCGTGGACGCCTTTCGCCGCGCCATCACGCGCGATCCGACGAATGCCGAGGCGCATCGGGAACTGAACGCCCTGCTGTATCGAATGAGGCGGGACGGCGAGTTCCTCGCCTCCTACGACGACGCCGTGCGGCGCGTGCCGGAGGCGGGGGCGCTGCTGCTCCAGAAAGGCGGCTTCCTCATCCGCACCAAACGCTTCGAGGAGGCTCGCGAATGTTTCGCGCGGGTGGCCGCGATGGCGCCGGACAGCGCCGCGCCGCAGAACGGACTCGCCCTTGCCTTCGCCGGCCTCGGCCAGCTCGACCGATCGATCGCCGCTTCCGAAAAATCCCTGGCGCTGCGGCCGGACGATTTGTCCGTCACGATCGATCTGGCCTGCACCCTGCTGCAGGCGGGCGAAGCGAAGCGCGCCTTGCACCTGACCGAAGCGGTCGTGCCGCAGACGCCCTTCGACCAAAGCACGCTGGCGGTTCACGAACTGGCGTTGCGCGCCAACGAGGATCCGCGCGCCGGGCGCCTCGCCGATTATGAGCGGCACGTCCAGATCTTCGACCTGGACCCGCCGCCGGGTTTTTCGTCCATGGCAGAGTTCAATACGGCCCTCGACGCACATCTGGATAGCCTTCACACGGATTTGCGCGAACACATCGACCAGACCTTGCGGCGCGGGACGCAGACGAGCGAGTCGCTGTTGGCCAGCGGCAACGAACTTTTGCGCGCCCTGCGGCTGCGCATCGAGGAGGCGGTCGACGCCTATATCGCCGGAATGTCGGATGACAATAAGGATCATCCGCTGGCGGGCCGGCGCACGGGCGGCTTCGCCTTCGCGGGATCGTGGTCGTCGCGGCTGCACGATTGCGGCTTTCATACCAACCACATCCATCCACGGGGCTGGATAAGTTCCTGCTACTACGTGGCCGTTCCCGACGCCGTCATGGACGAGACGGCCAGGCAGGGCTGGATCAAATTCGGAGAACCGTCTTTCGAGACCATGCTGCGCGATCCGGTGCGCCGAGCGGTCAGGCCCGTTCCCGGACGGCTGGTTCTCTTCCCGTCCTATATGTGGCACGGCACCATTCCGTTTCACGCCGCCACCGCCAGAACGCCGGTCGCGTTCGACGCCGTTCCGACCTAGGATAGCCGCGCAGCGGGGCGGCGTTTCATGACGGTTGCGCACGTCTTTACAGTCGCATTCCAGGGCATCGAGGCGCGCGAAGTGGATGTGCAGGTCCACATCGCGGACTCGGGCGGCGGACAGTTCAACCTCGTGGGCCTGGCGGACAAGGCCGTGGGCGAGAGCAAGGAGCGGATGCGCGCTGCGCTCGCCGCCATCGGACTGGCGCTGCCCTACAAGCGCATCACCGTGAACCTGGCGCCGGCCGACCTGCCGAAGGAAGGGAGCCATTACGATCTGCCCATCGCGCTTGGCCTGCTGGCGGCGATGGGCGTGCTGCCGGCCAGCGAGATGGCAAGCTATGTGGCGCTGGGCGAGCTGTCGCTCGATGCGCAGGTCACCGCCGTCGCCGGCGTGCTGCCCGCGGCGCTGGCCGCCTCGGAGCAGCAGCGCGGACTGATCTGTCCGGCGGCCTGCGGCGCGGAAGCGGCTTGGGCCGGCGGCGTCGAGATCATCGCCACGCCGTCGCTGATCGCCTTGGTCAATCACGTGAAAGGCGTGCAGGTGCTGAACCCGCCGGCCGCCAAACTGGCCGACGATCCGTACAATGTTCCCGACCTCAAGGACGTCAAAGGTCAGGAAACGGCGAAGCGCGCCATCGAGATCGCCGCGGCGGGCGGGCACAATCTGCTGATGATCGGACCGCCGGGCGCGGGCAAGTCGATGCTGGCGCAACGCCTGCCGGGCCTGCTGCCGCCCCTGGACGCGCGCGAGGCGCTGGAGATTTCCATGGTGCAGTCGCTGGCGGGCGAATTGCCCGACGGCACGATCTCGCGGCGGCGGCCGTTCCGTGCGCCGCATCACTCCGCCTCGATGGCGGCGCTGGTCGGCGGCGGCTTGCGGGTGAAGCCGGGCGAAGTGAGCCTGGCGCATCTCGGCGTGCTGTTGCTGGACGAGCTGCCGGAGTTCCAGCGCGCGGTGCTCGACTCCTTGCGCCAGCCCATCGAGAGCGGCGAAGCGGTGGTGGCGCGCGCCAATGCGCATGTGCGCTATCCGGCACGCTTCCAACTGGTGGCGGCGATGAATCCGTGCCGCTGCGGCTATCTCGGCGATCCGGCGCAGGCCTGCGGGCGGGCGCCCAAATGCGCGCAGGATTACCAGGCGCGCATCTCGGGACCGCTGTTCGACCGCATCGACATTTATGTGGAAGT
>DAIDUA010000203.1 GCA_027456965.1 Alphaproteobacteria bacterium | reverse complement strand
GCGCCGCCGGGCGCGCCGCCTATGATCGCGATGTGGCGGCCGGTCAGAATGGCTCAAGGTTCCAGTTCGGTATCCCAGTAGAGATAGTCCGACCAGCTTTCGTGCAGATAGTTCGGCGGAAAGCGGCGGCCGTTGTCGCGCAGCTCGATGACCGTGGGCCGGTGCGGGCGATGGCGCGGCTGCATGCCTGTTTGGTGCGGCAGCCGTCCGCCCTTGAGCAGATTGCACGGCGCGCACGCCGTCACGACATTGTCCCAGGTGGTGCGGCCGCCGCGCGCGCGCGGGATGACGTGATCGAAGGTGAGGTCTTCTCCGTCGCCACAATACTGGCACTCGAAACTGTCGCGCAGGAAAACATTGAACCGGGTGAAGGCCGGATTGCGCGCCGGTTTGATGTAGGTCTTGAGCGAGACGACGGAGGGCAGGCGCATCTCGAAGGAGGGCGAATGCACCGTGCGGTCGTATTGTTCCAGGATGTTCACGCGCTCAAGGAACACCGCCTTGATCGCGTCCTGCCAGGACCACAACGACAACGGAAAGTAACTCAACGGACGATAGTCCGCGTTGAGCACGAGAGCCGGGCAGTTGTCGGGACTGCGCGCGGTGGCTAACACGACGAAGCTTCCCTGAAGACCGTGCCTCCTCTTGCCTGGCTTGAGTGTACGGGCAAGACGCTGCGATGCCAATACGGCCGGTAGATTACACGATTGGGTGTGACGGAATGGCGACGCTTCAGCGAAGCGTGCAGCAGGCCTCGCCGCTTGGCGCCAGCTTGCCGCCGAACGCCTGGGGGAGGAACCCGCCCGCCAGCACGAGAGCCGTCTCGTCGATGCCGTGCCCGAGCCCTCGGGACAGGTGCCACTGTACGCGCACGCCAGCGGCGCCGAGGGCGCCCGCGGTCATGAACAGGGCCTCGGGTGGGATCACCGAATCCGCGTCGCCATGGGTCAGCAGCACCGGCGGGATCTTGCCTTCGAGCGGTGTTGCGCCCGTGAGCAGGCCTGAAAAGCCCACGATTGCCGCGGGCCTGACGGGTCCGCGCAGTCCGACATGCAGCGTCATCATGGTGCCTTGACTGAAGCCGACCAGCGCCAGTCGGTCTGGAGCCAAGGCCAGCCGCGCAAGCTCGGCGTGCACGAACGCCTCCAGCAAACCGGCCGCGTCCTCGACGCCCTTGTGCATCTCATGCGGATCGATACGGGAAATCGGAAACCACTGATAGCCGGCGCCGGGACAACGCTGCGGCGCATTCGGCGCGACGAAGACGGCGCCGGGAAGCGCGTTCTGCCAATGAGGCGCAAGTTCGATCAGGTCCTTGCCGTCGGCGCCATAGCCGTGACACAGCACGACCAGATGCGTGGCCTTGCCGTTCGACGGCTCAAGACGCGGACCGGACAACGCCACGGACTTGCCCCAGGATTCATTCCAAACGCATGATTGGCATGCGGACCAAACCCTGTCCAACCGTGATCGTCACCCGTTTCGCCCCCAGCCCGACCGGACTGCTGCATCTGGGTCATGCCTATGCCGCGATGTTTGCGCGCCATGCGGGCAAGCGCTTTCTACTGCGTCTCGAAGACATCGATACCGCGCGCTGCCGGCCAGAATACGAGGTGGCGATTTTGGAGGACCTGGAATGGCTGGGTCTGGATTTCGAGCGCCCGGTGCTGCGCCAGTCGACCCGGATGGGCGCGTATCGCGACGCGCTGGCCGTGCTGGAGGCACCCGGACTGCTATATCCCTGCTTCTGCACGCGCAAGGCTATCGCCGAAGAGATTGCGCGGTCTGTCGAAGCCCCCCATGGTCCCGACGGGCCGATCTATCCCGGTACCTGTCGTTCGCTGTCCGGCGAGGAGCGTGTGCGCCGCATGGCGAACGGCGAAGTGTATGCGTTGCGCTTGGACGCGGCGAAGGCGGCGCGCGAAGCCGGCGATTTGTTTTTTAACGAAAAGGGCGCGGGGCCCCATGGCGAAACGGGTCGCATCGCCGTACAGCCCTTGCTGTTCGGGGACGTCGTGCTGGCGCGCAAGGAGATGCCGGCGGCCTATCATCTTGCCGTGGTGGTGGATGACGCCTTCCAGGGCGTAACGCTGGTGACGCGCGGCAACGACCTGTTCGCGGCGAGCCATGTCCAGCGGTTGCTGCAGGCGCTGCTCGGCTTGTCGGCGACCGATTACGCCCATCATCGTCTCGTCCTCGACGAGCACGGCCGCAAATTCTCCAAACGCGACCGCGCCGTGACGCTGCGGGCTCTGCGCGAAAGCGGCGTGACGCCGGAAGAGATTCGTACGCGTCTCTCGCCCTAATCCTCCAGGAAGGCGTCGAGGGCCGCGTCGAACTGGGCGGGCTGGTCGAACATGATGAAATGCAGGGAATTCTCGATGCCCACCAGCTTGATGTTTGGAACGGCGGCGTAAGCGGCGTGATAGGCGGCGTCGGATGCGCCCTTCGGCCGGCCAAGCGGAACGTAATCGGGATAGAGCATGGCGATCGGCGTGGTGATCGCGGAAAGGCCAGGACGCAGATCGAGCGTCAGATCGTCGGCCAGCGCATTGAGCACGGTGGTTTGATCGCTCGCCCCGCTCCACCCCTCGATCATCGCCTTGTCGGCCTCGGACGTGGCCATGCTCGCCATCATCATCTTCTGCTGTTCGGGGGGCATCTTCGACTGGCCGCTGCGGATTTTATCCGCCACCGGGGTCATGGCGGCGACCGTGATCTGCGGTCCGGCCATCAAGGTGGCGTAATACGGCAAGGCGTCGACCAGCATCACCTTTTTCAAATCGCTCGGATGATGTTCGGCGAGGTACAGCGCCATCGTGCCGCCCAGCGAATGGCCGACGATCACGGCAGGCGTCAGATGTTGCGCCACCAGATAGGAGTCGATTGCTTCGGCCGTCGGCACCAATACCGGTCCGGAGGCATTGGCGCGCGCCGGCTCGCCGGCAAAGCCGGCAACCTGGATCAGATGGACACGAAAATGATCCTTCAGGCGCTCTGCCGTGGCCTTCCAGGTTTCGCGCGAGGAGGCGAGGCCAGGAATGAAGATCACGTCCGGGCCATGACCAACGATCTCGTCGCTGAAGCGCGGCTCGGTGACGAGTTGGCTGTCTGCGAACAACCTCGGAGCGGCGGCCTGAGCTGCAAATGCGGTCGCGCCAAGCACAACGGCGGAGGCGAGAAGGGCTTTGAAATGCATGGCGTGGCCTTTCACTGTGCGGCTTTCGGTTCGGCGTCGATGATGTCGCGCAGATAGGCGACATAATCTTCAAAGGCGCGGCGGCCCTGTTTGGTCAGGGCGATGCGGGTGCGGGGGCGCTTGCCGACGAAATCCTTTTCCACGGCGACATAGCCCGCCTCTTCAAGGGTTGTGATGTGGGCGCCGAGATTGCCTTCCGTCGCCGCGACGATGGCCTTCAGGCGGACGAATTCGATCGCGTCATTCGGCGGCAACACCTTCAGCGCGGACATGATCTTCAGGCGCACGGGCTGGTGGATGATGGGGTTCGGCTGCTCCATGGTCACACCGTCCGCAGCCAGAGGCCGGCCAGGATCAGCGCGCCGCCGCCGACGACGGCCTGCCACAGCAGGAAATGTTCCTGCAGAAAGAAATAGCCGCCAAGCGTGAGAACGATGACCGCAAGTCCCGTCACCACGAAGCGCGCGCCCAGCCAGAGGCCCATGCCCGCATAGATCGTTCCCACCAGGAGCGGCACGAATGCGCCCTGCTGCGGCCCGCTGACATGTCGCATGATGGCGTAGGTCGCGCCGATGAAGACGAAGGCGAGCAAGACGAGCGCCATGATGCGCCAGATGCTCCTGTAGCGTCCCGAGTCGGTCGCGCCAGCGCAGCGGCCGACATAGATGGACAGGGCCACGCCCAAGAGAGTCAGAGCCGGCCAGATGATGTTCGCGTAGTCCGGGCGCAAATCCGTGGTGGCGTAGCCGACCACCCAGATGAGGCCCCAGACGATCAGATGTGGCGAGGCACGACGGTAGCCATAGGCTTGGCCGCTGCGCCGGGCGGCGCGCTCGACGTCCGACAGGGTGCTGGCGGCTTCTTGCGGAGACAGGGACATGCAGAGCACTCCTCATTGAGTATAGATAACTCTATACTGCAGAGTATTCTGTGTCAACAGCAGATTCTGAAAAATATTTTCGTTCGAGAATAATGGGTTGCCGGACCTACCAGTCGTTCAGGCCCTGGAAGTGCGCAAATCCGGCGGCGAGCGCCCAGCGGCTCCATTCGCTGCGCAAATGCGTGGTCAAGCGCGGATTGTCGGCGCCCTGGCCAAGGCCGAGGATTTCGAAATCGGCGCAGCCCTGGAACGGATGCCCGTCCGGCGGGGGCAGATGGGCATCTCGCCGGATCAGCCTGGCGTAATCGGAGTCTTCGATACCGTCCGAGGCCAGCACGATCGTCGTCGGCATGCCGGTGCAGCCGATGCTTTGCGAAAGGTTGTCGAGGAAGGCGAGGATGTTGGTGTTCTGCTGGGCGCGCCAGCGTCCCTTCTGGACCAGATACGGCGTGCCGGCGATCAGCTTGCGGATTTCCGCGGCGACGTTCTCCGGCCGATTGCGCACCGACAGCACCGTGTCGTAGGCGAAGGTGTTCGAGGTGGCGTCGTAATTGCCGAAGGTACGGACATGCACCTCCGAGGCAAAACCGAGATTACTCACAATGCCGGCGATGCGGTCCGCCACCTTGGCGGCGAAGGCCGGATCGGCGATCAGCGGGTTGCTGCGCGACAGATCCAGCCCGATGATGACGCGTTGCGGCGGCGGCGCGGCTTCCGCTTGCGGGTCGTCGGCGCCGATCCGCGCCGCCAGTACGCCGCCGCCCACAAGCGCGCTCACCGTCGCGACTACCAGCAAAATCCGCTTCATCGTCTCCCCGTTCCTAGGACACCTTCTGGTCGGCCAGTTCGAGCAGATGAAGCTGGGCGAACTGCTTCTGGCGGTGCTTGTAGTCGTGCGAGATGTGGTAGTTGCGGACGTTGTTCTCGACGATCTGCATGTACAGCGCCGCCACCGTGGTCACGATGAAGAATATCACGCTGGCAAAGGCTAGCCAAAACCACGAATCGGCGTCGGCGAGCGACCTTTGGGACAGCTTGGGCAGGCCGAGGGAAACGCCGTCCGCCGCCCCGGCGGTCGACACGTCCGGCTGCGTGGCGGCAATGCGCTGGACGCCCGGGTTGAAAAGCGTATCGATCGAATTGGACTGCGGCGCCGAGATCTGCCGCTGTTCGAGCGTCGTCGAGGTGCCGCCCAGCATGTTGTTGTAGGCGACGAGATAGCCCAGGCCGCCGATCATCACGATCGCCATGACGAAGGCCGCCGTGATCATCGTGTTGCGGCCATAGGCGCCGGTGATTTTCAGCATGAAGTGCACGATCAGCACCGCGAAGATCACCTGCAGGCTCTTGAACACGACCGACGACTTGAGCGCCGGCGGCACCTGCATGAATTCGTTGGACAGCGCGCGCGTCCATACTTCGCGGATGATGTGATAGTCGACGAACATCGCAATCAGCAGGATGACAAGCGCCAGCACGACGGCCGCGGCATAAAGCGGTCTGTAGTGCGAAACCTGGCGGCTCTTCTCCATGTTGCGGGAGATGGCGGACGCGTCGTCGGCCTCCTCTTCGCTCAGGGGACCCTTTGGCGTTTCGTCCCCGTCCTTTTTCTTTCCGGCGAAGGTCAGAATTCTTCCGACCACGCCTTTGTCCCTGCGGTTTTTGGCGGCGACGCGCTCGCCGTGCCTGACCCAGTCGGGACCCCAGCTCGGCTCGTCCACGGGTGTCTTCAAGCGCTCGACCAGCTGGGCCTTCAGCCGCGCCCGCACGGCGGGCGTCATGGCCTCGGCATCGCGCAAGGCCTTTGCCTCTTCGTCGAATTCTTGGGGACTCAGTCCGTTGAACAGATCATGGGAAAGCGCCTGCCTTTTCGCCGGCGCCTTGTCATCGCGTGCTCTGTGGTAGGCGATCATGGCATTCCCCCATCGTTTCCCCTCGCGAAGCCGGAACCCTCGCCTTATAGTAAACGGCCCGTTTCACGACGGATTTGAGGAAGGAATGCGGCAGGCCTGCCATAATTGGGGAGACTTCAAGATGCGCGTACGCCTTTTCACGCTCTCTTTGATTCTTGCCGTGGCGTCTTCTTTTTCTCCGGCGCTTGCCGGACCGAAGGAAGACCTCATGAATACCGACAGAGCTTTTTCCGCCATGTCGATCGCCAAGGGATCGAACGCGGCGTTCCTCTTCTACATGGCCGACGACGGCCGCATCTTTGGCATCGCCACCGAACCGCCGATCTACGGCAAGGATGCCGCCGCGAAGCGCTTCGCCGAACCGGGAAGCGGCAACGGCGATCCGGCCACCAATGTGCTGAGCTGGTCGCCCGAATACGCCGATGTCTCCGCGGACGGGACCGTGGGCTGGACCGACGGCAGCTGGGCCTTCGTCGGCGCTCCGAACGCGAAGGGCGAACGTCCCAAAGCCAGCGGACATTACCTGACCGTGTGGAAGAAGGACGCGCAGGGTCAGTGGAAGATCGAATCCGACATGGGCACGATGAACCCGGCGCCGAAGTGACAGCCCAGGATCATCGACAAATCGTGGTTGTTGCGCTGTGCGGTCCGCGCGCGGCGGAGTCGCGCAAGGCGTGCAATGTATTCGTAAGTAATTGCTTGGTTTGTTCAATCCCCATGATTTGAGATCACCCAAAGAATATTTGATAGTAATTATCAATACCATCTCTACTGGAAAGATTTAGTCCTGCGACATTGTGACGACTTGTGCGCCGGCGTAATCTTAACGGCGTCAACAAGGGAGAGCGCCGATGC
Source organism: Alphaproteobacteria bacterium (assembly GCA_027456965.1). Lineage (GTDB taxonomy): Bacteria > Pseudomonadota > Alphaproteobacteria > Micropepsales > Micropepsaceae > Rhizomicrobium. The sequence continues at coordinate 1,233 of DAIDUA010000203.1, read as the reverse complement.
GCAGAAGCACCAAAGTGATTGCGCCCGCTTGTGCCGCGTTGTCTGGCCGAGCGGTCTCAACAGTTTTCATAGCGTCCGTCTTTTGCCTCGTCGCGGGGGGCCAAGCCGGCGCCCAGGATGTGACGCAACCGACGACAATGGTCACGCCCGTGCAAGTGCAGGCGAACGCCCAGCAGGAAGCGTTCTATGCGAACCGCCTGAAGATGGCGTCGCCGCAGATCAAGGCGCGTCTCGATGCCTTGCAGACGGAAGGCAAGCAAAGAGGCTGGACCTTCACCGTCGGCTACACGACGGCGATGGATCGCAGCCTGGCGCAGTTGACGGGCGCCAGGGAGCCCGCCGGCTTTGCGGAGAAGGCCCCGCAGCAGAACGCCTTCGCCGCCGAAGCCATAAAAGTGTACGACGCCGAAGCGATGAAATATCGCGTCGGTCCGTTCGTCCTGGCATGCCGGGCTGCCGCCGCTGCCTTCGATTGGCGGACGCTCGGCAAGGTGACGCCGGTGAAGGATCAGGACGGTTGCGGCAGCTGCTGGGATTTTGCGGCGATCGCCGCTTATGAATCCGCCTACGCCATCCGCAACAACGTCATGATCAATGCGTCGGAGCAGCATGTTCTCAATTGCGCCGGCGCGGGGACCTGCGGCGGTGGTTGGTACATGCCGGTGTGGGACTGGATGTTGACCCACAAGGTCGTCACCGAAGCGACTCTGCCTTACACGGCCCATGATGCCGCCTGCCCGGCAGGTCTCGCCGGCCTTTATTCGGATGTGGCTTGGGGCTGGGTAGTACCCGGCGGCGCGGTTCCGACTGTCGATCAGATGAAGGCGGCGCTGTGCGCCCATGGCCCGCTGGCCGTCGCCGTCATGGCGACCCCGGCTTTCCAGGCGTACACGGGTGGCGTCCTCAACCAGGGACCGATGACCGCCTACAACCATGCCGTCACGATCGTGGGCTGGGACGATGCCAAGCATGCTTGGCTGGTAAAGAACTCTTGGGGCACGGGCTGGGGCCTCAACGGCTATATCTGGATTGCGTATGGCTCGAACAATATCGGCTATCACGCGGCCTGGGTGCAGGCGCCGAGCAACAAGTTCATCATCCCGCACCGGCTCATCGACGTGATCGCCAAATATAAATTGATTCCGATACCGACGCCGGGACCGGATCCCATGAAGCCAATGCAGAATATGCAGCAAATCCAGCATTGATCGGCTGGGGCCCCCCGCGCGCGCG
>DAIDUA010000202.1 GCA_027456965.1 Alphaproteobacteria bacterium | reverse complement strand
ACCCGGCCTGGGACCTTCTATATGCCCCGGTTGGACGGGCGATCGGGTTCCTGGCGGACCACTTCAACCGCTTCCAGTTTCTAACCATCCGGCGATATCTCGGGCTGGTGTTCGTGACGCTGGTCTTCCTGCTGACGGTGCTGGCGCTATGGGCATGACCGGGATATTGGCCCTGCAGGCGATCCAGGAGGTCATGGCGGTCGCGCTGGCGCCGCTTCTCACCGGTCTCGTCCGCAGAACGAAAGCCAGGCTGCAATGCCGCCTGGGACCGAGCGCCTTTCAGCCCTATCGCGATCTCTTCCGCCTGCTGCGCAAGGAGGTCGTCCTCGCGCCCAACGCATCCTGGCTGTTCTCCGCCGCGCCCGTCGTCGTCTGCGCCACGACCTGGGTTGCGGCGACGCTGGTGCCCAGCTTCACGCTCGACGTGCGGCTTGCCCCCGCCGCCGATCTCATCGCCATCGTAGGACTTCTGGCCAGCGCGCGTTTCGTGCTGGCGCTCGCCGGGCTCGACATCGGCACCAGTTTCGGCGGCATCGGCGCCAGCCGCGAGATGATGATCGCTTCGGTCGCCGAGCCGGCGATGCTGATGCTCATCTTTTCGCTTGCGCTGGTGGCCGGGACGACGCGGCTCACGGATATCGCGGCCTTTGTGCAGTCGCCGATCCTGGGGCTGCGCATCTCGCTGATGCTGGCGTTCGTCGGCTTCGTGATGATCGCGGTGGCCGAGAACGGGCGCATTCCCGTCGACAATCCGGCGACCCATCTCGAACTGACGATGGTGCACGAAGCCATGGTGCTCGAATATTCCGGCCGCCATCTGGCGCTGATAGAACTCGCGGGCTCGATCAGGCTCCTGCTTTACGTCTCGCTGATTTCCGCCGTCTTCCTGCCATGGGGACTCGCGCCCGAAGGCGCCGGTGTGGCGCGCTGCGGCGCGGCCGTCCTGTTCTATCTCGCCAAGCTGTTCGTCGGCGCCAACCTGCTCGCCCTGTTCGAGGTGACGATCGCCAAGATGCGCGTCTTCCGGGTACCGCAATTCATTGGCGCGGCGCTCATGCTGGGGCTGTTGGCGGCCTTGCTCCGGCTGGTTTCGGAGAGTCTGTAGATGAGCACCTTCGCCTTTGACGTTTCCCATTTCCTCGCCGGCGGCCTGGTGCTGCTGAGCTTCACGCTGCTCTATCAGGACCGGTTGCCGCCGCTGATCAACGCCTTCGCGCTCCAATCGATCTTCCTGTCCCTTTCCGTGGCGTGGCAGGCTCAGATTCAGGCCGCCCCGCACCTCCTCGTCACGGCGGGGATCGCGCTGTGCTTCAAGGCGATCGTGATTCCGCTGGTCCTGCATCGGCTGATCCGCAACCTGCGGATTCACCGCACCGTCGAGACCGTGGTCGGGATCGGCCCCACGATGATCGCGGGGATGGCGCTTGTGGGGCTGTCGATGGCGCTGATGATGCGCGCCACCTCCGGAATCGACGTTCTGGCGCGCGAGGATCTGGCCTTCGCCTTGTCCGTCATCCTGCTGGGGCTGCTGATGATGGTGACGCGCCGCAATGCCGTCAGCCAGGTGATCGGGTTCATGTCCGTCGAGAACGGTCTCGTCCTGGCGGCGACCGGCGCGAGGGGCATGCCGTTCGTGGTGGAGACCAGCGTCGCCTTTTCGATTCTGATCGCCTTCATCGTCATCGGCATTTTCCTGTTCCGCATCCGGGAGCGCTTCGACACCGTCGACGTCGCGATCATGGACCGCTTCAGGGGTGAACGGCCATGACCGGGCTTCTGAACCCCGCCACAGGCATCCTGATCGTGCCCGCGGCGGCGGCCATGCTGCTGACGCTGATCCCCGGCTACCGTATCGCCGCATGGATCAACGTGGCCGCCGCGTTTCTGACCTTCATGTGTGCGCTCACGCTGCTGGTCTGGAGGCCGGCCGGCCTCGGGCGCTTCCTGCTGGTCGACGATTTGAACGTCGTCTTCATCGTCCTCAACACGCTCGTCGGGTTCACCACGAGCGTCTTCAGCAGTGGATATATCGCACACGAGCTGGAGGTCGGGCGCCTGAAGCCGTCCCATCTGCGCTTCTACCCCGCCATGTACCAGGTGCTGATGGCGGCGATGAACCTGGCCCTTCTGACCAGCATCACGGGCCTGATGTGGGTGGCCATCGAGCTTGCGACCCTCACCACGATCCTGATGGTCGGCATCTATCGCACGCATGAGGCGCTGGAAGCGGCCTGGAAATATTTCATCCTCGGCAGCGTCGGCATCGCGCTCGCCCTGTTCGGAACGATCCTGATCTACTCGGTGGCGCAACCGGTCGTCGGCAACGGCCTTCCGGCGATGACCTGGAGCCCGTTGACGGCGCATGCGGCGCATTTCGACCCGATGATCCTCAACATTGCATTTGTCTTTCTGCTGCTCGGCTACGGCACGAAGGCGGGTCTGGTTCCGCTGCACGCTTGGCTGCCCGATGCCCATGCGGAGGGACCGACGCCGATCTCGGCGGTGTTGTCGGGCTTGCTCCTGAACGTCGCGATTTACGCGATTCTGCGGTTCAAGATGGTGCTTGCCCGCAATCCCGGGACGATCGCCCCCGGCCCCTTGATGATGACCATGGGACTCGTCTCCATCGTCTTCGCCGGTCTCATGCTTTATCGCCGCCGCGACATAAAGCGCTTCTTCGCCTACTCGTCGATCGAGCACATGGGGATCATTGCCTTTGCGTTCGGGCTGGGCGGACCGCTGGCGAATTTCGCGGGTCTCCTGCACATGGCCATGCACAGCCTCACCAAGTCGGGGATATTCTTCGCCGTCGGTCATGTCACCCGCATCAAGAATACGCAGAAGATCGGCGAAATCACCGGCCTCACGACGAGCCATCCCGTGCTGGGGTGGACGCTCGTGGCAAGCGTCGTGGCCATCGCCGGGCTGCCGCCATTCGGCGTGTTCACCAGCGAGTTCCTGGTCGTCAGTTCGGCGTTCGCGCACCGCCCTCTTCTGGCCGTGCCGCTGGTCATTGGCCTGCTGATTTCTCTCGGGGCGCTCTTTCTGCGGCTGAACAGCATCGCCTTTGGCGAACCGAGCGGAAGCACGGCGCCGGACCGCATGTCTCCTCTGCCGATGATGTTTCACCTCGGGCTCGTGCTGATGATCGGCATATTCATTCCGGGTCCGGTGGTGAGCTGGTTCCAGCACATCGCGACATTGTTGGGCTAGAAGCAGATGGCCACACTCGCAGACATCATTGCGGACGGCATCGAGGGCCAATGGCCTCGTGCCGTCGTCTCGCCGGACGTCTGGGAATCCGCCGGCCGGCAAATCGCCGAAGGGACATGGACGCTCGTCGCCCATTGGGGCGAGCCGGGGATGGTGCACGTTGCGATACGCGAGCGGGGCACCGGCACGACGGGCATCTTGAGTCTGAACGCCGCCGGCGGACGGTTTCCGTCGCTTGGCCGCCATGCCTTGCCGGCAAGGCGGCTTGAGCGGACCATCCGCGATCTTTTCGGTTTGGAGCCGGAAGGCGCACCGGACCTTCGTCCCTGGCTCGATCATGGCCGCTGGGGCCTGAGTCACCCGCTCGGCGTGCACGCGGCGGCCGCGGAGCCGGAGCCCTATCGCTTTCTGCCGGTCGAAGGCGAAGGACTGCACCAGATTCCCGTCGGCCCGGTTCACGCCGGCATCATCGAACCGGGGCATTTCCGCTTCACCGCGAGCGGCGAGACCATCGTGCGGCTGGAAGAGCGGCTGGGCTATGTGCACAAGGGGATCGAAGGACTTTTGACCGGCGCGCCGCTGGACCGCGCGGCGAAACTTGCCGGACGCGCATCGGGCGACAGCACCGTCGCCTATGCCACCGCCTTTGCGCAGGCCGTCGAAGCGGCATGCGGCGTCGAGGTGCCGTCGCGGGCCGTCTATCTGCGCGCCGTGATGCTGGAGCTCGAACGCATTGCGAACCACGTCGGCGACATCGGCGCCATCTGCAACGACGCGGCCTTCGGCCTGATGCACGCGCACTGCGCCGTCCTGCGCGAGCGCGTGCTGCGCGCCGCGGCGCTCGCCTTCGGACACCGGCTGATGATGGACCGCGTCGTGCCCGGCGGCGTCGCGGTCGACATCGATCCGAAGGCCAAGGACCACATCTCGAAATTGCTCGCGCAAATCGCCAGGCAGTTTCCCGCCTTGATCGTGATCTACGAAGACACGGCGTCCCTGCAGGACCGCACCGTCCGGACGGGCATGGTGCGCCACGATCTGGTGGCGCGGTTCGGCGCGGGCGGGTTCGTGGGGCGCGCGTCGGGCCGGACATTCGATACGCGCAAGGTTCTTCGTTGCCCGCCCTATGACATGTTGGACTTCGAGGTCACGGTCCTGGAGAGAGGCGACGTCGATGCGCGCATCCGTATCCGCATCCGCGAAATCGAACAGAGCCTGTCGCTCCTGGGACAGTTGATCGCACAATTGCCCTATGGCGACATTCGCGCGGATGTTGCCCCGCGCGCCGCCGAAGGGGCTGCCCTTGTCGAGGGCTTCCGGGGCGACATTTTCGCGTGGCTGCGGATGAACGAAGACGGCTCGGTTGCGCGCTGCCATTTGCGCGATCCGTCGTGCTTCCAATGGCCGCTGCTCGAAGCGGCGATCGACGGCAACATCGTCGCGGACTTCCCGCTCTGCAACAAGTCGTTCAACTGTTCCTATGCGGGGCACGACCTCTGATGCGCAAACTTCTGTTCAAGAGCGTCCTTGCCTTGCCGCTGACCGAGCGGGCGCCGCCGGTCGACGACCGCGCGCTCGCCGAGCTGGCGGAGAAAGTCCGGAAGACGGCGCGGCGGCGCCTGGGACGGAGCCTTTCCATACGCCAGGTCGATGCGGGATCCTGCAATGGCTGCGAACTCGAAATCCACGCGCTCAACAACGCCTTCTACGACCTGGAACGGGTCGGCTTTCATTTCGTCGCTTCGCCGCGCCACGCGGACGTGCTGCTGGTGACCGGTCCGGTGACGGCCAACATGCGCGAAGCCCTCGAACGCACCTATGCGGCGACGCCCGATCCGAAATGGGTTGTGGCCGTCGGTGCTTGTGCGCTCGACGGCGGCATCTTCGCCGGCGGCTATGGGGTCGTCGGCGGGGTCCGTGCCGTCGTGCCGGTCGACCTGCATATCCGCGGCTGCCCGCCCACTCCGCGCGATCTGCTGGCCGGGCTTCTCGCGCTCATGCAGCGGAGACTTCCGAAGCGCCCCGGCAGATGGCGCGCCCTGTTCGGACGATAGGCCCCTGACCGGTTTTCGGATCTGTGCCACCGGGCTATTCTCAACGGGGTGGCCGATCCTCTATGACATCTTTTCTTGGACGCTGGCGAACCGGCACCGGTGAAAAGCGGGTATGATGACGGATGAGCCGACCATGAATACAATTAAATCAATGGCATAGGTGCCAAGTGCTGCTTCTGATCGATAACTATGACAGCTTCACCTACAACCTGTTCCACTATCTGGGGCAGCTGGGGGCCGAGGTCGTCGTCAAGCGCAACGACGAAATCTCCGCCGCCGAGGCGCTCGCCATGCGGCCCGAGGCCGTGGTGCTGTCGCCGGGGCCCTGCACGCCCAACGAGGCGGGCATCTGCCTCGATCTGATCGCGCAGGCGAACGGCAAACTGCCCATCCTCGGCGTCTGCCTGGGTCATCAGGCGATCGGCCAGGCCTATGGCGGCCGGGTCGTGCGCGCGCCGGAGCCCATGCACGGCAAGCTGTCGCGCATCCATCATACCGGCAAAAGCGTCTTCCGCGGCCTCAACAACGATTTTCTCGCCACGCGCTACCACTCGCTGACCATCGCGCCGGAGAGCATGCCCGCAGCCTTGGAAGTCACGGCCACCAGCGAAGACGGCGTCATCATGGGCGTGATGCACAAGACGCATCCCGTGCACGGCGTGCAGTTTCATCCCGAAAGCATCGCCTCGGAGAACGGCCACGCGCTGCTGCAGAATTTCCTGCGCATGGCGCGCCGGCCCGCGCTGACATGAGCGGGGATCCTTCCTCTCTTCTCGCCCGCGCGGTCGACGGCGGAACCTTGAGCGCCAAGGAAGCCGCGTGCGTCTTCGACGCGGTCATGGCAGGACAGATTCACGAGGGCGCGATGGCGGCTTTGCTGACGGCGATGGCCGTGCGCGGTCCGACCGTCGAAGAAATCACCGGCGCCGCCACCGCCATGCGCGCCGCCATGATCACCATCACCGCCCCAGACGGCGCCATCGATCTGTGCGGCACCGGTGGCGACGGCCACGGCACGCTTAATATCTCGACGGCGGTCTCGTTCGTGGCGGCGGCCTGCGGTGTCCCCGTCGCCAAGCACGGCAACCGCAACATCTCGTCGAAGACCGGTGCCGCCGATGTGCTGGAAGCGCTGGACGTGAAGATCGATCTGTCGCCGGCCGAGGCGGAAACCTGTCTCAAGGAAGCCGGCCTCTGCTTCCTCTTCGCCCAGCCCTATCACCCGGGCATGAAGCATGTGACGCCGGTGCGCAAGGCGCTCGGCATCCGCACCATCTTCAATCTGCTCGGACCGCTGTCGAACCCGGCGCGGGTGGGCCGCCAGCTCATCGGCGTCTATGCGCGCGACATGGTCGAACCGCTGGCGCGCGTGCTCGGCGCGCTCGGCGCGGAGAAGGCCTGGGTGGTGCACGGCCATGACGGTCTCGACGAGATCACCACCACCGACGTCACCCATGTCGCCATGCTCGACGCCGGTCAAGTGGCCACGCGCACGATCGCGCCGGAGGACGTGGGTCTGACGCGCACCACGCTGGACTCTCTCAGAGGCGGTTCTGCCGCTGTGAACGCGGCGGCCGTGCGCCGCCTGTTCGATGGCGACTGCGGCCCTTATCGCGACATCGTTCTGCTCCACGCCGCCGCGGCCCTGATCGTCGCCGGCAAGACGGACGATCTGCGTGCCGGCGCCGACATGGCCGCGAAGGCCATCGACACCGGCGCGGCGAAAGACACGCTCGCAAAACTGATCGCCGTGTCGAACAGGTCGGCATCATGACCATTCTCGACGACATCGCCGGCTACAAGCGCGATGAGGTTGCCGCCGCCAAGGCGAAGGTGCCGCCTGCCGAGATCGAGGCGCGCGCCCGCGCCGCCGGTGTCCCGCGCGGCTTCCGCGCCGCGTTGCTGCGCGCCCGCGCCG
>DAIDUA010000201.1 GCA_027456965.1 Alphaproteobacteria bacterium | reverse complement strand
CCGGCAGAGCGCCTGATTTTTCCGCAATAACGCCAATATGTTAGACTGGAATGTCGGCACCTGCCGGGGCGGCTGTCACAAAAGCTTCGCAGAACTGTGATGGACGTTGCACGGAAGCTGGGCGTGATGCCGCTCCTGCGATGGGGTCCGGCTGGCGTCCCGGGGCGGCATGCTCCGCTAAGGGCTTATTTTTGCAAGGGGTTTGTATGCGAAGGACAGTCCTGGTGCCGGCGGACACAACCGCCGGAGCAATCTGGGATGTGAATCCTTCTTGGAACCGCGTTCGGCCGCGCGTGAATCCGGTCTAAGACAACGCCTTTACGGAACAATGGTCGACATCGCCTTGAGCAACGCCACCGTCCCCGAGAAGCGAGCCGACGCCGTCCGACGCGGCGGGAACCACGACTTTCGCTTCCGTGCGGTGACCTGGCTCGCCTCGGTCGCCGTGATTGCCATCTTCGGCGGCGTGCTCGCATCCCTCGGCATCGGCGCCATGCCGGCGATCAAGGCCTTCGGCTTCCCCTTTCTCTATACCCAGACCTGGAATCCGGTGACCGACAAGTTCGGCGCGCTGGCCTCGATCTACGGCACGCTGGTCACGTCGCTGATCGCCATGGTGATCGCCGTGCCGATCGGCATCGGCATCGCGATCTTCCTGACGGAAATCTGCCCGCGGCCGCTGCGGCGGCCGATCGGCACGGCGATCGAGCTGCTGGCGGGCATCCCGAGCATCATCTACGGCATCTGGGGCCTGTTCGTCTTTGCGCCGTGGTTTCAGAGCGGCCTGCAGCCCTGGCTGATCGACCTGTTCTCCAACGTGCCGGTGTTGCAGGACTATCTCGGCGGAGCACCCTACGGAATCGGCATCTTCACGGCCTCGCTGATCCTGTCGATCATGGTGCTGCCGTTCATTTCGGCGGTGACGCGTGACGTCTTCGAGACCGTTCCGACGACCTTGAAGGAAGCGGCTTACGCCATGGGATGCACGACCTGGGAAGGCGTGTGGCGCGTCACGCTGCCTTTCGCGCGGACCGGCGTCGTCGGCGGCGCGATGCTGGTGCTCGGCCGCGCGCTGGGCGAAACGATGGCCGTCACCTTCGTGATCGGCAACGCCCACCATATCCAGACGTCGCTGTTCGCCCCCGGCACGACGATCTCCGCCACCATCGCCAACGAATTCACCGAGGCCGTCGGCAAGCTTTATCTGTCGTCGCTGATCGAGATGGGCCTCATCCTCTTCTTCATCACCTTCGTGGTGCTGGCGATCGCCCCGCTGATGCTCGGCGCCCTCGAACGGCGGGCCGGGGGCTTGTCGTAATGACGAAGAAGAACCTGCGGCTCTCCCGCCGGCGCCGGCGCCGCAACGCTTTCTTCCTGACGCTGTCGGTGTTCGCCGCGGGCTTCGGGCTGCTTTGGCTCGGCCTTATTCTGTCGTCCCTCTTCTACCGGGGATTCGCGGGCCTCACGCCCGCCACCTTCACCGAGATGACGCCGCCGCCGGGCGTCGACGGCGGTTTGCTGAATGCGATCGTGGGCAGCCTGATCATGAACGGGCTTGCGGTCGTCGCCGGCACGCCCATCGGCCTGCTCGCGGGAACCTATCTCGCCGAATACGGCCGCTACACGCGCTTTGCGTTTTTCGTGCGCTTCGTCAACGACATCCTGCTGAGCGCGCCGTCCATCGTCACCGGCCTCTTCATCTACGAAATCCTCGTCATCAACATGCAGAGCTTCTCCGCCGTCGCCGGGGCCGCCTCGCTGATGGTCATCGTCGTGCCGGTGGTGGTGCGCACCACCGAGAACATGCTGCTGCTGGTGCCGAACGGCCTGCGCGAAGCCGCCGCCGCGCTCGGCGCGCCGCGCAGCGCCGTCATCCGCGTCGTCACCTGGCGGGCGGCGCGCGCGGGCATCGTCACCGGCGTGCTGCTGGCGGTGGCGCGCATTTCCGGCGAGACGGCGCCGCTGCTCTTCACCGCGCTCAACACCCAGTTCTGGAGCACCAATCTGGTCCAGCCGATGGCGAACCTGCCCGTCGTCATCTTCCAGTTCGCGATGAGCCCTTATGAAGGCTGGCACCATCTCGCCTGGGCCGGCGCCTTGCTGATCACCGTCACCGTGCTGGGCTTGAGCGTCGTCGCCCGGATTCTCGAATCGTCAAAACGGAACTGAGTCATGGATGGCCGGGAAAAGGTAAAGATCGACGTCAAGAATCTCTCCTTCTTCTATGGAGCGACGCAGGCGCTGAAGAACATCACCCTGCCCATCCACGACCGCAAGGTGACGGCCTTCATCGGCCCGTCGGGCTGCGGCAAGTCCACTCTGCTGCGCGTCCTCAACCGCATCTACGAGCTCTATCCCAACCAGCGCGCCGACGGCGAAGTGCTGCTAGACGGCGAGGACATCCTGCACTCCAGGCAGGACACCAACCTCCTGCGCGCCCGCGTCGGCATGGTGTTTCAGAAGCCGACGCCGTTCCCCATGACGATCTACGACAACATCGCCTTCGGCATTAAGCTCTACGAACGCGTCTCGCGCTCCGAGCTGGACGGGCGCATCGAACATGCGCTGCAGCGCGCGGCGCTGTGGGGCGAGGTCAAGGACAAGCTGCACGAATCCGGCCTCAGCCTGTCCGGCGGCCAGCAGCAGCGGCTGTGCATCGCCCGCACCGTGGCGACCAAGCCCGAAGTGATCCTGCTCGACGAGCCGGCCTCGGCGCTCGATCCGATCTCGACCGCGAAGATCGAGGAGCTGATCGACGAACTGGTCAAGGATTACACGATCGCCATCGTCACCCACAACATGCAGCAGGCCTCGCGCACCTCCGACTACACGGCCTTCATGTATCTCGGCGAGCTGATCGAGTTCGACAACACCGAGAAGGTGTTCACCGCGCCGACCAACAAGCGCACCGAGCAATACATCACCGGCCGTTTCGGCTGACGCTCAGACGTAATCCTCGGCCACGGTGGCGTCGGCGCGCGGGCCGCGCGACACCAGGTTGAACAGCGCGCTCAGCGCCACGCTCACCAGAAGGTTCAGCGCCAGCGCAGAGATCGCGGCGTAGCAGGGCACCGCCAGGCCGGCGATGCGCAGCACATAGGTGGCCGACTTGAACGACAGTGTCGCGGCCATCCAGGTGCCCGCCGCGGTGCCCGTCAGCCAGCCCAGGATCAGCGCGGCGGGATGGAGCCAGCGCGTGTACAGTCCCAGCATCACCGCCGGCAGGGTCTGGATGATCCAGATGCCGCCCAGCAGCTGCAGCACGATCGCATAGGTCTGCGGGAAGCCGATGATGAAGACGAGCCCGCCCGCCTTGACGATCAGCGAGACGACCTTGGCCATCTGGCTTTCCTGCGCGTCGCTGCAGCCCGGGTTGATGTATTCCTTGTAGACGTTGCGGGTGAACAGATTGGCGCTGGCGATCGACATGATCGCCGCGGGCACCAGCGCGCCGATGGCGATGGCGGCGAAGGCGATGCCCACCATCCAGGACGGGAAGGCGTGCAGCAGCAGCGCTGGCACCGCGAAATTGGGCCCGAACGCCTTGAAGCCCGCGGCATAGGCCGGCATGGACTTCACGCCGGCGGCGAGCGCCATGTAGCCCATCAGCGAGATGAAGCCGAGGGCGACGGCATAGATCGGCATGGCGATGGCGTTGCGCTTGATCACCTCGCGGCCGGACGACGACAGGATTCCGGTCACCGAATGCGGATAAAGGAACAGCGCCAGGGCCGAGCCCAGCGCCAGCGTCGCATAAGCCGACTGCGCGCCCAGGCCGCCCTTGGGCAGCGGCGGCAGGATCAGTTTCGTCGGGTCGACGCCGGCGAAGATGTGGCCGTAGCCGCCGAGTTTCACGGGGATGAAGATAATGACGGCCAGCACCGTGCCGTAGATCAGGACATCCTTGACCACCGCGATCATCGCCGGCGCCCGCAAGCCGCTGGTGTAGGTGTAGGCGGCCAGGATGACGAAGGCGATCAGCAGCGGCAGCTGGATCGTGAAGCCCGCCACGGTCACCGCGAGATGCAGGCCGAGCGCCGCGATCACCACCTCGATGCCGACCAGCTGCAGCGCGATATAGGGCATGGTGGCGACGATGCCTGTGACGGCGACCGTCAGCGCCAGAGTGCGGCTGCCGAAGCGGCGGCGCACGAAATCGGCCGCGGTGACATAGCCGTGGCGGTGCGAGACGGACCACAGCCGCGGAAACACCACGAAGAGCAGCGGCCAGATGGCGACGGAATAGGGCACGGCGAAGAACCCCATGGCGCCGGCGCCGAACAGCAGCGCGGGCAGGGCGACGAAGGTGTAGGCCGTGTAGAGATCGCCGCCGAGCAGGAACCAGCTGATCAGCGTGCCGAAGCGCCGTCCGCCCAATCCCCATTCGTGCAATTGATCGAGATCGCCCTGCCGCCAGCGCGCGGCCACGAAGCCCAGGACGGTGACGAGTCCGAACAGGACGACGAAGACCGTGAGCGCGACGGGATCAAGCGGTCCGCTCACAGCTTGTCTCCGCTGCGGTGCTCCAGCAGATAGACGATCAGCAGCACCAGCACGGTGACGCCGATCCACGCCATCTGAAACCAGTAGAAGAAGGGGATGCCGGCGAGCGCAGGATCGACGCGATTGTAGAACGGCACCCACAATGCGAAGAGCGGCAACAGCAGCAGAAGATGATACAGGCGCGCGCGCCTGCGCGGTTGTCCGGCCATTTCCTTCCCCCTCGGCATTCTTTTATCTGCACGATGATTACGGCATAACGTGCAGGTCGCCAAGCCGCACGGGGGCGTGCCGTGACTCTGTCCTATCTGGTTTTTTCCCTTGCGGGCGTGGCCGCGCTGATCGCCTTCAGCGCGGCGCTGTTCGGCATCGGCACCGCGAAGATCGCCGCGCCGCAAACCGCCGAAGCTTACCTAGCGCAAATTCTCCTGGCCTTTCGCGGCCGCAGCACGTCGCTCAGCACCGATCGCGGCGCGGCGCTGGCGGAAAACGCGGTCGACGGCGCGATTCATCTGGTGCTCGCGCGCGGTGACGCTTTCGTCACGCGCAAGCTGGCGAAGCCGCTGCTGCGTGGCATCGAGCGGCGCGACGACTGCCTGTCGCTGCGTCTTGCCGATGTCACGCTGCCTCATGTGCGCCTGGTATTGGGCGATGCGCAAACCGCCGCGCAATGGGAGCGCAGACTTTCGGGAGCGCTCGCGTGAGACCCGATCCCGTGTCCCTGGCAACGCCCGTCTTCATCGCGCTGATCGTCGCGGAGATGATCTATGCGCGCTTCTCCGGCCGCGCCCGTTTCGAACCGCGCGACACGGCGGCGAGTCTGCTGATGGGCTTCGGCAGCGTCGTCATCGGCGCCCTGTTTGCCTTCATCTTCCTCGACGTGGCGA
>DAIDUA010000200.1 GCA_027456965.1 Alphaproteobacteria bacterium | reverse complement strand
GCGTGAACCGGCGCCGCGTCCTCAGGCCTATGTGCAGGCGCCCTCTTTCACCGTCGGGACGCAAGAGGAGACGCCGAAGCCGCGTTCGCTGTGGCCGCGCCGTCTTTTGCTCGGGGCTGGCTGGGTCGTGCTGGCTGCTCTCGTGATCGTGATCGGCTGGGCGGCGACGATCTATCGGCAGCAAATTGTGCGTTCATGGCCGCAATCGGCATCGCTGTACACGACGCTCGGACTGAAGACGGACACGAGCGGCTTCAAGTTCAGCGACGTGAAATACCGTGTGGACACCGAGGATGGCCAACCGGTGCTAGCGGTAAGCGGCGCGCTGGTGAACGTCAGCGGCCGCGTCTTGTCGGTGCCGCTGGTCCGGGTGACGCTTACCGACAAGGACGGGCGCGAACTGTATCATTGGACTTTTGCGCCAGGCGTGGTGACGCTGCGTCCCGGTCAGTCCAAGCATTTCGTCACGCGCCTTTCGAGTCCGCCGTCGGCGGCGCGGCATCTCGATCTGCGTCTTGCCAGGGCGGGCGAGTGAAAGAAACGGCATGGAGCACGAGATACTGTTTTCGGAGAACCGGATCGCCGAGCGGTTGAAGATCATGGCGCACGAGATTGCCACGGCGCCGGTCAAGCCGCAGATTGCCGCGCCGATTCTGGTTGGTGCCTACGTCTTCGCCAGCGACCTTTTGCGCGCCCTGGCGTGCGAGGGCATTTCCCTGCCGACCGAGTTTCTCTGGCTCAGAAGCTATGTCGGGCGCGCGGCAACGCGGGATGTGGCTGTGCTGATCGGTCCGAACGAGAATTTCCGTGGCAAGAACGTGCTGCTGATCGACGGCGTGCTCGACGGCGGGCACACGATCGTGAAGGCGCGCGAATTGTCGCTCGCTGCCGGGGCGGCGTCCGTTATGTCGGCGGTCGTCGTGGACAAGGCGCGCAAGGACGCGGTGGCGAAGGCCGATTACGCGGCGTTCACCGGTGTCGCGGAATTCATCGTCGGCTACGGCATGGACGATGCGGGCAAGGACCGCGCGCTGCCCTATATCGCCAAGGCGGGCTTGGGTATTTAACGTCCGCTCTTAGAACTGCCGCAACAACCGATCGATGTAGTCGAGTTCTTCCTTCGGCCGTCCAAGCTCGCCAGCGCGCTTGCGCAATTCCTTGAGGATGTCGCGCGCACGCTGCATCACCGACGCATCCGGAATCTTCAGATTGCCGCCGGGACCGGCGCCGCTGTTGCCGACGGTGCGCCCGAACGGGTCCTGCCCGTTTTGCGACCCCATGCCTTGGCGCGTCCCGGCAAGCGCATTGGCACCTTTGCGCAGAGCGTCGAGGGCGTCTTTCTGCAGGGTGCCGGCGCGCCCCAGATCGCCGAGATCAAGGGCCTGTTGTGCGTCGCCCATGATTTTGCCGGCTTCCTCCAGATTGCGCGCACCCGGTGCTTTTCCGTCGCCTTTGAGGATGGTGGCGAGTTCATCGCGCAACTGGCCTTGCTGCCGCGCCAGCCCTTTGGGGCCGCCGTCCTTGGGATCGCCGGTGCCTTGGCCCTGGCGGAACGTCTTGTCCAGCAGCATGCGCTGCTTGCCCATCAATTCGCCCAGGTTGCGCAAGGCCTCATTGTTGGCGGCGTTGCCGCTGGAACCCGACGCATTGGCGACCTGCATGTTCTCGACCAGACCCTGCAGAAACGCGAGCAGCTGCATCGCCTTGAGGCGATCGCCGCTTTGGGAAAGCTCCTGGATGGCCTTCAACAACGCAGCAAGGTCCTGCTCGCCTAGGACCTTCGCATTCGCATCGGGAGGCGCCGTGTTCTGCGGGGCGTTCTGCGCCAGCGCCCGAAGATAGCGCTGCATCAGGGCGTTGTAGCGCTGCAGCATCGCGTCGATCTCGGATTGCGGCGCGCCCTGCGCCATCATCTGCGATATTTGCTGCTGCATCTGGCGCAATTGCTCGGCCATCTTGAGTATGCCGCTCTGCTCCAGCCCGATGGCCGTTTGCCACAACAAATCTTCGATGCGCTCGAAATCCTCCCGGCGGCTCGCGTATTTCAGACCCCAATAAGCGGCGCGCAGTGCCAGATAGGTGCCGTCCTGTCCGGCGTAGAATTTGTCGGGTGCTATCGAAAGCGCGGCGAGGGTCGCGAGGACATGGCTTCGCGCCGCGACACCCATGCTGGCGAGCGTCTGACGTTGTTCGATCAGGGCGCGCGCCAGAGGATCGGTGAAGATACGCTCCGGCAATCTAAATCGGACGGTGTTGCTCGTCCCGGTCTGCCCGGCTGCGTCCGTGGCCACGAGCGTGATGTCGACATTGAGTCCGGCATAGGGATGTTCGGTCAGGTCGCGATAGACCGTTTCCGAAACGGACTTCGCCGACCTTCCGGGCAGTTGCAGGTCGATGATGATGGGCGCGCCTTTGCGTCCGTGGGGACGAATGATGGCGTGTGCCGCGACGACGCCGTAATCGTCGCTCGCCTTGTAGGACAGCTGGAGCGCCTGACGGTTCGTCGCAGTCGGCGGCGCGGCGAAGGCGATGGTCGGCTTTTTGTCGGCGATGATTGCGACTTTCCAGTTGCCGATCGTTCGTCCGCCCGCACGTACGCGCAGATGGACGGGGGAGGCGAGCGTCGCCTGGCTGGAATATTCCCCGTCGCCGCCTTCGAAGCGGGCGCCTGAAAGCGTGACGGATGGCAGATGGTCCGCGCCGTGGACCCTCAAGTTCAAAACCGACCCCTGCGGCACGAGAATCGCGTGCGGGCCGCTCCTAGACAGATAGATCGGCGCTTCCCCGGTGTAGACCGGCGGATCGATCCAGGCGTCGAGCGTCGCGTTGGCGCCGGCGGCCGGTCCCAGGGCGGCGGTGAGCCTGCGGCTCCAGTCGGAGCCGGCGACCAGCACCCCGAAGGCGATCAGGAGCAGGACCACAAAGCGCAGCGCGCGGGGGTCGCGACGTCCCAGGTCTGATCGCGGCCACGACAGCCGGATTCGTCCGACGCTTTGCAGTCGCAGGAGCAGATGGGCGCGCCACAATTCTTCCGCGAACGCATCGCCGGCGCCCACGGTCAGCGCGTCATGCGCTTCAGAGATGGGGCGGTGTGACAGCCCGCTGTCGCGCTCGAGCCGGCGAGCCGCGTCTTGCCAGCTGGGCCAGACGAATTCCGTCAGATTGAAATACAGCGTCAGCCCGATGGCCGTCACGAAACCTGCCAGGATCAGCGCGTGCAGCGGCCAGGGCAGCGGCGGAAGCACGTCGAACAGCGCCAGGGCGATCCCAAGGCCCGCGATGCCGCTGGCCGGCCACAGCATCGGCCACAGCCTTTCCCATGCCACGATCGCGCGGGCGGCCGGGATCAGCCGTTCGAAGCGCCTAGGCTTCGAGCCAGCCGGGAATTCGGTCGGTTGCGAGTAGCGCGTCATCATCCATCCGCGGCCGCACCACGGCCCATTCACCGCCTTTTACCAGCACCTCCGGGGCGGGCGGGCGGACATTGTAGGCCGATGACATCACCGCGCCATAGGCGCCGGCGGTCAAAATCGCCACCAGATCGCCGTCCTTTAGCCGGGGCAGGTCGCGATCCGCCGCGAAAATATCCGAGGTCTCGCAGACCGGGCCGACCACGTCGTAGCGTTCGCGCGGGTCGTTTGGCTGCGCTTCGCGGACCGGTACGATGTCGTGATGAGCGTCGTAGAGCGCCGGCCTGAGCAGATCGTTCATGCCGGCGTCAACGATCAGGAAGTGCTTGCGCTCGCCACTTTTGACATAGATCACACGCGTCACGAGAACACCGGCATTGGCAGCGATCAGCCGCCCTGGCTCCAGGATCAGCTGCGTGTTCAACCCTTTGGTGAGCTGCGCCGCCATGGCGCCGTAAGCGGCCGGTTCGGGCGGCGGCGCGTTGTCGATGCGGTAAGGTACGCCCAGCCCGCCGCCCAGATCGATGCGGGTGATGGAATGACCGGCGCCGCGCAACACGCCGACAAGCTCTACCACGCGCGTGAACGCCGCCTCGAAGGGGGCGAGCTGGGTGATCTGGCTGCCGATATGTACGTCGACGCCGGTGATCTCAATGTTCTTCAGGCTTGCTGCCAGCGCATAGGCCTGCTGTGCGCGGCTCCAGGGAATGCCGAACTTGGTCTCGGCCTTGCCGGTCGAGATTTTCGCATGTGTCCGGGCGTCGACGTCCGGGTTGACGCGGATGGAAACGGGTGCGCGTTTGCCCGCGGAACCAGACACTTCGTTCAACGCCTCGAGTTCTGGCTCGCTCTCCACATTGAATTGGTAGATGCCGGCATCGAGGCCGACGCGCATCTCCGCTTTGGTCTTGCCGACGCCGGAGAACACAATCTTGTTCGCCGGGACGCCGGCCGCCAGCGCCTTCTTCAATTCGCCGCTCGAAACGACGTCGGCGCCGGCACCCAACTTCGCCAGCGTCTTCAGCACCGCGAGATTGCCGTTCGCCTTGACCGCGAACGCGATCAGCGTGCCTTTTGGGAATGCTTCGGCGAAGACGCGGTAATGGCGTTCGAGCGTCGCCGTCGAATAGCAATAAAACGGTGTTCCGACGGCATCGGCCAGCGCCGCAAGATCAACATCTTCGGCGTGAAGCCTGCCGTCCTGGTAGGAAAAATGGTTCATCGGCCGATCGGCGATGGCGGTTGGGACGGGTCCTTCTCGCTCTTCTGCGGAGCCTGCTGCGGCTGGTCACCGGGCTTGACGAGTTCGTTCTTTACGCCACATCCCGAAGCGGACAGCACAAAAGCGACCGCAAGCGTCAGACGCAAAGCCGTTCTCATTTCAATTTCTCCCGCCAGAAAACGATCTGCTCGCGTACGCGATCCGGTGCGGTGCCTCCGTAGCTCATACGCGAGGCCACGCTGGCATCCAGGCTCAGAATGGCGATCACGTCCTGGGTGATTGCCGGCTCGATCTTCTGCATCTCGGCGAGCGGCAGCTTGTCCAGATCGACCTTCAATTCCTCGGCGCGCTTGACGATGGATCCCGCGATGTGATGGGCCTCGCGGAATGGCTTTTTCAGAGCGCGGACCAGCCAGTCGGCCAGATCGGTCGCTGTGGGATAGCCGGCGGTTGCGGCCGCGCGCATCGCATCGGGATTAGCTTTGAGGTCCGCGATCATCGCGGCCATGGCGGCCAGCGAAAGCTCCAGCGTGTCGGCGGCGTCGAAGACGCGTTCCTTGTCTTCCTGCAGGTCGCTGCCATAGGCCAGCACCAGTCCTTTGACGCCGGTCGCCAGCGCCACGAAATCGCCGAGTACGCGGCCGGTCTTGCCCCGGATCAGTTCGGCGGCGTCCGGATTGCGCTTCTGCGGCATGATGGACGAGCCGGTGGTGAAGGCGTCCGAGAGACGCACGAAGCCGAAGCCCGGCGAACACCATTGCACCAGCTCGCCCGCCAGCCGCGACAGATGGGTTGCCGCGATCGCTGCCGCGGCCAGATATTCGAGCGCGAAGTCGCGCGCCGATACGGCGTCGAGCGAGTTTCGCATCGGCCGTGCGAAGCCGAGCGCCTTGGCGGTCACGTCGCGGTCGATCGGAAAAGAGGTACCGGCCAGCGCCGCGGCGCCCAGCGGGCATTCGTTCAGCCGCTTGCGGCCATCGGCGAAACGCCCGGCATCGCGCGTAAACATTTCGACATAGGCCAGGCAATGATGCGCGAAGGTGATGGGCTGCGCGCTCTGCATATGGGTGAAGCCGGGCATGACGGTGGTCGTATGGCGTTCGGCCTGCGCCAGCAGCGCGCCCTGCAACGCCCTCAATCCCTGCTCTGCCCGGTCGCAAGCCTCGCGGATCCACATCCGGAAATCGGTGACCACCTGGTCATTGCGCGAGCGTGCCGTGTGCAGTCGGCCGGCCGCGGGTCCGGCGATTTCCGCCAGCCGCGCCTCGATATTGAGATGGATGTCTTCCAGCGCCCTCTTGAAGATGAATTTACCTTCGGCAATCTCCTGGCCGATGGCGTCCAAGCCCCTCAGGATGGCGTCCGCATCCTCCTTGGCAATGATCCCCTGGGCTGCCAGCATGCGCGTATGCGCCCGTGAGCCGGCCAGGTCCTGCTCGGCCAGGCGTTTGTCGAAATCGATGGAGGGCGTTATTTCCTCCATGATCTTGGCGGGACCGCCTTCGAAACGGCCGCCCCACATCTTGTTCGAAACCATGAGACGCTCAATGATGCTGACCCGCTTTCGCCCCCTCACCATTGTGGTTGCGATCGGCGCGGTCGTGCTGCTCGCCGTTCTATATGGGATCACGACGCTTTCTGTCCACGCGCCACCGGCGTCACTTGATCCGCTCAAGCTGATCCGTCCGGCCAAAGCCGCGCCATTACCGGCCTTTACCGGCCTTGACGGCAGACGCCACACGCTGGCGGAATTTCGCGGCCGCCTCGTGCTTCTCAATCTCTGGGCGACATGGTGCGCCCCCTGCGTGAAGGAGTTGCCCGCCTTGGCGGCGCTGCAGCAGGCCATGCCGCCGGGCCGTTTCGTGGTGGTGGCCGTCGACGTCGGGCGCGACAAGCCGGCCGAGGCGCAGGCCTTCCTGGCCTCGCACGACGCGAAGAACCTCGGCGTCTATGTCGACACCGACGTCGCCATGCTGCGCGCCTTTGGCGCCTACGGCCTGCCGTCCAGCATCCTGATCGATGACCAGGGACGCGAGATTGCCCGCGCCATGGGGCCCGCCGACTGGAGCGCGCCGGATTCCGTCCGCTATCTGAAGTGGCTGGCCGCGCGTTAGCGCGTCGGAACCGGGTGTTCCCCGCGATAGTCGTAGAAGCCGCGGCCGGTCTTGCGGCCCAGCCACCCAGCCTCGACATATTTCACCAGCAGCGGGCAGGGCCGGTATTTGGAATCGGCCAGACCTTCGTACAGCACCTGCATCACCGACAGGCAGGTATCCAGTCCGATGAAGTCGGCCAGCTGAAGCGGGCCCATCGGGTGGTTGGCGCCCAACCGCATGGCGGTGTCGATGGCCTCGACGTTGCCCACGCCTTCGTACAGCGTGTAGACCGCCTCGTTGATCATCGGCAGGAGGATGCGGTTAACGATAAAGGCCGGGAAATCCTCGGCATAGGCGGCGGTCTTGCCGACGCGCTTGACGATCTCCAGCACCGCCTGGAACGTCGCATCGTCCGTGGCGATGCCGCGAATGACCTCCACCAGCTGCATCAGCGGCACCGGATTCATGAAATGCAGGCCGATGAAGCGTTCTGGCCGGTCGGTCGTGGATGCAAGCCGCGTGACCGAGATCGACGACGTGTTGGTGGCGATCATCGCCTTTTCGGAAAGGTGCGGACAAAGGTCCTGGAAAATTCTTTTTTTGATGGCCTCGTCTTCCGTCGCCGCCTCGATCACCAGATCGCGGTCGCGCATGGCCTCCAGGTTCTGCGAGGTATGGATGCGCCGCATCGCGGCCTCGATGTCGGCGTCCTTGATGAGGCCGCGCCCCGCCTGACGCTGCATGTTCTTCTGGATGAGCGCCGTGGCGCGGTTCAACTGTTCGGCGTTGATATCTTCCAGGACGACGTCGTACTGCGCCAGCGACAAGACATGGGCGATACCGCTGCCCATCTGTCCCGCCCCGATTACCCCAATCCGCTCGATGCTCATACGTGATGCCTTTGTGTTGTCCCCTGCTGCGTCAGTACCCGAGCTTTGACAGCTCTTCTTCCATTTCCGGCACCGCCTTGAAGAGATCGGCCACCAAGCCGACGTCGGCAATCTGGAAAATGGGTGCTTCCTCGTCCTTGTTTATGGCGGCGATGACTTTCGAGTCCTTCATTCCCGCCAGATGCTGGATCGCGCCGGAGATGCCCACCGCGATGTAGAGGTCCGGAGCCACCACTTTGCCGGTCTGGCCCACCTGATAGTCGTTGGGTACGAAGCCGGCGTCGACGGCGGCGCGGCTGGCGCCGACGGCGGCGTGCAGCTTGTCGGCCACCTTCTCCAGCATCTTGAAATTCTCGCCGGACTGCAGGCCGCGGCCGCCGGAGATGACGATTTTCGCCGAGGTGAGTTCCGGGCGTTCCGATTTCGACAGCGTCTCGCCGACGAATTTCGCTGTTCCGGGATCGCTCGCCGCGGCCACGTTCTCGATCGCCGCCGAACCGGTGGACGCCGCGGCTTTGAACGCCGTCGTGCGCACCGTGATGACTTTCTTTCCCGCTGCCGCCTGTACGGTCTGGATGGCATTGCCGGCATAGATGGGGCGTTCGAAGGTGTCGGCGCTCACCACCTTCAGGATTTCCGAAATCTGCGGCACGTCGAGCTTGGCGGCCACGCGCGGCAGATAGTTCTTTCCGCTGGTAGTCGCGGGCGCGAGGATCGTGTCGTATCTGTCGGCCAGCGACAGGATGAGCGCGGCCATCGTCTCGGCGATCGGCCTGGCATAAAGCGCATCGTCGGCGACGAGCACTTTCTCAACACCGGCGAGCTTGGCCGCGGCATCAACGACCGCGCCGCAGCCCTGGCCGGCAACCAGGATATGCACGGGCGCGCCCAGTTGAACGGCGGCGGCCACCGTCTTGGCCGTGGCATCCTTGAGGGTTTTGTTGTCGTGTTCGGCAATAACGAGCGCGGCCATTACAGGACACCCGCTTCTTTGAGCTTGCCGAGGAATTCGGACATGGTCTTCACCTTGGTGCCCGCCTGGCGCTTGGGCGGCTCGCTGACCTTCAGCACCTTCAGCCGCGGCGTCGTGTCGACGCCGTAATCGGCGGGCGACTTTTCGTCGATCGGCTTCTTCTTCGCCTTCATGATGTTGGGCAGCGAGGCGTAGCGCGGCTCGTTGAGGCGCAGATCGGTCGTCAGCACCGCCGGCAGCTTGACCTCGATAGTCTGAAGGCCGCCGTCGATTTCGCGTTCGACGCCGGCCTTCCCGTCACCCAGTTCCAACTTGTGCGCGAAGGTCGCTTGCGGCCAGTCGAGCAGGGCGGCCAGCATCTGTCCGGTCTGGTTGGAATCGTCGTCGATCGCCTGTTTGCCGGTGATGACCAGGCCCGGGTTTTCGGCATCGCAGATGGCCTTGAGAATCTTGGCAACGGCCAAAGGTTCAACATCGCCCTCCGTCTTGACCAGGATGCCGCGGTCGGCCCCCATGGCAAGCGCCGTGCGGATGGTCTCTGACGCCTGAGCCGGTCCGATGGAGACGGCGATGACTTCGCTTGCCTTGCCTTTTTCCTTCAGGCGGACCGCTTCCTCAACGCCGATTTCGTCGAAGGGGTTCATGGACATCTTGACGTTCGCCAAATCCACGCCGCTCTGGTCCGCTTTGACCCGGACCTTGACGTTGTAATCGATCACCCGCTTGACGGGCACAAGAACCTTCATGGCGTCCGAAATTCCCTGGGTGGGCGGGCCGGAATGAACAGCTTCTCCGAGCATCCGCAATACCCGCGGATACGCTGTCTATGCCGCCCGATCTTTTGTGCGGCGCAAAAACTAGGCCCGGCTCCGCTTCCGTGTCAACGAAGCGGCGGTCCGGGCCCATATTTTGCTAGAAATCCAGGCGTAGAGCCTGTTTTTGTATGTAATACAGCAGGTTAGTGTTGCGACATTCTGTCGCGACAACCTACTTCTTGGTGTTCAGATAGGCGATCAGGTCGTCGATCTGCTTCTGATCGGATAGACCGGGGAAGGTCATCCGCGTGCCGGGAACCACTTTCTGCGGGCCGGACACCCACTCCTTCAGCTTGTCATCGGTCCAGGTGATTCCGGAACTCTTGAGGGCTGACGAATACGAGAAGTTCGACAGCGATGCGGCTTTTCGGCCGACCACATCGAACAGGTTGGGACCGATCCGGTTGCCTGCGCCTTGGTCGTCGGTGTGGCACATCGCGCAGCGCTGGAAGATCTTTGCACCGGCGAGCACGTCGCCCGTGACGGTCTTCGGCGGTGAAGCCATCATGACAACTGCGGCGCTAGCTTGCGTGACCGGGGTCGAAATGAATGCCGCGGCTGCAAGAAGTGCAAAGCCGAATCCGGAGGTCAATGTCAGAGAGCGAGCCATGTGAAGATCCTCAGAGTGTTGTTGTCGGAAGCGCTGCGTCCGGTACCGTCGTAGTTGCTGCTGGCGCCGTCGAATTTCGTGTAGACGATGTATTGCAGACCGACGCGCAGATTGAGCCGCGGCCCGAAGGGCGAGTTGCCCGTGCCCCACGGCGTGGCGTCGATCTGGAACAGCATGCCCTGGCTGTCGGGACTGAACGTGCTGTTGCCGGCGTAGAGCAGCGTGTCGCTCGATCCCCAGGTGTTGAACAGCTGGACCGAACCGCCGAACTCGTTGTGCCAGTAATAGGACGCGTCGAGCCGCAGATCGTCGAGCGAGTCGTTCAGGTTCGCCGCGGCGCCCAGCGCCTGCGAGGCGGCCAGGTTGTGGCTTTCGTGGGTGTAGCGGGCGTTGAGTGTGTAGATGTTGTTGCTGTCGCCGATGTACTGATAGGAGCCGTCAAGCCCGATGTCGGAGTAGGAGTCGGTCTTGCCCGTACTCATGTCGCCGCCGGGATAGAGATCGGGGAAGAAGCCGAAGGCGCCGACCTCGTAGTTCCAGTCGCCGTAGTCCTTCTGGTAGGCGACGCGGACATAGGGCGCGACGCCGGAGATCGGTCCCGGCCCGAAATCGGTTCCCATGGCGCTGAGAAAGCCATTTCCCGGCGTCCAGTAGAGCCCGACCTCGGTATAGATGCTGGAATTCCAGTAGGCATACGCCGTGGTGCCCAGCACGCTTTGCGCCACGCCGCCATCGAACATGGTGCTCGCGGCCGGCGACGGCGCCAGGGCGCTGCTGATATAGGGGAAGCCCCAGGCCGGCAGCGTGTTCCACGCATCTTCCACGCCCGGGTTGTTGTTCAGGCTCAGGCCGACAAGCACGTCGTTGCCCGACACCGTGACATGGTCGACCGCGCGCAGATCGGTGTTGTCCCAGGAGAACGAGCGGCCGATGCCGTCATAGGTCATCTGAACGAAGCCGCCGAAATGGATGCCGATGCCCCCGGCGATGAACAGGCTCGTTTGGTCCATCGAGAAATTGTTGTTGTCGGTGTAGTTGGGTGCGGGCGGCGCCTCCTGCGCCTTGGCGCTGGTGTTGAAGGACGACATCACCATCGCAGAGACGGGCATCGGAAACGCGCCGCTGCCCGCATCCATCGTGTAGCCCTCAAGCTTGAACTGGCGCCCGAACGGCGTGAGCTGCGGACCGAAACCCCCGATGTGGCAGGCGCTGCACGGCTGTCCCGTCTTTACCGCAAAAGCCGGTACCGCCCAGGACGGCGCGGATCCGGAGAGGAACAACACGACGGCGGCACTTGCCAGATAGCTCGCGTGGAGAACCCGTTTCTTGCTCATGATAACCCCGCAAATTTTTTGAAACTCAACATGCAAACCATTATGAGGTTCATTAAACGAAAGGCACGTAAGTAATTTGACTTACGTCAAAATTCGCGCGGAACTGTCGGGATGAAATGTCGCAGCTACGCGCCAGCTTTACAGCGGAATTGTCCAATAAGCGCCGCGTCGGCAGCTGCTGCGACGGGTTGCCGCAAGCCTCTTCCGGCATAGGTACATTCCGCAATATCCGTTGGAACGGCGCGCGCGTTCAGCTTTTCGCCAGACCGCTCTTCGCGGTCTCGATGGCGGCACGGAAGGAAACCGGATCGGCAATGTCGGGAATCGTCACCGCGTCGATGCCAGTTCCTTCGATGCGCAGATGGCCGTAGCCGAGGATGCGGCCCCAGAGGCCCTGATTGACGCGCACGCCTTCGATGTTCTGCAGGGCGATCTCGTTGGTGGTGAGCGAGAACAGTCCCGTCTTCTCCACGAAGCGATGCGTGGTGACGCCGATCTCCGTCGTCCATTTGCGGATCATCATGGCAAAGAAAATCCAGATCCCGATCAGGCACCAGAACAACAGGATCAGTGCGACCCAGGCCTTGAAGCTATACCACCAGTGGAAGTGGGCCCGTTTGATCAGTGTTTCGCCTTCGCCCAGCGATTGCTCGATATACGACATGGATGCCCTCCGCGGCGGCACGCCTTATCAGGATGCCAGAAATACGGAGAATGTGTGACACGATTTTTCGCGCGGCCGACGGTTCTCTAACGTTCTTCGTGCTCGGGCAACAGCACTTCGCGCACGCCCTTGTGGTTGGGCTTCGAGATCACGCCTTCCTCTTCCATCCGCTCGATCAGGCGGGCGGAGCGGTTGTAGCCGATCTGCAGCCGGCGCTGGATGTAACTGGTGGTGGCCTTGCGCTCGCGCGCAACGATGGCCAGCGCCTTGTCGTAAAGCTCGTCGCCGGACTGGCCGTTGCCCTCCCCGTAGAGCGCATAAGGGTCGTCGCCGCCCTCCTCTGGCTCCTCCGTCACGGCATCGAGGTATTCCGGCGTGCCCTGGGTCTTGAGGAAGCGAACCACATCTTCCACTTCGCGGTCCGAGACGAAGGGGCCGTGCACGCGGCGGATGCGTCCGCCCGCCATCATGTAGAGCATGTCGCCCTGGCCGAGCAGCTGTTCGGCGCCCTGTTCGCCCAGGATCGTGCGGCTGTCGATCTTGCTCGTCACCTGGAAGGAGATGCGGGTCGGGAAATTTGCCTTGATGGTGCCGGTGATGACGTCGACCGACGGGCGCTGTGTCGCTGCGATCAGATGGATGCCCGCGGCGCGCGCCATCTGCGCCAGACGCTGCACCGCGCCTTCGATCTCCTTGCCGGAGATCATCATCAGGTCGGCCATCTCGTCGACCACGACGACGATGTAGGGCATCGGCTCCAGGTCGAGCGTTTCGTCCTCGTAGATCGGCTTGCCGGTTTCGCGGTCGAAGCCCGTCTGCACCGTGCGCTTCAGGACCTCGCCCTTGTCCTTGGCCTTGCGGACACGCTCGTTGAACGCTTCCACGCCGCGCACGCCGAGCTTAGACATCTTGCGGTAGCGTTCTTCCATTTCGCGCACCGCCCATTTGAGGGCTACGACAGCTTTGCGCGGATCGGTGACCACGGCGGCGAGCAGATGCGGAATGCCGTCATAGGTCGACAGTTCCAGCATCTTGGGATCGATCATGATCATCCGGCATTGCTCCGGCGGCATGCGGTAGAGCAGCGACAGGATCATGGTGTTGAGCGCGACCGATTTGCCGGAACCCGTCGTGCCCGCGATCAGGAGATGGGGCATCTTGGCGAGATCGGCCATCACCGGCTCGCCGCCAATGGTCTTGCCCAGCGCCAGGATCAGCGGCGCACGGGCCTTTTCATATTCGGTCGAGGCCAGCAGCTCGCGCAGATACACCGTCTCGCGTGTTTGGTTGGGAAGTTCGATGCCAAGCACGTTGCGTCCGGGGATCACAGCGACGCGCGCGGCCACCGCCGACATCGAGCGCGCCACGTCGTCGGACAACGAGATGACGCGCGAGGATTTCACGCCCGCGGCCGGCTCGAATTCATACAGCGTCACCACCGGACCGGGACGCACGGCAACGATCCGACCTTTGACCCCAAAGTCGGACAGTACGGCTTCCAGCATACGCGCGTTCTCTTCCAACGATTCGTCGGAGAGCGTGGTGCCGTCGTTGACGTGCCTTGGTTCGGCCAGAAGGCCAAGCGCCGGCAATTGGTATTCGCTGGATTCCAGGGCGAGGGCTGGCTGACGCGCGCGTTTCGGCGGGACGGCGGTCTTGCGGAGTTCCTCACGCTTGACGCGGTTCTGGCGCGTCTCCGCCGCCAGCGGCTCCGGCGCGATATCGAGACCAAAATCGCGCTCCTCTTCCTCGACATCCGGTTCGACGTCGGATTCGTCCTCATAGGAGCGGCGTTCGGGCATCTTCAGAAGCGAACCGAGCCAATAGACGAAGGCCGGCCCGGTGGCGGCTGCGCGCAGCAATCGCTTCAGGCGCAAATCCGCGGCCAGCAGGGCCAGAGCCAGACCGGCGGCAAACAGCACCACGGGCACCGCCCAGCCGATCCAGTTCTGGTGATAGGCCAGACCGGCGCGCGCCGAGAGCGCCGTCACCGCGATCCCGATCATGCCGCCGGCGCCGGCGGGCATGCTCTCGGGCCGTGGGAGAATTCCGAGACCTGCCGCCAGGAAGATCGTGCCCAACGGCCAGGCAAAGGCGCGCGCCACGCCATGGCGGAGCGACTGGCCCATCAGCGCGCGTGTACCCCAGACGACCGGGGGGACCAGGAAAGCGATCGCCGCGAAGCCGAAGGCCTGCAGCAGAAGATCGGCGGCGGTCGCGCCGATGGGGCCCAGCCAGTTGGACACCGCGCGACCGGTGGCGTTGTCTAGGCTGGCGTCGCCGGAATTGTAACTGACCAGGGCCAAAAGCACGGTGGCGGTGCCGAGAAGCAGAAGCGCGCCGGCGCCCCGCATGGCTAGGATGCGCATCAGCCGGCCGAGCGCGCGCCGCGCATCGGCCATGGCATCCGCCATCACCGCACCGCGCGAGCGCGGCTGGTAGACGCCGCCGATCATTCGCCGCGTGGCCGTGCTCATCGGAGCCCTTCGCTCAAGATTCCACCCATCCTTTCGAGTGCCGCCATAATGGTTGATAAATCGTTGACGAGCGCCACGCGGATATACGGAAATCCAGGATTTGTGCGGGGTTTCCCGCCTTCACTTTCTCGCCCCATATAGGCGCCGGGCAGCACCCGCACGCCGCCCTGGCGCCACAGCGCAAGCGCCGTCCGCTCGCCGTCGCCGACGTCGAGCCAGAGAAAGAAGCCGCCTTCCGGCAGCCGAAAGCCTGCGCGGTTGCCGAGGAGGCGCTGCGCCAGCGCGAAACGTTCGACATAGCGCGCACGGTTGGCTGCAACATGGGCTTCGTCGCTCCAGGCGGCCGCCGATGCTGCGATGATCGGCGCAGGCACCTGCGGTCCGGCATAATTGCGCAAGGCGCGAAATTTCGCCATCAGCTTTGCATCCCCGGCGACGATTCCGGATCGCAGGCCCGGCAGGCCAGAACGTTTCGACAGCGAATGGAAACTGAGCAGCCGTTCGAACGGTGCCCCACGCACGCTGAGCGCGCCGATCGGCGGTCTTTCGCAATAGATGTCGGCGTAGCACTCGTCGGCGAACACTGTGAAGTCGTACTGGTCGGCCAGCGCGAACAGTGTTCGCCAATATTCTTCCGAAGCGCAGGCGCCTTCCGGATTCGAGGGCGAGCAGAGATAGGCGGCAGCGGTGCGCTCCAGGATCGCTTTGGGCAAGGCTGCGAAGTCCGGCAGGAAGCAGGTAGCGGCATCGGCCCGCACGAACACCGGCTCGGCGCCGCATGACAAGGCCGCCGCAGCGTAGCATTGATAGAACGGATTGGGCAGCAGGATGACGGGTCGCTGGCCCGCCTTGGTCTCGGGCGTCACGATGAAGGGGGCCAGGAACAAGCCCTCGCGCGTGCCGTTGAGCGGCAGGACCTGTTTGTCGGGGTCCAGGCCCGGCAAGGCGAAGCGGCGGGTCAGCCAACCGGATGCCGCTGCGCGCCATTCGGCGGTGCCGTCGATCGGCGGATAGGTTCCGAACGATTTGGCGTGGCGCGCGATCGCTTCGGTCACGAAAAGGGGCACGTCGCCCTGCGGATCGCCGACGGCAAGGCTGATCGGCGGCTGGCCGGGGGTGACATCGTCCAGGAGCGTCGCCAGCATGGCGAAGGAGGACGGTGGAAGCTGTGCGAGGCGGCCTGGGAGCATGGGCGGTATCCGGCGGATCGGCCGGAATCTTAATCGCCCGTCCGCCCAAAACAAAAGGGGCGCTCCTTTCGGAGCGCCCCAGTTCTAGGAAGTGGCGGTAACGGTGGGATCAGCCGTGTACCGTTTCGCCATGGAGGTTGATGTCCAAGCCCTCCACTTCGACCTCCGGGGAGACACGCAGGCCGATGATCATGTCGATGACTTTGAGGATGATGAAGGTCACGACGGCGCAGTAGATGAACGTGCCGCCGACATCTTCGAGCTGAATCCACATCTGCCCGAAATTGCCGTCGATCAGCCAGCCATGCGCCGCCGAGTTGATGGCATTGGAAGCAAACGCGCCGGTCAGCATGGCGCCAAGTGCGCCGCCCACGCCGTGCACGCCCCACGCATCGAGCGCATCGTCATAGCCGAACAGCTTCTTCATCCACACCGCCGAGATGTAGCAGACGACGCCCGCGGCCACGCCGATGATCAGCGCGCCGGTCGGATCGACGAAGCCCGACGCCGGGGTGATCGCCACTAGTCCGGCCACCGCGCCCGAGATCATGCCGAGGACGGAAGGCTTCTTCGCCACGATCCATTCGGCCGCCATCCAGCCCAGCGAAGCGGCTGCCGTTGCGATTTGCGTCGCGGCGGCGGCCATGCCGGCATTGACGTTGGCGGTCACGGCGGAGCCAGCGTTGAAGCCGAACCAGCCGACCCACAACAGCGAGGCGCCGATGATGCTGAGCACCAGATTGTGCGGCGCCATGTTCTCGTTGCCGTAGCCGATGCGCTTGCCGAGCACGAGGCAGGTGATCAGGCCCGCGGTGCCCGCGTTCAGATGCACGACGGTGCCGCCGGCGTAGTCGAGCGCCCCGGCGCTGCCGAGCCAGCCGCCGCCCCAGACCCAGTGGGCGATCGGGCAATAGACGAGCAACAGCCACAGCGCCATGAACCACAGGAAGGCGGAGAACTTCATGCGATCGGCCAATGCGCCGGCGATCAGTGCCGGGGTGATGATCGCGAAGGTCATCTGGAAGCACATGTAGACGGATTCAGGAATCGTCGGCGCCAGCGGACTGACGGCGTTGAGCCCCATCGGCTTCAGGAACAGATAGCCGAAGCCGCCGATAAACTGGTTCCAGCTCGCGTCCGGATTCGGCGTGAACGCGATGGAATAGCCGATGACCATCCACAACACGGTGATGACGCAGGTCGCCCCGAAGCTTTGCGCCATCGTGGCCAGAACGTTTTTCCGGCGCACCATGCCCGCATAGAACAGGGCCAGGCCCGGAATCGTCATCAACAGAACGAGCGCGCTGGATGTGATCATCCAAGCCGTATCGCCCGAGTCGATCTTGGGAGCGGCAGCAAAGGCGCTCCCAACGGTCGCGACCAGCGCACCGACACTTGCCAGCGCAACCAGCGCCGTTTTTTTCCAATTCGAGATAGTCATCCTATTTTCCCCTTGTTGATCCCAAGAACGCTACGGACGCGGTTGTCACAGCGCGTCGCCATCGGTTTCACCGGTACGGATACGGACCACCCGGTCGAGCGGCGTGACGAAGATCTTTCCGTCGCCGATCTGGCCGGTCTTGGCCTTTGAAGAGATCGCTTCGATCACCGCGTCGACCATCTCGGCCTTGACGGCGACTTCGACCTTGAGCTTGGGCAGGAAGCTCACCGCGTATTCCGCGCCACGGTAAATCTCCGTATGCCCCTTCTGCCGCCCGTAGCCTTTGACTTCGGTGACGGTCATGCCTTGGACGCCAAGCGACGAGAGTGCTTCGCGTACCTCGTCGAGCTTGAAAGGTTTGATGATCGCCATGATCAGTTTCATTGCCGGTACCCCGTGTTGCTTTGGCCTCTTAACGCTTCATCAAGAACCGTGCCGCAGCTTCGCAATTTCATAAGCAGTTGAAATTATTTCGTTTTGTCGGAAATTGAGGTTGTGGGGATGTGGATAAGAGGCATCGTCTGCGCAAATTATGTGCGTCGTTTCATAAATGCCTATATTTTAGGCATTGACCGTTCATCTTTTGCATGGGAAGCCAAGCCATGACGAAAACAGTCGATGTTGTCATTGGCGGCGGCGGAATGGTCGGCCTGACCCTGGGCATTGCCCTGGCGAAGGGCGGGCTCGAAATCGTGGTCGCCGATCCGGTGCCCGAGGGCCAGGGCCTGGCGGCCGGCTTCGACGGGCGGGTGTCGGCATTGGCCTTCGCCTCGGTCCGGATGTTCAAGGCGCTCGGCATCTGGGAACATCTGGCGGAACACGCCCAGCCGATCGACGATATCCTGGTCACGGATGCCAAGCTGGGTTCTGCGCCTTCGCCCTTCTCGCTGCATTTCGATCATCGCGAGCTTGGCGCGCCGCTCGGCTACATCGCCGAGAACCGTCACATCCGCACCGCGTTGTTCGCCGCGGCGCGCGGCGTGGGCAACCTGAAGCTGGTGTCGCCAGCGGCGCTGATCGATCTGGAAACGAAAGCGAACGTCATCGAAGCCCGCCTTGGGGAGGGCACAGCTGTGCCGGCACGCTTGGCCGTTGCTGCCGACGGGCGCGAGTCGCCGATACGCTCCCGCATGGACATCGGCGTGGTGAGCTGGGCCTATCCGCAATCGGGCATCGTGGCGACCGTCCATCATGAACGTCCGCATAACGGCGTGGCCTACGAGCATTTCCTGCCGTCCGGCCCCTTCGCCATCCTGCCGATGACGGGCAACCGGTCGTCGCTGGTGTGGACCGAACGCGACAGCGTCGCGCCCGGTATGATGGAGCTGCCGCAGGCCGATTTCGATGCCGAAATCGCGCGGCGCTTCGGGGCGCATCTCGGCCGGACCCGGTCCGAGGGACTGCGCTGGTCCTATCCGCTGCGCTTCCACCTGGCGCGCGCCTACGTGAAGCCGCGCTTTGCGCTGGCGGGCGATGCGGCGCATGGCATCCATCCGATTGCCGGCCAGGGGCTCAATCTCGGTCTCAAGGATGCGGCGGCGCTCGCCGACGTGGTGCTGGAAGCCGCATCGCTTGGCCTCGATCCCGGCGGCATCGACGTGCTGTCGCGCTACGAGCGCTGGCGGCGCTTCGATTCCTTCACCATGGCGATGGCGATGGACGGACTGAACCGCCTGTTCTCCAACGATATCGCGCCGCTCAGGTTGGCGCGCGATCTCGGCATGGGAATCGTCGACCGCATCGGTCCGATGCGGCGCTTCTTCATGCGCCATGCCGGCGGCGATGTCGGCCGCCTGCCGCGCCTGATGCGCGAAGAAGCGGCTTAATCTCGTCCGAGCCTGCCATCGCCCCTGCGCGCGGCCAGCGCGGCGGGGAGTTCCATGTAGAATTTGCGCGCCAGGGTGCGGACCTTTTCCTCGCGCGTGCGCTCGGCTTCGCGCCGTGTCGCGAATCATTCACCTTCGAATACGTAACGTTTGACCGGCACGCCGGTGCGCGCGTCCGTTTCCTCGATTTCGCCGATCGCCTCGACCTGTTCCTCGGCCACCCGCAGGGTGTGGCGAAAATGGGCGAGACTGTCGCCGCGGTCGCGGACTTCGCCTTCGATCCGTGCCCGGTTCTGGTCGTCGAACCGCTTGAGCTTGGCGAAGATCGCTGGCCAGAAGCGGTAGAACACGATGCCCGCGATGATGAAGGCGGTGGTGGTGAAAAGGTTCCAGAACATGCGGGCTCTAGCTTTTGGCCCGCGCAATATACGCGCGGCTCTGCATTTCGAGTAGCCGCGAGACGGTGCGCCGGAACGCGTCCGCCCCCTCTCCCGCCGGGTAAAGCGCCTCGGCGGCCGCGGCGGCCGAACAGACCAGCCTTACGCCTTCGTCATAGAGCGTGTCGATCAGCAGCGTGAAGCGGCGCGCCTGGTCGCGCATGGCCGGCGTCATGGCCGGGATTCCGTCGATCATCACGGTGTGATAGGCGCGCACCACGGCCAGATAGTCCGCCGCTCCCAGCGCTTCGGCGCAAAGATCGGCGAAGGAAAAGCGCGCGACGCCGCCGGCCGCGTGCGGCACCGGCAGGGTCCGCCCGAGCACCGAGAGGCAGTCGGCCTTTCCCGCCGCGCCGCCTGTGAGGTGTTGCCAGGCGTTGTCCATCGCGGCCTCCGCGTCGGGCCCCAGCGGTGCGAAATAGGCCATGTCCGATCCGCCGAGATCGCGGCGGTAATCGCGCGGGCCGTTCAGGGAGACGATACTCATGCGTTCCTTGATCAGCGCCACGAAGGGCAGGAAGAGCTGGCGGTTGAGCCCGCCTTCGTACAGCCGGTCCGGTTCGGTGTTGGATGTCGCCACCACCACCACGCCGCGCGCGAACAATTGCTCGAACAACCTGCCGAGGATCATGGCGTCTGCCACGTCGTTCACCTGGAACTCGTCGAAGCAGAGCAGTGTCGCACCTTGTGCGATGCGCTGCGCCACCGGGCGGATAGGATCGCGTTCGTGCCCGTCTCTGCGCTCTTCGTTCAGGCGTGCATGAATCTCACCCATGAAGGCGTTGAAATGCACCCGCCGCTTGGTGGTCGTGCCGGCGCTTTCATAGAACATGTCCATCAGCATGGATTTGCCGCGCCCGACATCGCCCCACAGATAAAGCCCGCGCGGCGGCGTCTGGCGTACAAAAGAGAATATGTGCGGCTGCCGATAGGCCGCGAGCGCATGCGACAAGGCGTGCAGTTTCTGCGCGGCCGCCTCCTGGCCGCTATCGGCCTTCAAGGCGCCTGTGGCGACGGCCCGTCTGAAGCGTTCGAGGAAATTCATCCGCGCGATGTCGAAGCCTGGAATCAGCAACTGCCTACAACGCCGGCCGGGAGGTTGTCACTCACCGCCATAATTCCCCTCCACCGCGGCGATCGCGTCCGCCAGCGCCACGGTGCGCCGGGCAGCCTCGGCATGCAACCGCTCTACCATGCGCCCGTCCAGCTTGATGGCGCCTTTGCCTCTGTTCTCCGGTAGTTCGAAGGCGGCAATGATTTTTCGCGCCGAGTCCACCTCTTCGGCCGACGGCGCGAAGATGGCATTGCAGGGCCCGATCTGGCTCGGATGGATCACCGTCTTGCCGTCGAATCCGAAGCTTTTGCTTTGTGTGCACGCGGCGATGAAGCCGTCGACATCCTCGATGTTGTTGGTGACGCCGTCGACGATCGCCAGACCGTATGCGCGCGCCGCCAGCACCGATAGTCCCAGTGCCGCCGCAAGATTGAGCCGGTCTTGCGTGTGAACGCCGCGCAGGTCCTTGATCAGATCGTTGGTGCCCATCACCAGGCAGCGCAGCCGCCCGCCCGCACCGGCCAGGTTTGCGATGTTGAGGATGGCCAGCGGTGTTTCCACCATCGCCCACAACGCCGGCGATGCGTCGTTCAGCAGGCGTTCGACGTTCTGCAAATCCTGCGCGCTCGACACTTTCGGGATCAGGATGGCGTCGGGTCCGGCTGCAGCTGCGGCCTTGATATCCGCCTCACCCCACGGCGTCGACAGCGCATTGATGCGCACGACGACCTCGCGTTTGCCGAAGGTCTTCACGGCCTCGCAGACCTGCGCCCGCGCTGTCTCCTTCGCGTCGGGCGCGACGGCGTCTTCCAGATCGAGGATCAGGGCGTCGGCCGGCAGCGATCGCGCCTTTTCCAGTGCGCGTGCATTCGAGCCTGGCATATACAGAACGGAGCGGCGCAGTGCGGCCATAATTTTCCCAAATTTCGCCGCTAGGAGACGTAGCTGATCGGCGCGCGCGCGCCAAGCTTGCCGTCGAGGCAGGTGATGGCGGACATGGTCCGGGGCGGCGCGTCGCGCATGGAGTGCCGAAAAGATGCGGCCTCGCGCATTCGATGTGGCGAGAACCGTTCCACAGGCTCCATGGCGCGGAGGTCCGATGGCCTATGCCGATCTGTACCAGAATTCCGTTTCGCCCAAGATCAAAAGGCGCGACTTCCTCTTCATTGCGACGAGTGTTGTTCTCGGCGCCGGCGCCGCGCTGACGGCATGGCCGTTCATCGACCAGATGGAGCCGGCGGCGGATGTCCTCGCGGCCGGCGGTCCGCTCACGGTGGACCTCACCCATGTCGCACCCGGCCAGCAGGTTGTCGTACGGTGGCGCTCCCAGCCGATCTTCATCGTCCACCGAACACCGGCCGCCCTGCAGGAACTGAAGCAGCCGTCGCTTCTCTCCCAGTTGCGCGATCCCCAATCGCAGCAACTCCAGCAACCGGCCTATGCCGACAACTGGTCGCGTTCGCTCAAGCCGGAGTTCCTCGTCCTTGTTGGAATCTGCACGCATCTGGGCTGCATTCCGGGATACAAGCCCCAGCTCGGCGATCCGCAACTGGGACCGGCCTGGCCGGGCGGCTATCTCTGCCCTTGCCACGGCTCGCGTTACGACATGGCCGGGCGCGTCTTCAAGGGTGTTCCGGCACCGTTGAACCTTCCGGTTCCGCCCTATCGTTTCGCCGGCGATACCTCGCTGGTGATCGGCGAGAATCCGGCGGGCTCGACCTTCGCACTGAGTTCGGTGGAGCAGATTTAGAGGCGCGGGTTTTTACGGGCGCGGCTTCACGATGCGGCGGATTTTTTCGTATTCCTCGTCGGGGTCGCGTACGTCCCGGACGCTGACCCCGCTGGCGGAGACGTTGCCGAACCCAAGCGCACTGAATGGACTCGACTGCGGCGAGGAACCGGTCGCCAGCGTCGCCAGATAGACGGTGCCAAGCCCGCACATTCTTTGGAACAATCCCTTGTGCAGGGTGATCTCCTTCACGTCGTTGTAACGCACCTCCTTGCGGCTGACGGAGAAAAAGCCCGCTTGGAATTCCAGACGGTCGTCGAAGAAGCGGTATTCGGTGCGCGCGTAATTCAGTTTCTTGCCGAAATAGGCGACGAACGGGACCCCGAAAAAGGCCACCGCCCCGAAGAACCCAAACGGCGTGCTCACGAAGAACGATTGCGGGTCGAAGTCGTCTTCGAAATTGAGGAGAAGCGCAGAGGTGATCCCGCCGAAGAACAAGGCCGTCCACAACGTCAGGAATAGCTGCAGCGGCAGCTGCGCCAGCAACGTGATCCAGCCGATGAACACCGGCCTGAGCGAAAAGGTCATTCCGCCCCCCCTTTAAGCGCAAGCCGGCGAAGCACGAGCCGGTTCGACCGCACGAAAATAGAGCGGTTTCCCATTCCCCGAAAGGAACAAACCGACGCGGGGTGGGTCAGGCCGCCTTCTTCAGCAGCTTGCGGTTGACGAGGCACTCGGCGATCTGAACCGCGTTCAGCGCCGCACCCTTGCGCAGATTGTCCGAGACGACCCACAGGGACAGGCCGTATTCGACGGTGGGGTCCTTGCGGATGCGGCTGACATAGGTGGCATCCTCGCCCGCGCACTCGATGGGCGTGATGTAGCCGCCGTCCTCGCGCTTGTCGACGACCAGCACGCCCGGCGCCTCGCGCAGGATGGCGCGCGCCCGTTCCGCCGTGATCGGCTTCTCGAATTCGACATTCACCGCTTCCGAATGACCGACGAACACCGGCACGCGTACGCAGGTGGCGTTCACCTGGATGTCGGGATCGAGAATCTTCTGCACCTCGACCATCATCTTCCACTCTTCCTTGGTGTAGCCGGAATCGAGGAACACATCGATGTGCGGGATCACATTGAAGGCGATCTGCTTGGTGAACTTGGCCGTCTCGATCGGATCGGTGACGAACACCGCACGCGTCTGGCGGAACAACTCGTCCATCCCGTCCTTGCCGGCGCCCGACACCGATTGATAGGTTGCCACCACCACGCGCTTGATCTTGGCCTCGTCGTGAAGCGGCTTCAGCGCCACCACAAGCTGCGCGGTGGAGCAGTTGGGATTGGCAATGATGCCCTTCTTGATGCCGTCGAGCGCGTCGGCGTTCACCTCCGGAACGACCAGCGGCACCTCGCGGTCCATGCGCCAGGTCGAGGAATTGTCGATGACGATCGCGCCCTGGGCCGCGATCTTCGGCGACCATTCCTTGGATATCTTGCCGCCCGCGCTCATCAGGACGAGATCGGTGCCCTTGAAGTCGTAATAGTCGAGCGCCTTCACCTTGAGCGTCTTGTCGCCGAACGACACTTCCGTGCCGATGGATTTCGTCGAGGCCAGGGCCACGACTTCGCTCACGGGGAACTGGCGCTCGGCCAGCACGCTCAGCATCTCGCGACCGACATTTCCGGTCGCGCCGACGACGGCGACTTTGTACGACATGACACCTCGGTCCTTAACCTGTCCGGCGCAAGTCGCCGGGGCGCGCACAAATACTAGAACGGATGGGGAGTGGAAAGGGCCGCAAAAGGCGGAGCGGCTATTCGTCCGCGTGCCAGCGCAATTGTATTTCGGCGGCGTTCTTGCGGATCGTGCCGCAGATGGCGGGACCATCCTCCGGTGTCAGGACTTCGTCGAACATTTCCCAGCGCCCGTTGCGGACGCCCAGCCAGTCGCCCAGCGCATCGCCTAGAAGCCTGTTCCGGGTCCATTGGGCGGCTTGCGGTGAAAGGGTTTGGTCTGCGGAGCGGGTGTCGATGTTCCGGACATGGGCCTGCAAAGGCAGCGCGCCGCCGTTCATGTCCCCCGCGGCCGCGCGCGCGGAGGCCAAGAAAACCGCTGCGACGATGTATGTGCGCATGGTGCCCAGCCCGCAGAAAGCCTAGGCGGATAAGCTGAACGCTTCGTTGAGGCGGCGTGGATTTCGCTTTTAATGATGCGGCAGGGAAGAAATGGTGAAAATCGGGGCGGCGATGTTATGGTCTCGGCAGCAGCCGGATAAGGCATAAGGGATTGGGCATATGGGTATGGGCAGGAAATTGATGGCTGGCGTATGTGTGCTGGCCCTGAGTGTGGCGGCCACGAGCGGCGCCGAGGCGCGGAAGATATCGAGATGCGCCAGTCCGGCCGAGGTGACGGCCATGCAGGCTTCCGCCATTCAGCAGGAGCTGATGGATGCCGCGCTGACCTGCGGGGAACAGGCCAGGATCAATTACAACGCCTTCCAGACGATCTTTGGACCCGAGTTGCGGCGCTCCGATAAGACGTTGCTGACGATGTTTCACCGCACCATGGGTTGGTCGAAGGGCGACGCGGCTTATAACAGTTTCAAGACCGACCTGGCGGCGAAGGCGGAATTGCGCCGTGTCCATGCAAGCCAGGACTTCTGCACGGCGGCCAATCTGGTCGTGTCGGCGGCACTGGCCCCCCAGAAGCCCAGCCTGGACGATTTCGTCAGCGGCGTGCCGATCAGCGATGTGGGCGGCGGTGCGAACGGCGATCTGGGCGCCCCGGTCGAGAGCTGCCAGATGCAACTCGCCGTGACCCTTCAAGGCGCTCAGGCCGGCCCCGATATCGTTCCGAAGCCGAATCCTCTGCGGGTCGCCGCGTTGGTACCTCCGCCGGACCTGCCCGCGGCGCCACCGCCGGCGCCCGCCGCCGCCCCTGCGCCCGCACCGGCAGTTGTGCCGCAAGAGCCCGCGAAGGAAGAATCCAAGGAAAAGAAATCGGGCTGGTTCTCGGGCATCTTCGACTGACGCCTTTTCCGCCGGAGCGCGTCCGCTCCGGCAGCGATCGTCCGGACAAACGAAAAGGGCGGGCCAAGCGGCCCGCCCTTTCCTCATTCTCACCTAGTCGGCTTGTCAGCTTCCCAGATCAATGACCGCGCGGCGGTTCTGAGGCTCACGCACGCCCGGGCCCGTCGGAACGAGCAGGTCGTGGAAGCCCTTGCCTTCGATCGAGATCGTCGAGCCGTCCATGCCTTCGCGGACCATTTCGTCCTTGACGGCTTCGGCGCGGCGCACCGACAGCTTCATGTTGTACTTGTCCGAGCCGACCGTATCGGTATGGCCGGTAACTTCCACCTTCACGAAGCCGTTGGCCTTCGCCGTCTTCACGGCTTCCGCGACGACAGCCTCGGCAGCTTCGGTCAGGTTCGACTTATTGAAGTCGAAGAAGACGATATACGTCTTGACCGGCGGCGGAGGCC
>DAIDUA010000199.1 GCA_027456965.1 Alphaproteobacteria bacterium | reverse complement strand
CGAAAGCCGCGAAGGGGCCGGTCCCCACGATCCTGTATGGGTACGGCGGCTTCCAGCTGTCGTTGACACCCTGGTACTGGAACGACGGTCATCGGCCGCCACGGCTTCGAAATCGTCATAGGCGCGCTGGCGATGATATTTCAGCGCCGCCTGATGCCAGGACGGCCCGAACTCGCCCCCGCCACGGATGTTGGCGACGGCGATGGCGCCGCCTTTCGTAAGCCAGGTTTGTCCCGCATCGAGCGGCCGATGACCGTCGTTCCAGTACCAGGGTGTCAACGACAGCTGGAAGCCGCCGTACCCATACAGGATCGTGGGGACCGGCCCCTTCGCGGCTTTCGGACGGATCAGGAAATAGGGGATCTTGGTGCCGTCCTTCGACACCGCCCAATGTTGGTCGACGGTGACGCTGCTGGCGTCGAAGTGCGCGGACTGAGCCTTGATCACCTTCGGCGCCGAGCCGCCGTCGTAGGCGTAAAGTGTCGGCGGCACGAGGAAGCTCTGATAGGTGAAATAGGCCTGCGGACCCCAGTCGTTTGTGGACACGATATCGGTCGAGCCGTCGTCCGGCAGGCCGAGTTTCGCGTCGCTCCAAGCGTTGTGCGAAAAGCGGAATTCGTGGACGGCGCCCTTCACGTCCTCGTAAATCGAGGCATAGACCGCATCCTGTCCAGCAGAAACCTCGTCGATCATCGCATGCGGGCCGGGCGCATAGAGCACGGAAATCGCAGGCATCTTGCCCGTCCGCGCGAAATCCAGAACCCGGAAGGCGATCAACGAGCCTTGGGCAATCGGCTTGCCGCCAGAGGGCGTCCACGCGTTCTGCAAGGTCGCGATCAAGAGGCCGTCCGTCACGCCCTGCAGCTGGGCGTCCTGCGGCAGTGGCAGTTTCAGTGTCGTACCGTCGGGGCGCACGTAGAAGTAGTCCGCCTTGAAGAAACTGGGGCGGCGCACGATCAGCGCGATCGTGTCGTAAGGTCCATGAAAGACCTGCGGGCCGGCGGACATGTCGTTCGGCTCACCGGTGAAAACGGTCTTTGCCGCAGAGAGCGGCGTGCCGCGATGCCACAGTTTGACAATGCGCGGGTAGGACGACGGCGTCATCGTGCCCGGCCCGAAATCCGTGGCGAACAGAACCGTGTTGTCGTCGATATAGCGCGCCGTGGATTTCGCGACGGGCAGCGAGAAGCCGCTATCCAAGAATTTGCCGCTTTTGGGAGCGAATTCGCGGATCGCCACTGCGTCACCGCCGCCAGGCGACAACCTCACGAGGCAGCGGTCGAAACTCGGCGTGCAGTCCGCGCCCTTCCACACCAAGTCCTTGTGCGTGTCCTTGTCGAGCTTGTCGACGTCGAGCAGAACCTGCCAGTGCGGATCCTTGGTCGCGTAATCGGCGATGGTGGTGCGCCGCCAGACGCCGCGCACATGGCCCGCGCCCTGCCAGAAATTGAACACCCATTGATGGTCGAGCGTGCCTAGCGGAATGCGGTCGTTGGCATTCAGCACGGAGAGGATGGCCGCGCGATCCTTCGCATAGACCGGATCGGACTTGAGGACCGCGTCGCTCTTGGCGTTCTGCTGCTTTACCCAATCAAGCGCCTTGGCGCCGTGAATGTCCGACAACCACAGATAGGGATTCTTGTCGACCGGCGCGGCATTCGCCGCCTGCCAAACACATGCCGCCACGGCAACTGCCACCACGAGCTTGCGCAATCGCGCCTCCTGCTTCTATCGGCCACGTTTTGTGGGCGACCCGAAGCCTGCGGGTCAAGCCGTGATGCCAGGACATCACGAGAGATTTACAGCCCGAGCTCCCGCGCCAGATATACGAAGGACAGCGCCCACATCTCCGCCGCCTGCTTGTGATTGGCGGCAGCCGCGTGGCCGCCGTCGGTGTTCTCGTAAAACATCACGCTGTGGCCCTGCGCCTCCATCTTCGCCGCCATCTTGCGGGCATGCACCGGCGTGACACGATCGTCGCTGGTGGCGGTGACGAAGAACACCGGTGGATATTTCTTCTTTGCGCTGACGTTCTGGTACGGCGAATAGGTGTGGATATAAGCCGCCATTTTGGGATCGGCCGGATCGCCATATTCTGCAATCCACGACGCACCCGCCCCGATATGCGTATAGCGGAGCATGTCGATCAGAGGCACTTGGCAGACCACAGCGCCAAGCAACTCGGGATGCTGTGTCATCACCGTCGAAACCAGTAGCCCCCCGTTCGATCCGCCCATGATGCCGAGTTGCGCCGGTGTGGTGATCCCGCGCCTTTCGATGTCGGCGGCGACCGCCGCGAAATCGTCGAAAGCATGCTGGCGATGGGTCTTCAGCGCCGCTTCGTGCCAGGCCGGCCCCAACTCGCCGCCACCGCGGATGTTGGCGAGCACATACGTGCCACCCTTGGCCAGCCACAGCCTGCCGATGTTCGCCGAATAGGACGGCGTCAGCGAAATCTCAAAGCCGCCATAGCCGTAAAGGATGGTTGGCGCCGGCCCCTCGGCATCTTTCCGGCGTACTACGAAGTACGGCACCTTCGTGCCGTCCTTCGACGTCGCTTCGAACTGTTCGGTCTCAAGCCCCGACGCATCGAAGCGCGCCGGCAGCGACTTGATCTCCACCGGCCTGTCGTCGCCCTTGTCGGCATAGAGCGTCGACGGCCTCAGGAAATTCTCGAAACTGAAATAAGCTTCGGACCCGAAATCGTTCGTCGAAATGATGTGCGTCGAGCCGCCGGCCGGCAGATCGAGTTTCTTGTCCGCCCACTTGCCGTCCACCAAGCGGAAGGCGTGGACTGAGCCCACTACATTATCGTAGATCGAGGCATAGACGGCATCGCGGCCCGTGGAGACCTCGTCGATCGACGCGTGCGGACCCGGTGTGTAGAGCACGGCCACGTCGTGGGCATCCGTCGGCAGGTCCTGGCTTTTGTTGACGTCTACGGCCTTGGTTTTGTGCAGCGGCAGCGCGATTAGCGAGCCTTTGGCGACCCGACGGCCATCCGGAAGCGTCCAATCGTCCCGCAAGGTGAAGATCAGCTGGCCGCCGATGGCGCCCTTGAGGTCGGCGGAAAGCGGCACGGGAATCCGCGGTCCTGCGTCCGCGTCGAGCGTGACCTCGAAGTACTCCGACTCGAAGAAACTCCTTGCCCGGACGACGATCGCCGTGTCGAACCACTTCGGGTCGTGAAAAACGGTGACCTGCGACGCGACGTCCGTCGGCTTTCCTTCGTAGACTGTGATCGCTTTGTCGCCTGTTGCCTTGCCGCGCTTCCATAGTTTGACGATGCGCGGATAACCGGAACTGGTCATCGAACCGGGGCCGAAATCCGTGCCGAACAAGACCTGGTCATCGCCGTTGAGGTAGGTCGCGTTCGACTTGGCCTCGGGAAGAGTGAAGCCGTCTTTCAGGAAGCGCTTCGTGGAAAGATCGAATTCGCGGATCACAACGGCGTCACCGCCGCCGCGCGACAGCGAAATCAGGCAGCGCGTGAGCGTTGACGCACAATCCGCGCCCTTCCATACCCAGTTCTCCTTTTCGTCGGCGGCAAGCTTGTCGAGATCGAGCAGGATTTCCCAATGGGGGATGGGATTGGCGTAGTCGGTGATGGTCGTGCGCCGCCACACACCCTTGGGGTGTTCCGCGTCCTGCCAGAAATTGAAGACGTATTGGTGGTC
The DNA here is from genome assembly GCA_027456965.1 of Alphaproteobacteria bacterium. Classification (GTDB taxonomy): domain Bacteria; phylum Pseudomonadota; class Alphaproteobacteria; order Micropepsales; family Micropepsaceae; genus Rhizomicrobium. The sequence continues at coordinate 6,786 of DAIDUA010000199.1, read as the reverse complement.
AAGGTTGCCGTAGGGAATGCGGTCGGTCGCATCCAGGACCTTGAGAATGGATTCGTAATTCTTCTGATAACTGGGATCGGCTTTAAGCGCGGCAACGGAGCGGGCGTTTTGTTCGCGTACCCACTCCGTCGCCTTCGCGCTATGGATGTCTTCCAGCCAGAGATAAGGATCTTCCACGGTCTTTCCCTTGTCGGCCGCGATCGCGGCAATGGCAGCGAGCAGCCCGAGCAACAGCAGGGCGAAACGGTGCATCCGGACCTCCCCAAAAAGCGCACAGATTGACCGGAAACGCTGTCGAAAGGTCAACCCGGCACTGGTGGGGGAAGAAGTCACGGCCTATATAGGCCCGTTATGACCCCATTTCTGAAAATGCACGGCCTTGGCAACGATTTCGTCGTGTTCGACGCGCGAAAACAAGGGCTTGCGCTCGACGCAGCGACCGCCCGCGCGATCGCCGACCGGCGGCGCGGCGTCGGCTGCGATCAGGTGATCGTTGTTGAACGGGGCGCCAGCGGCGCCGATGCCGTCATGCGCATCTACAACGCAGACGGCGGCGAAGTAGAAACCTGTGGCAATGCGGCACGCTGCGTGGCGCGTTTGCTGATGGAGGAAATGGACAATGGCGCGGTACGCATCGACATGCTGGGCGGGGCGCTGGTCTGCACCGACGCAGGCGGCGGCATGATCACTGTGGACATGGGTGCCCCGAACCTGATGTGGGACAAGGTGCCGCTTGCCCACCCCGCCGATACCAACCGCTTCGCGCTGAACGTCGACGGCGCGTCGCACATGGTGTCTGCCGTATCGGTGGGTAATCCGCATTGTGTGCTGTTCGTGGACGATGCCGACGCTGCGCCGGTGGCGAGCCTGGGCCCGCGCATTGAAACCCATCCCATGTTTCCCAAGCGCACCAATGTCGAGTTCGTCAGCGTACGCGACCGCGCCCATTTGCGCATGCGGGTGTGGGAGCGCGGCGCCGGGATCACCCAGGCCTGCGGCTCGGGCACCTGTGCCGTGGCTGTGGCCGCACATCGCCGCGGCCTCGCTGACGCCAAGGTGGAGGTGGAGCTAGACGGCGGCGTGCTCGCCATCGAATTGCGTGAGAGTGACGGCCATATCTTGATGACCGGTCCGGCAACGCTATCCTTCCGCGGCGAAATCGATTTCGCGGGGCTCAAACTGTGAGCGGCACCGACGTCATCACCTTCGGCTGCCGGCTGAATGCCTATGAATCCGAGGCCATTCGCGCGCGTGCCGCAGAGGCGGGGCTGGCCAATGCTGTGATCGTCAACACCTGTGCGGTGACGGCGGAAGCGGTGCGCCAGTCGCGGCAGGAAATCCGCCGGTTGGCCCGCCTGCATCCCGGCCGACGCATCATCGTCACGGGGTGCGCGGCGCAAACAGAACCGGAAACCTATGCCGCGATGGCGGAAGTCGCCATGGTGCTCGGCAATCACGAGAAGCTTGAGACTAAGAGCTACACCGACTTCGGCGAACGCATTCGCGTCAACGATATCATGAGTGTGAAAGAGACAGCCTCGCAGCTTGTCGACAGCTTCGACGGCAAGAGCCGCGCCTTCCTGCAAATCCAGAACGGCTGCGACCATCGCTGCACCTTCTGCATCATCCCTTACGGTCGTGGCAATTCGCGCAGCGTCGGCGCGGGCGCGGTGGTGGAGGAAGCGCGGCGGCTGGTCGGTAACGGTTTTGCTGAAATCGTTCTGACTGGTGTCGATCTTACTTCCTACGGTAGCGACCTTCCGGGTAAGCCGACGCTCGGCATGCTTGTGCGCAAGATACTGAAGCTGGTACCGGACCTGAAGCGACTACGCTTGTCCTCCATCGACTCTGTCGAAACCGATCGGGAGTTGATGACAGTGATCGCCGAGGAGGAACGCCTGATGCCGCATTTTCACCTGTCGGCGCAGTCGGGCGACGACATGATCCTCAAGCGCATGAAGCGTCGCCACACGCGTGCCCATACGATCCAGTTCTGTGAAGAGGTACGCCACCTCCGCCCCGAAGCGGCCTTTGGCGCAGACCTGATCACCGGGTTTCCGACCGAAACCGAAGAGATGTTCGAAAACACGCTGAGACTGGTCGACGAGGCCGGACTGTCGCTGCTGCATGTCTTCCCATTCAGCCCGCGTAACGGCACGCCCGCCGCACGCATGCCGCAGGTTCCACGCGCTCTCGCCAAGGAGCGCGCCGGACGGCTGCGCGCCAAGGGCGAGACGGCCCTGGCGCAACGTTTGGCGGGACTGGTCGGTAGCGAACAGGAGCTGCTGGTCGAAAAGACCGGAGTAGGCCGGACGCCGTGCTTCACCCCGACGCGTTTCAGCGGCGGGGCTACGCCCGGTGCCTTCCTGCGCGCGCGCATCGCCAGCGCGGCGCGCGACCATCTGACGGCGGATCTCCTGTCATGAGGCAATTCGGCGAAGCTCCCCCGCCAGCGACCTTCTTCGAGCGGCTGAAAGAAGGCTTGGCGAAAAGCGCGGGCACGCTTGGTCTCGCCGACATCCTTGTCCGGAAAAAACTCGACGCCGAGACGGTTCAGGCACTCGAAGAAGCGCTGATCCGCGCCGATCTGGGCGCCATGACCGCGCGAGAGATCACCGCTACCATCGCGCGGGGACGCTACGACGAAGATATTTCGGGTGCCGAACTGCGTCGTATACTTGCCGAGGAAATCGCGCGCGTCTTGGCACCTGCGGAGAAGCCGCTGGTCATCGACCGTTCAAAGAAACCTTTTGTTGTGCTGGTTGCAGGCGTCAACGGCACCGGCAAGACCACCACGATTGGCAAGATCGCCAGCAAGCTTGGGCGCGACGGACATAAAGTTCTGATCGCCGCCGGCGACACTTTCCGCGCTGCGGCCATCGAGCAGCTGCAGGTCTGGGGCAAGCGTGCCGATGCCGAAGTCTTCGCACGGGCACCGGGTGCAGATGCGGCTGGCCTTGCCTTCGACGCGCTAATGCGCGCGCGGCAATCTGGGACCGACGTTGTGCTGATCGACACGGCCGGCCGATTGCAGAACAAAGCGGGGCTGATGGCGGAACTGGGAAAAATCGCCCGCGTCATCAAGAAGATCGACCCGGCGGCGCCGCATGCGGTGCTGCTCGTGCTCGATGCAACCACAGGTCAGAATGCGATCGTACAGGTGGAGGCGTTCTCCGCCGCCGTTCCGTTGACCGGCCTCGTCATGACCAAGCTGGACGGCAGCGCCAAGGGCGGTATTCTGGTCGCACTTGCGACAAAATTCGCCTTGCCCGTTCACTTCATCGGCGTCGGCGAAAGCGAGGACGATCTGCAACCCTTCGTCGCGGATGCATTCGCCAAAGCGCTCACAGGAGCCGCATGAACCACCAATTGCGACGCATGATCCTCGATTTTGGGCCGCTACTGCTGTTCTTCACAGCATATAAGCTGTTCGACCTTCATGTGGCGACGGCAACCATCATGGCCGCTGCTGTCACAGCCGTTGGTATCGGCTATTGGCTCGACCGCAAAATCCATCCCGTACCCGTGTTTACCGCCGCCATCGTCTTGGTATTCGGCGGCCTCACGCTTTATTTGAACAACGATATGTTCATCAAGATGAAGCCGACCATGATCTACGCGCTGTTCGGCTCGCTACTGCTAGGCGGCCTGTATTTCAAGCGATCGCTCGCGAAATACGTTCTCGGCATGGCGGTGAGTTTGAGCGAGGAAGGCTGGCGCGGCCTTACTTGGCGCTTCGGACTGTTCTTTTTTGGGATGGCGATTCTCAACGAGTTGATCTGGCGAAACTTTTCAAACGATATATGGGTCAACTTCCATGTCTTCGGCGCCATCACGCTGACCGTTTTGTTCTCGTTGAGCCAGACGCCTTTCCTCCTCAAGCATCAGATTGAGGCTGAAGCACCAAGCATCGATCAGTCGGAAAGTTGATACGACGTGCGGTATCCCGCGGAAGATAGCGGAGAAGTTGAGGACCGTGCTGTACCATCCATGTCAATGTGTGCGACGCAGAAATAACATTTCAACCGGCGTTCCAAGCTCTGCGGCTGGGACAAAAATGGTCGCATTCGTAATTCTCACATTGCCATCGTCGGCGTAAACACGATAGAGACAGTTGTCGGCGGTCGCGCGCCCGTTTATTGTTCCGTATGCGCGTTATCCGTCAGGCGCGCTGAGCCACCCGGCGTTCAGGGGATAGTTTTCAGAATTCGAATCGACGCGTAACGTCGATCGGGGTATTTCAATAGGGCAGGGGTGTTGTATGAAAGGTCAGCGCAGGCCGAACGGCAGCTTCGATCTTGCCGAGGCGCCGTCCCATCTCATCAAGCGTTGCCAGCAATATTTCGGCGATCTCTACGCACGCGAGGCCGGCAACAGCGAGCTGACCAAGCAACAGTTCACCGTGCTCGCCGCTCTCGAGAACAATGAGGGCGTGAGCCAAACGGCGCTTGTCGAGATGACGGGCATCGACCGTTCAACGCTGGCGGAGATGGTACGCCGGATGTTGGAGCGCGGACTTCTATCGCGCGAACGCACCGAGACGGATGCGCGCGCCAACGCCGTCGCCATCACCGGCAACGGACGCAAGGCTTTGAGGGCTGCGCGGGCGGCGGCCGACCGGGCCGAACGGGCCCTGCTCGACCCCTTGCTGCCCTCCGAACGCAGCAAGTTCATCAAGGCCCTGTCGGCCATCGCGTCGGCCGGGGAGGCCTATGCGGCCAATGGCGGGGGCAAGCACCGGCTGAAGGCGCGACGCCGCCGCGGCTGAGCTTTGGCGAGCCTAAACGCGGATATCGACCTGGGAGCCCATGGGCGCCGGTTGCACCGGGCGGGGCTGTGCAACCTGTGCCGCCGCGGCGTGCTGGGGCGCGGCGGTCTGCTTGAACGGCAGGGGCTCGAATGGCGGCTTTTCCTCCGCGAGCGCCGAGGCGAACGCGGTTGGATCGGGCCGCGCAGAGGGCTTGGCCTGCTGCTGGGACGCGAGCAAAAGATTTGCGGCGCTGATCTGCATCCCGCCAGTATTTCAAAACTTGGTTTCCGAAAGCTGAAGACGGCCCGCTACCTCTTGCCTTCCAGCTCGGCGAGCGCGCGTTTGGCTTTGCGGTAGGCGTTGAGCGTCACGGCGGTGGCGAGCCCCAGAGCGATCACGCTGATCGCCGTGGCCGACCACACGTAGAAGCCATAGCCGCCTTCGAACAGGAAGTTGCTCATGCGGCCCTCGACAGCATCAATGTGCGGACCCGGCGGCTCATGATTGTCGTCCGGATGCGGATGATCCACAGGCTGAAGAACAAAAGCGTGTAGCCCAGCGCCACCAGGAACAGCGGCCACAGAAAGACGGGCGAGATCAACGGCCCACCCGCACGCAGAATGCTCTCGCCCTGGTGCAGCGTGGTCCACCAGTCGACGGAGAAATCGATGATCGGCAGGTTCACGGCGCCCACGATCGCAAGGATGGCGCAGGCGCGCGCGGATTGGGTTTCGTCCTCGATGGCGTTCCCTAATGCGATGTAGCCGAGATAGAGCAGCAGCAGCAGCAGGAACGACGTCAGCCGCCCGTCCCACACCCACCAGGCGCCCCACATCGGCTTACCCCAGAGGGATCCGGTGATCAGGCCGAGCGCGGTGAACACCGCGCCCAGCGGCGCCGCAGATTTCGCCGCGACGTCGGCCAGCGGGTGGCGGTTGATCAGGCCGATCGCCGACGCCAGCGCCATCAGTCCGTAGGTCATCATCGCCGTCAAGGCCGCCGGCACGTGCAGGAACATGATCCGCACCGTGTCGCCTTGCTGGTAGTCGGGCGGCGTCGTGAAGCCGAGCACAAGGCCGGCCACCAGGCACGCCGCCGCGGCTGTCCCCAGCCATGGCAGGAACGTGCCGCTTACTACCATGAAACGCTTGGGATTTGCGAGTTCGAAGAGCATGTCACTTCTCTAGACCGCCGGGGCAAAGGCGGCAATTGCGGGTTTCACGTAGCCAGATTGAGGCGTACCGACGCCGCCGCCGCGAACGGCGACAACAGGACCGAAAGCACGGAAAAAGCTGCCAGAAAGAGAAACGCGCCATTGGCCAGACCGTCCTGCGCGGCCTGCACCACGCCGCTGCCGAAGATCACGGCGGGCGCCAGCAGCGGCAGCACGATCAAAGGCAGGATCAGGCCGCCGCGGCGGATGGACAGGGTCAGCGCCGCGCCGACGGCGCCGATGGCGCTGACCGCCGGCGTCCCGACCAGCAGCGACAGAACCAGCGCTCCGGTTGCCTTGACGGAAAGATCGAACAGCACCGCCAGCAGCGCCGACAACACGGTCAGCGGCAGACCGGGGGCGAGCCAGTGCGCGGTCGTCTTGGCCAGCACCGAGACCTCCAGGGACAGGGGCGACAGCACGATCAGATCCAGACTGCCGTCCTCGAAATCGGCCTGGAACAGACGATCGAGCGACAGCAGCGCCGCCAGCACGGCGGCCACCCACAGCACGCCGCCGGCGATGCGCGACAGCAGCCGCAAATCCGAACCGACGCCGAGCGGCACCAGCGTTACGACACAGGCGAAGAAGGCAAGCGCCAGGGTCGCGCCGCCGCCGGCGCGGACGGCCAAACGGATATCCCGCGACAGAAGCGCGAAGAAAGGGCTCATGGCGCTTTCTCCAGGGTCAGCTTCTCGCACTGCACGCCCAGCGGATCATGCGTCGCCGCCACGACGATGCCGCCCGCGGCGCAGTGCGCGGTGATCGTCTCGGCCACCAGCTTCTTGCCGGCAGTGTCCAGCGCCGCCAGCGGCTCGTCGAG
>DAIDUA010000198.1 GCA_027456965.1 Alphaproteobacteria bacterium | reverse complement strand
CCCGCGATCCATCCCGACGCGGAACTTGGGCCGCGCGACGTGGTGGCGCGCGCCATCCATCGCCAGATCGCCGCCGGACACAAAGTGTTCCTCGATTGCCGGGATGCCGTCGGCGCGAAATTCTCCGAGAAATTCCCGACGGTGTACGCCGCCTGCCGCGAAGAAGGCATCGATCCGGCGACACAGCCGATCCCGGTCGCAACGGCGGCGCATTACCATATGGGCGGCATTGCCACGGACACCCATGGCCGCACGTCGCTGGAAGGGCTTTGGGCCGTCGGCGAATGCGCGGCGACGGGGCTGCACGGCGCGAACCGCCTCGCCTCCAACTCGTTGCTGGAGGCTCTGGTGTTCGGTGCACGCCTGGCCGACGATTTGCGTGAACGCGAGGTGACGCGTCCGCGTCGCGGCATCTTGCCGACGCCCGAACGGTTCCGTGTGCTGCCGCCTCCGAAAGCGTTGCGCGACGCGATGAGCCGTTTCGCCGGTCTCGAACGAAACGCCGAAGGCTTGAGCGAGGCCTTGCGCGTCATCCTTCAGATCGAACGCGCGGGCGCGCATGAACCGGCGTTGCTCAACATGACCGCTGCGGCGAAGCTTGTCGTTGCCGGCGCGCTGGCGCGGCACGAGAGCCGCGGCGGCCATTTCCGCACAGATTATCCGCAGACCGCCGCCGGCGGCGTGCGCACCTTCCTGACCCTCTCCGACGCCGAGAAGATAATCGCAGCGGCACCCACGGCCCAAAGCCGCGCCGCCGGCTGACAACATGCTCGACCGCAGCCGCCTCCGGCCTCCCCACCTCCTGCTCGTCGAACCCGTCGTGCGGCGGGCGCTTGAGGAGGATCTGGGCCGCGCCGGCGACATCACAAGCGAACTGGTGGTGCCGGCCGAACGCCTCGCGAGGGCCCTGCTGGTGGCGCGCAGGCCCGGAACGATTGCCGGACTGATCGCCGCCGAAACGGCGTTCCGCCTCGTCGATCCCTCGCTCGATTTCCATTTCGAACTCCAGGACGGCGACGAGGCGAATGCCGGCATGGGCCTGGCGACCATCGAGGGACCGGCGCGGAGCATTCTCGCGGCCGAGCGCGTGGCGTTGAATTTCGTCGGCCGTCTTTCGGGCATCGCGACGGCGACCTCGAAGCTCGTGGAGGCCGTTGCGGGTACCAAGGCGCGCATCGTCTGCACGCGCAAGACCACGCCGGGCCTGCGCCTGCTGGAGAAATACGCCGTGCGCTGCGGCGGCGGATTCAACCACCGCTTCGGCCTGGACGATGCGGTGCTCATCAAGGACAACCACATCGTCGCGGCAGGCGGGATCGCCCACGCGGTCGCCCGCGCGCGCGCGGGCCTCGGGCACATGGCGAAGATCGAAGTCGAAGTGGACTCGCTGGAGCAGCTTCAGGAAGCGCTGCAGCTGGGCGTCGACACGATCCTGCTGGATAACATGGGCACCGCCGAACTCAGACGCGCGGTGGACATGGCCGCGGGACAGGCTGTGCTCGAAGCGTCCGGCAACGTTACGCTGGACACGGTGCGCGCCATCGCCGAGTCCGGCGTGGACTACATCTCGTCGGGCGCCATCACGCACTCGGCGGCCTGCCTCGACGTCGCGCTGGACTTCTAGGACCTACAGCGCACGCGAATGCGGCGGGTTCTTGTAGAAGATATGGTTGCCGATCTGCACCGTGCGCTCCAGTTCGTTGGCCCAGTCGGGCTGGACCGACACGGCGTGATAGCTGGTGGCGCCTTCGGTGATGTCCCCCAGATGCTCTTCCCCCGTCAGAATGCGGGCGGCCAGGACCTGGGCCCTGAGCCAGTCCTGAGGAGATTTGGGCTCCCTCAGATCGCCGTTGCAGGCAAACGAGAATTGGCAGCCGGGCTTGTCGGCGCCCTCATAGACGACGGCGCAGATCGACTGCCCGTAATTGCCGGTCCGCATGCGATGGAAGACCACCTCGGCCACGGCCTTCTCGCCGGTTTCGCCCTCGCCGCGGGCTTCGTAATACATGACTTCCGACAGGCAGCGATGCTCCGCCAGAAGCTTGTTCATGATGAGCTGCTCAACGACCGACTTGTTGGACGGCTTCATGCTCGCCAGAACAGGCTCCATGGGCACCGTCGGCGTCGCGGCCTTGGCCACCACAACCGAAGTCTGCGCTTGCTCAGCATGCGGACGATAAGCGGCGGCGGCACCGACGGCGGCGCTCACCGCAGCGAGTACAATTGCCAGCGCGCCGACGAGAACGCGGTCGGACCGCAAGAGTGCATCTCTGGATTTCTGATTCATCGGGAATGACTCTCTTCGGATTTCGTTTCGACTGTTACGGCGTTAACTCCGAATGCTCCCACCCCATTCCCATTTCCAAGGTCGCGCCTTGTGACGAAGAAAATCCGAATCGTCAAACAAAAAAATGTTCATTCGTGACACCGCGTCACGCATTCATCCAAAAAAACAGGGAATCCCTGGATATTTACCAGAGATTCCCCATTTAATCCGCATACAGATTATAATGCTTCAGACGTCACGCTCGACCGCTTTGAGCGCCGCTTGTGCGGCAGCAAGCCGCGCCACGGGGACTCGGAATGGTGAACAGGAGACGTAATCGAGACCCGATTCATGACACAGCAGGATCGATTCCGGATCGCCGCCGTGCTCGCCGCAGATGCCGATTGTGATATCCGGACGCGTCTTGCGGCCGCGCTCGGCTGCGATCCTGATCAACTCGCCGACGCCGTCGCGGTCGATGGTCACGAACGGATCGCGCGCGATCACGCCCTTCGTCAGATACTCCGCCAGGATGGCGCCCGCATCGTCGCGGCTCATGCCGAGCGTGGTCTGCGTCAGGGCGTTGGTGCCGAAAGAGAAGAACTCCGCGCTCTCGGCGATTTCGCCGGCGCGCAAGGCGGCGCGCGGAAGCTCGATCATGGTGCCGATCTTGTAGTGCGGCAGCTTTCCACGCTCCTTCTTGATGTCGGCCGCGACCGCCTCGATGCGGTCCTTCAACACATCAAACTCCGTCTTGAACGCGACCAGCGGGATCATGATCTCGACATGGACGTCGACGCCCTTGTCCTGCACGTTGAGGGCCGCTTCCAGGATGGCGCGCGCCTGCATCTCGGTGATTTCAGGATAGGTGACGCCCAGACGGCAGCCGCGGTGGCCCAGCATCGGGTTCATCTCGTGCAGTCCGACGCTCTTCGACTTGAGCTTGGCGACGCTGACGCCGGCCGCCGCCGCCACCGACGCGAATTCCTCTTCCTTCTGCGGCAGGAACTCGTGCAGCGGCGGATCGAGCAGACGGATGATGACGGGCAGGCCCGACATCTCCTTGAAAATTCCCTCGAAGTCGCTGCGCTGCATCGGCAGCAGCTTGGCGAGAGCCTTCTCGCGCTCACCACGGTCTTCCGCCAGGATCATCTGGCGCACGGCAATGATGCGCTCGGCATCGAAGAACATGTGCTCGGTGCGGCACAGGCCGATGCCCTGCGCCCCGAAGCTGCGCGCCGTCTTCGCGTCCGTCGGCGTGTCGGCGTTGGTGAACACCTTGAGCCGCCGCACTTCGTCGGCGCAGGTCATCAGCGTGTTGAAGTCGTCGGTCAGCTCGGGCTGACGCATGGGCACGCGGCCCTTGAACACCTTGCCGGCCGTGCCGTCGATGGTGATGACCTCGCCGCGTTTGACCGTCACCGCCCCTGCCGTCATCGTGCCGGCATCGGCGTCGATCCTCAGCGCACCGGCACCTGCCACGCAGGGCCGCCCCATGCCGCGCGCCACGACGGCTGCATGGCTCGTCATGCCGCCGCGCGCCGTCAGAATGCCCTTGGCCGCGTGCATGCCGTGGATGTCTTCCGGGCTGGTTTCCGTACGGACCAGGATGACGTCATGCCCGTCGGCAGCTTTCTTCTCGGCTTCGTCGGCCGTGAAGGTGACCTCGCCGACCGCAGCGCCGGGCGACGCGGCAAGACCCTCCGCAATCGTCACTTTGGCAGCATTGGGATCGAGTGTCGGATGCAGCAACTGGTCGAGGGCGGCGGGATCGACGCGCGTGATCGCCGTGTTCTTGTCGATCAACTTCTCGCCGACCATGTCGACGGCGATCTTCAGCGCCGCCTTCGCCGTCCGCTTGCCGGTACGGCACTGCAGCATATAGAGCTTGCCTTCCTGGATGGTGAACTCCACGTCCTGCATTTCGCAGAAATGGCCTTCCAGCTTGTCGCCGATGCCCTTCAGTTCCTTGAACATCGACGGCATGGCTTCTTCCATCGACGGCTTCTTGGCGCCCTGTCGCTCGCGCACGATCTTGGAGATCGCCTGCGGCGTGCGGATGCCGGCGACGACGTCCTCGCCCTGGGCGTTGATCAGGAACTCGCCGTACAGCAGCTTCTCGCCGGTGGCGGGATCGCGGGTGAACGCGACGCCCGTCGCGGAGGTGTCGCCGCGGTTGCCGAACACCATCGCCTGCACGTTGACGGCCGTGCCCCAATCCTCCGGAATCTTGTTCAGGCGGCGATAGGTCTTGGCGCGCGGCACCTGCCACGAGCTGAACACGGCGCCGATGGCGCCCCACAACTGCTCCTTCACGTCGTCCGGGAACGGCTTGCCAAGCTTCCTCTTGACGACATCCTTGAACAGGCCGGCGATCTTCTTGAGGTCGTCCGCGTCCAGTTCGGTGTCCAGCTCGACGCCCTTGGCTTCCTTCTCGACTTCGATGATCTCCTCGAAGTCGGCATGTTCCAGGCCGAGCACGACGCCGGAATACATCTGGATGAAGCGGCGGTAGGAGTCATAGACGAACCGCGCATTGCCGGTCAGCTTGACCAGGCCTTCCGTAGTTTCGGGATTGAGGCCGAGGTTGAGCACCGTATCCATCATGCCCGGCATCGAAACGCGCGCGCCTGAGCGGACCGACACCAGCAGCGGACGCTGGGTATCGCCGAGCCTGGCATCCATCAGCTTGCCGACGGTCACCACGGCGTCGTCGACCTGCTTCTGCAGATCGGCGGGATAGGTCTGACCGTTCGCGTAATAATAGGTGCAGACTTCGGTCGTGATGGTGAAGCCGGGAGGTACGGGAAGCCCCAGATTGCTCATTTCGGCAAGGTTGGCGCCCTTGCCGCCGAGCAGATTCTTCATTTTCGCTTCGCCATCGGCCTTGCCGCTACCGAACGAATAAACCCATTTGGTCATTGTTTCTCTACCCTTGCTAGCGTTTCGCGACCACATCGTCATAGCCAGCGAATGAAGGCCGCCCGATTGAAGACAAGCGCACCTCAACCACAGTCTTGCAGTCCCGCGGAGCATAGCCGCGGGATGGACGTTCAATCACACGGTCTGCATTCGTGGGCCATGACAATCGAGAGACACGATGGACTCTCAGTACCTTCTGTTCATAAGTACTCCCGCTGCGGAAGCAATGTGACACGCGGGCGCGAAGACGCGTGCTGTTTTTTGCGTAAAATCAAATTCTTGCCGTTATCGGCGGATGCGGCCGCGATTAAGTAAGCGGTTTCCTGTGAGCGCTATCATCCGAACGTTGTCGTGGACTGCGTCGCTTTCGCGCATCGTGTTGCATATTTGTGCAGCGCACATCGGCCGCACGGAACCCCGCAATTTCATTGCGCGACGGTCTCAGCCTTCGATCTTCGAGAAATCCGCAGACAAATGCAGCGTGGCGCGCAAGCGGGACAGCAGCAGCAGACGGTTCCTGCGCAGCGCCGGGTCCTTGTCGTTGACGGTGACCTTGTCGAAGAAGGCATCCACCGGCTTGCGCAGACGGGACATGACCTCCATCGCTTCAACAAAATGCTCGCGTTCGATCTCTCCCCGCACGAGTTCACTTGCGGTCGCCAGCTCGACGTAAAGCGCCTTCTCCTCATGCAGCACAAAGGCCTCAGGATCTGGATCACCTTCGTAGGTGGTCTTGTCCTTCTTCTCTTCGGCTTTCAGGATATTCACCGCGCGCTTGTAGGCCGCCAGCAGATTGATGCCCTCGTCTGTCTTGAGGAAGGTCTGCAGCGCTTCCACCCGCGCCACCCGCCGCACCAGATCATCCTCATTGCCGAGACTGAACACGGCATCGATCAGATCGTGGCGTGTGCCCTTTTCTTTGAGGGCGACTTTGAGACGGTCGGCGAAGAACGGGATCAATTCCTCATCAAGCAACAATCCACGAATGTCGGGACCAAAGTTTTTCTGCTTTTTGAATTTTGTTACCCAATACTCGCCACCAGCGTCGCCTCGCTCTGCAT
>DAIDUA010000197.1 GCA_027456965.1 Alphaproteobacteria bacterium | reverse complement strand
GTCCCGTCGAAGCCCGGCTTCACCGTAGTGAAGACGCCGTGGGATTCCAGCATGCGATAGGTGCCCGCCGAAACGGCGACGATCGCCACCGCGCCCGCCGTCGCGGCGATGCGGGTCCACGGATTGATCTTCATCGCCGTCCCCTATCCTGCGAGTGCCGCCGCGGAGGAGAATTGCAGATTCGCCAGCCGGGCATAAAGCCCACCGCGTGCGACCAGTTCGGCATGGCTGCCTTCGCCCACGACCCGGCCCCGGTCCATCACCACGATACGCTTCAAACGCTGGATCGTCGCCAGCCGGTGGGCGATGACGATGGTGGTGCGCCCGGTCATCAGATTGGCGAGGCCGCGTTGCACCAGCCTCTCGTTCTCAGCGTCGAGCGCGCTGGTGGCTTCGTCGAGCAGCAGCAGCGGCGCGTCGCGCAGAATGGCCCGGGCGATGGCGATGCGCTGGCGCTGTCCGCCCGACAGCGTAACGCCGCGTTCGCCGACCAGGGTTTCCAGCCCGTTCGGCAGGGCCGCGATGAACTCGGTCGCGGCGGCCGCGTCCGCGGCGCGGCGCACGTCTTCGTCGTTCGCATCCGGCCGGCCGTAGCGGATGTTGTCGGCCAGCGTGCCGGAGAAGATCACCGGGTCCTGCGCCACGATGGACATGTGACGGCGCAGGTCGATCGGATCGACATCCGCGACATCGACGCCGTCGAACAGAACCTGCCCGCCCTGGGTCGGGTAGAAACGCAGCAGGATCTGGAACACGCTGGATTTTCCCGCGCCCGACGGACCCACCAGCGCCACCGCTTCGCCGGGCGCGACATCGAGCGAAAAACCGTCGAGCGCGGCGTAATCCGGCCGCGAGGGATAGCGCAGCGTCACGTCGCGGATCGCGACCGCGCCGCGCGCCGGGCTCGGCAAGGCCTTGGGATGTACGGGTGCGGCGATGTCCGGCTCGGCATGCAGCAGTTCCATCAGGCGCTCGGAGGCGCCGGCGGCGCGCTGGATGTCGCCCCAGGTTTCGCTGAGCGCGCCAACGCCGCCCGCCACCAGGATGGCATAGAGGATGAACTGCAGCAGCAGCCCGCCGGTGGTGCGATGCGTGATCACGTCGTGCGCGCCGACCCAGCCGACGCAGACGATGGCGGCGAAGACCGCGAAGATCACGACGCCCGTCATCACCGCGCGCGCCCGTGTGCGCAGGATCGCCATGCGGACGGAATCCTCGATCGCCGCGCCGAAGGCCTTGCGTTCGAAGCCTTCATGGGTGAAGGCCTGCACGGTCTGCACCGCGTTGATGGTCTCGCTGGCCTGCGCGCTGGTGTCGGCGATCTTGTCCTGGCTCTTGCGGCTGAGCGTGCGTACCCAGCGGCCGAACAGCATCAGCGGCACCATCACCAGCGCCACCGCGCCCAGTACCAGCGCCGACAGTTTGAAACTGGTGACGAACATCATCGCCAGCCCGCCGGTCAGCGTCACCGCATTGCGCGCGGCCACCGAGGCGGAAGAACCGATCACCGTCTGGATCAGCGTGGTGTCGGCGGTCAGCCGCGACAGCACCTCGCCGGTGCGCGTCACTTCGAAGAAGGACGGCGTCAGCGAGATGACATTGCTGAACACCGCCTTGCGCAGATCGGCGATGACCCGCTCGCCCGTCCAGGTGACGAAATAATAGCGCGTCGCCGACGACACCCCCATGACCGCCGCGACCGCCAGGAAGGCCAGGAAATATTTCGAGATGCGGGCGGCGTCGGCCGCGTTGAAGCCGTGATCGATCAGCCCCCGTCCGGCCAGCGGCAGGACCAGGGTGGCGGTGGCCGCCACCAGCATGGCCACGATCGCCGCGACGATCGTCCAGCGATAGGGTCTGAGGAAGGGCAGCAGCCCGCGCAGGGGGGCCAGCGAGCGGGACTTGGCCCGGCCGGCCGCGACCTGCTGCAATTGTTCGGCGTATTCCGCGCCCGATTGCGCCATGTTCAGGTCCGCCTTTTGGTGATGGACCGCCTTTATATAGGCACCGGCGGCGAAGGGAAAACCCGGGCGCTTGCGCCTTTTCGCCCGATCCCCTATAAGCCGCCCCCTTGTGGAAAAAGGGCCGGCCGTCATGAAAAAGGGCATTCACCCCAACTATCACTTCGTGAACGTTCACCTGAACGACGGCACGAGCTATCGCACGCGCACCACCTGGGGCGAACCGGACCAGAAGCTGACGCTGGACATCGATCCCACCACGCATCCGGCCTGGACCGGCGGACAGCAGCAGCTGCTCGACCGCGGCGGCCGTCTGACGCGCTTCAACAAGAAGTTCAAGGATTTCGTGAAGTAACCATCGGCCTGGTGGCGACAACAAAAAAGGCGCGCTCGACGGCGCGCCTTTTTTGTTAGGTCCGGCGGATTACTTCGCTCCGAAGGCCTGTTCCAGCATCGCCATGTGACCGCGCGCGCCGGGCGCAGGCTCGGCATTGCCGAACAGCACGTCGTCCAGCCGCGCGATGCGGCGATAAAGATTGTCGCTGCGCGAGAGAAGGTCCTGCAGCATGGTCGGCAGGTGTTCGACGCCGTCCACCCGCCCGCCGAAGCAGATGTCCTTCGAGCCCAGGCGATAGCGTTCGTCCGATGCGTCTTCCGGATTCATGTCGCCTTCGTGCACCGCGCGCTGCACCAG
The DNA here is from genome assembly GCA_027456965.1 of Alphaproteobacteria bacterium. Classification (GTDB taxonomy): domain Bacteria; phylum Pseudomonadota; class Alphaproteobacteria; order Micropepsales; family Micropepsaceae; genus Rhizomicrobium. The sequence continues at coordinate 2,482 of DAIDUA010000197.1, read as the reverse complement.
AAGCCAGCTCGCCGCCTGCATCAGGCGCGTGGTGACGCGCATGCTTTCGCCGGCATAGAGCATCGCGGTCTTGCGCGGCAGCTGGCGCTGATCTTCGCGGCCCGGTCCGTCGAGATAACGCGCGGTCTCCTCCACCAGCGACATGCCTTCGTCGAAGGTGCGCTCGAAAAGCGCCGAACCGGTGAAAGATTGAAGGGTCAATTGGTGCAGGTCGTCGCCGCTACTCTCGATGTACGCCATACTGTCCCGCCCGGTGTTCGACTGGCACAAGGCTATCAACTCGCCCGCGCCATGCAAGATGCAACAACGCCTCGCCGGCGCATAACCACGCGCATGGTTGCGTGTGTGCAACGTATCCTGTTCATATTAATCATTGATGTGTTGCGGCTGCGAAATTCACCGTTTGAAAAACGTATCCGCGGCCGATTTCGTCGAATGCCGTACGGTGATCGCTTCGCGGCAGCGCGCGATTTCCGCTTCCAGCGCCATGATTCGTTCGGAGAGTTCAAAAGCCGACATGGCGGAAAGGTCTTCGCCGAGCGCGACGCCCGCCGGCTTTTTCCTGGGCGGCAATTCTTCCGGATCGATCGCCATCGTTTCGCTCCCTGCAAGGCGTTGCTAATGTTTCTCCGCAATCCGCCGCCGCGCAAGCACCTGGGAGCATCAACCATGAACGCCATACGGATAGAAAACCCGGGCCCTGCTTACGCTCTGACGCTTGCCGGGAGCGAAAAGCCGCGGCCGCGCGCCGGCGAAATCCTCGTCAAGGTGGCCGCCGCGGGCGTCAACCGCGCCGATCTGCTGCAGGCGATGGGGATGTATCCGCCGCCGCCCGGCGCATCGTTAACGCTGGGACTGGAACTGTCGGGCGAGATCGCCGCGCTGGGCGACGGCGTCGTCAATCATAAGCTTGGCGATCAGGTTTGCGCCTTGGTGGCGGGCGGCGCCTATGCGGAATACGCCGTCGCGCCCGTGCAATGCGTGCTGCCGGTTCCCAGGGGCGTGAGCCTGGTGGAGGCCGCCGGCCTGCCCGAGGCGCATTTCACCGTCTGGACCAATCTGATCGACACCGCGCGGCTGAAGCCGGGCGAGAGCGTGCTGATCCATGGCGGCTCCAGCGGCATCGGCACCCCGGCGCTCCAGCTTTGCGCGGCGCGCGGCCAAACGGTGTTCGCCACGGCGGGCAGCGTTGAGAAATGCAAAGCCTGCGAAGCGCTGGGGGCGGCGCGCGCCATCAACTACCGCAGCGAGGATTTCGTCGCGGTGGTGCAGGCGGCGACCGGCGGCAAGGGCGTCGACGTCATTCTCGACATGGTCGGCGGCGACTATATCCAGCGGAACTTCCAGGCCGCCGCGCTGTGGGGCCGCATCGTCAACGTCGCCTACCAGTCGGGGACGACGGCGACGGTGGATTTCGCACCGATGCTGCGCAAGCGCCTGACGCTGGCCGCCACCACCTTGCGCCCGCGCGGCAATGACGAGAAGGGCGCCATCCGCGACGCGCTGTTGAAAGAGGTCTGGCCGCTGATCGAGGCGGGCAGGATCAAGCCGGTGATCGACGGCACCTTCCCGCTGGCCGCGGCGCAGGCCGCCCATGCACGGATGGCGAAGTCGGATCATATTGGAAAAATTCTGCTCACCCTATAAAGCGTGCGCCATGGATCTCTCACAAATCTCCGCGGGCCTGAACCCGCCGTCCGACGTCAACGTCGTCATCGAGATTCCCGCCGGCGGACCGCCGGTGAAATACGAGATGGACAAGGCCTCCGGCGCGCTGTTCGTCGACCGCTTCCTGCACACGGCGATGTACTATCCGGGCAATTACGGCTTCATCCCGCACACCCTGTCGGAAGACGGCGATCCCTGCGACGTGCTGGTGATCTCGGCGGTTCCCGTGATCCCGGGCGCGGTGGTGCGCTGCCGCCCGGTCGGCGCGCTGGCCATGCGCGACCAGGCCGGTCCCGACGAGAAGATCATCGCCGTGCCGGTCGACGCGCTGCATCCGTTTCATTCCGGAGTGAAGTCCTACAAGGATTTGCCGCCGATCCTGCTGCAGCAGATCGAGCACTTCTTCCAGCACTACAAGGACCTGGAGCCGGCCAAATGGACCCGCGTCGGCGAATGGGTGGACGCGGCCGGCGCCGAACGGCTGATCGCCGAAGGCATCGCCCGGGCGAAGAAAAGCGGATGATGGCGCGGAATTCCGTCCCGCTTCGGAAATAAAGGAGAAAATCCGCCGCCCAGCTTTTTGCTGACAGCGTCAGCAAAAACCCTTTCCTCTGCGGTCCTAACCCGTTACAACTCCCCGTATTCCTCGAAAGGTTAAGCCTGGAGAGGTCGTGTGGGACGGTGAACGCTCCCCCCGGCAAGGGAGAAGACTTATGGCTACCGACAACAAACCGCTGATGCCCAAGGCCACCGCCGTCTGGCTGGTGGACAACACCTCGCTGACCTTCGAGCAGATCGCCGAATATTGCGGCCT
>DAIDUA010000196.1 GCA_027456965.1 Alphaproteobacteria bacterium | reverse complement strand
TTCTCAAGGGCTATCAAGAATAATACATTTTAATTTTGTATAATAATTTATTCCCCGTGAAAACCTTGCATTTTAAGGGTGCTGCACGTAACTCTTAACACGATGGCGCAAGCCCAGGGTTCGACGTGCTTCCGATTACACTAAATCCGCAGATGGTCCGGGTTGGCCTCGCATGGGCCGGCGACGGCTTGGCGCGACGGGCTGCCTTCCTGGCCGATGCCGGCGTGAACGCCGTGAGCGTCGCGGTGGAGAGCAGCGACGCGGCTCTGCACTGCCTCTCCCTGCTGTTTGTCGCCGGATTGGAGCGGGATGTCGCCGCCGAGCTGGCGCGGCGGGCGCGGTCGGGCGGGGTGCTGGTGAATGTCGAGGACATTCCCGAGCTTTGCGATTTCCACGTTCCGGCGGTCGTGCGCCGCGGCGCGCTGATGCTGACGGCGTCCACGGGCGGACGCGCGCCGGGACTGGCCAGACGCCTGCGGGAATGGTTGCAGAAGCGCTTCGGTCCGGAATGGGACGAACACCTCGAGACCCTGAGCACGGCTCGCGAGGGCTGGCGTGCCGACGGACTGGCGCCGGAAGAAGTCTCGCTGCGCACGCGCACGATGATCGAAAAGAAGGGCTGGCTGTCGTGAGCGCAGTCACTGTCATCGATCGCGTGAACGGTCCGGCGGTCTCCGAGCGGGCGATCCACGATCCGGCCATCGCAGCGCAGCTGGCGCGCCTCCAGGCAGCGGCGCACGGCCGCGACGCCCACGGCATCCGGGATCTGGCGCTGCGCGGCGAACTGGCCGGCAAGACGGCGCTGGTCTCGTCGTTCGGGGCGGAGTCCGCGGTGCTGCTGCACCTGATGGCCGAGATCGATCCCAACACACCGGTGCTGTTCCTCAACACCGGCAAGCTGTTCGGCGAGACGCTGCGCTATCGCGACCGTCTGCAGGAACTGCTCGGGCTCGGCGACATCCGGTCCCTGGCGCCACATCCGGCCGACCGCGCCGCGCGCGATCCGGAAGGGACGCTGTGGGCGCGCAATCCGGATTCCTGCTGCGACTTCCGCAAGGTGGTACCGCTCAAACGGGCGCTGGAAGGTTTCACGGCGCAGATCACCGGCCGCAAGCGCTTCCAGACCAAGAACCGCGCCGCCATGCAGGCGGTGGAATTCTTCGACGACCGCTTCCGCTTCAATCCGCTCGCCGAGTGGTCCCAGGCCGATCTGGAAGCCTATACGGTCAAGCATGCGCTGCCGCGCCACCCGCTGGTCGAGGACGGCTACCCCTCCATCGGCTGCATGCCCTGCACGCGGCGCGTGGCGGCGGGCGAGAGCTATCGCGACGGCCGCTGGGCGGGGCTCGAAAAGGACGAATGCGGCATCCACGGGGTGGACGGCGAGGGCATCTAACCTGCCTTGGCACCCACGCCATTTCGGCCGATTTCCGTACCCTTCACAAGGCGGGACGGGTTTGCTACACCCCGCCACCCTGCGATGCGGTCGTGGCGGAATGGTAGACGCACTAGCTTGAGGTGCTAGCGGGGGAAACCCTGTGGAAGTTCGACTCTTCTCGACCGCACCAGTTTCGACGACCTACGTTCCGTTAGGCAAGAGCGGTGGGCAGGGTAGCCATCTGCCGCCCCTCAAATCAGCGTCCAGTTTCCGGAGAACTGCGCATAATTGACCCAATCGCTCTGCAAAAGCTTGCCGTGTTCACGCACGTCCACCCAGGCCTTCCAGCCGTTTGATTCCGCGTCGAGTTGCATGACCTCGGCAGTGCGCGATGGATTCTTATTGGCGCGATATTTCTGTCCGACGGCAAATTTGGAGACTTCCTCCAGCTCGTCGCCCAACAGCGCTTGAGCTGAGACGCCCAGCAGCGGGGCGAGCTTGCGTGCTGTCTCCGCACCCATATTCCGTGCGCCGCGCTCGATTTGGGAAATGTACTGCGGAGCAACAGCAGCCAACTCGCCTAGCTGGCCCTGGGCCAGACCGCGCCATTCACGAATCACCTTGAGCGGTACTTCGCCCGCCGCAAGACGTCGCGCAATCGCGGCCGGGAATTTGTCGTCATTTCGAGCAGCGATTGCGCGTTCGATTAAAGCTGCATCTTCTCCGCGGCTGTCCGTAAGGCTCTTATATTCAGCCCAAGGCAGCACGGCATAGACGGGCTCGTTCTGTTCGTCGCGGATGATCTGCACTTTCGACATTCGGCTCTCCATTCTAGCGGTACACTTCTCGGCGGTGGGCTATATCCAACACCGTGATCGCCTCCGCCACTTCTTCAAAAATCACCCGCCAATCCCGGTGACGAAGGCGCAGAAAGTCGGACCCTTTCAGCGCCACGACATCTTGCGGCCGCCCGTGGGCATAGGCGTCCATCTTGTCCATTATCGCGTCACGGTCCTTAGCCGGGAGGGATTTCAGGGCCTTGATCGCGGTGCGGCTGTATAAGACGGTTTTCACCCCTGATATATAGCTTACGCTCTATTGTTTGTAAAGCATATGCTGTTATCGATGAGAGGCGCGGGTGGCGGTTTAAGTCGCCGTTACGCGTGAATGGACTCGCATGTCCTTTTTTTTGACGGTTGATCCGCAACAAATGTGGTTCTTTTCTCGACCGCACCAGCCTTCGCTCCCACCACACAAATCTTTCACCCGCCATTCGCCTTTTGACATTTCCGCCGTGCGCCACGTCAACTTGGCGGTGCAAAAGCGGGCTGTGATGTGGCCGCCATTCTTCGTAGAATGGTTCCATGATCCCCAATTCCATCCCGTCCCTCGATCACTGGCTCGGCGATACCGCGGACATGCTGCGCGACACGGTGCGCAGCTTCGTCGGCGACAGGATCTCGCCCATCGCCGACGAGATCGACAAAACGAACGAGTTCCCGCGTTATCTGTGGCCCGAGATGGGCGCGCTCGGCCTGCACGGCATCACCGTCGAGGAAGAATATGGCGGCTCGGGGCTCGGTTATCTCGAGCATGTGATCGCCATCGAGGAAGTCAGCCGCGGTTCGGCCGCCGTCGGCCTTTCCTACGGCGCGCATTCCAATCTGTGCGTCAACCAGATCCGCCGCAACGGCACGGAGGAACAGCGCCGCCGCTACCTTCCCAAGCTGATTTCCGGCGAGCATCTCGGCGCGCTGGCGATGAGCGAGAGCGAGGCCGGATCGGACGTCGTCTCGATGCGCCTGCTCGCCGAGAAGCGCGGCGACCGCTATGTGCTCAACGGCACGAAGATGTGGATCACCAACGGGCCGCGTGCCGACACGCTGGTGGTCTACGCCAAGACCGATCCCGCGGCCGGGCCGCAGGGCTTCACCGCCTTCATCGTCGAGCGCGGCTTCAAGGGATTCTCGACGGCGCAGAAGCTCGACAAGCTGGGCATGCGCGGCTCCGACACCGCCGAGCTGATCTTCCAGGATTGCGAAGTGCCGGAAGAGAATGTGCTGGGCGGGGTGGGGCGCGGCGTCAAGGTGCTGATGAGCGGGCTGGACTACGAGCGCGTGGTGCTGGCCGCAGGGCCGCTCGGCATCATGGAAGCGTGCCTGGATATCGTCATTCCCTATGTTCACGACCGCAAGCAGTTCGGCGTGCCGATCGGTTCGTTCCAACTGATGCAGGGCAAGATCGCCGACATGTATGTCGCTCTGTCGGCGGCGCGGTCCTACGTCTATGCGGTGGCGCGGGCCTGCGACCAGCATAAGAACACCCGCAAGGACGCCGCCGGTGCGATCCTTTATGCGGCGGAGAAGGCGACGTGGATGTCGCTGCAGGCGATCCAGTGCCTGGGCGGCAACGGCTATATCAACGATTTCCCGACGGGGCGGCTGCTGCGCGACGCCAAGCTCTACGAGATCGGCGCGGGCACCAGCGAAATCCGCCGCTGGCTGATCGGGCGGGAGTTGTTCGAGGAGACGGCCTAGTCGCCGCTCTTCATGTTCGCCTTGATCAGATCGCTTTCGTAGATCACGCCGATCGGCTTGCGGTTGCGCTTGTCCTTGAAGACGGCGAAGCCGCGGAACAGGCCTTCGGAGGTTTTCTTCAGGGCAGCGGCAATGGTGTCGCTGTCGAAGATCTTCTCGTCGATCGAGAGGCCGTTGATCTCGCGAAGGTCGATGCTCTTCTCGCGCGGATTGGCGAGGACATCGCTGATGTATTTCACGATCAAGGTTTCGGCGCCGGCGCCGACCAGCCGCGAACGCGCATAGGCTGCCGGCATGTAGCCGACATATTCGTCGTGCTCGTTGACCAGCAGGATGTGGACGAAGTTCTCGAAGTCCTTCAGCGCCACGAACAGGCGCTTGATCAGGACCGGATTGAACACCGCCTTGCCCGACGACTTCTTGATCGTCACGAAGATGTCCTTCTTCGTGTACGCGGACGGGTTGCGCACGACGTCGAGTTCTTCGATGAGGGAATCGGGCCGCAATACGAGGCGCGCACCGCCGGTCGGAAAGTGCGCGAAATCGTCTTTGCCGAGATCGCTGAGGCGACGGGTGGCCGGCTCCTTCTTCTTTTCGGGTTTGGCGAGAGCGCCGAAGGTGAGCAGCGCGATGGACGATCCGAAGACCACCACGGCCGCTGCGACCATCACCGAAGCTGGCGTCAGGGAAACTCCGACATTGGGCGCCGCCAGGTAAGCTCCACCCAAGACCAGCCCGGCGCCGGCCCCCACCAAGGCCGCAATCAATGCCCTGTTCTTCATCTCCCCGTACAACCCACCCAGCGAATAGCCCTAACTTTGGATTAATGATAACCCAGGTAGGCAGTTTGGGCCACGGTCAATGTGGCCACAGGTTACGGTCTGCGTTAAGCAAGAGCCGGAATCTGTAAGAAAAAGAACGGCAAAATGGCAACCAGCGACGTTGTGATTCTTTCCGCAGCCCGCACGCCCATCGGCGGGCTCCAGGGCGATCTGGCCAGCCGCACCGCGCCGCAGCTCGGCGCCGTGGCAATCGCCGCTGCCGTGACACGCGCGGGAATCGATATTGCCGCCATTGGCGAAGCGGTCATGGGATGCGTGCTGCCGGCCGGCATCGGGCAGGCGCCCGCGCGCCAGGCGGCGCGTATCGCCGGATTGCCGGATCGCGTTTCGGCGACGACGGTCAACAAAGTCTGCGGCTCCGGCATGAAGGCGATCATGATCGCCGCCGACCAGCTGGCGCTGGGCCGCACCGAGTTCGCGGTGGCGGGCGGCATGGAGAGCATGTCGAACGCACCGTACCTGCTGCCCAAGGCGCGCGGCGGCTATCGCCTCGGCCATGGCGAGGTGAAGGACCACATGTTCCTCGACGGGCTGGAAGATGCATACGAGCATCGCCTGATGGGCACCTACGCGGAAGATGCGGCGCGCCATTACCAGTTCACGCGCGAACAGCAGGATGCCTACGCGACGGAATCTCTGATGCGGGCGCGAAAGGCCCAGTCGAATGGCTTGTTCGACGACGAAATCGCGGCGGTGAAGATCGCCATCCGGGGCGGTGAGGCGGAAGTCAACGCCGACGAACAGCCCCGCAAGGCCGACCCGGCGAAGATTCCGACGCTCAAGCCGGCTTTCTCCAAGGACGGCACGGTGACGGCGGCAAATTCGTCGTCGATCTCCGACGGCGCGGCGGCCCTGGTGCTGACGCGCGCCGACATCGCGGAGAAACGCGGTTTGCGGCCTTTGGCGCGCATCGTGGCGCAGGCAAGTTTCGCGCATGAGCCGCGCTGGTTCACTACGGCGCCGGTCGGCGCGATCAAGAAGGTGCTGACGCTGGCCGGATGGAAGGCGGCGGACGTCGATTTGTTCGAGATCAACGAAGCCTTCGCCAATGTGGCGATGATCGCCATGCGCGATCTGGCGCTGCCGCACGAGAGGGTGAACGTCAACGGCGGCGCTTGCGCGCTCGGCCACCCCATCGGCGCCTCGGGCGCGCGCATCATGGCGACGTTGATCTACGCGCTGTTGCGGCGCGGGCAGAAGCGCGGCGTGGCTTCGCTCTGCATCGGCGGCGGCGAAGCGACGGCGCTGGCGGTGGAGATTCTATGACCACGCTCAAGTCGGCGGCGGCACCATCGAGCGCCGCCTTCAAAGCCAACGCCGCGGCGATGGGCGCGCTGGTCGATGAGTTGAAATTTCGCATGGCGACCGCGGCGCAAGGCGGCGACGAACGTTCGCGCAAGCGTCACACCGAACGCGGCAAGCTGCTGCCGCGCGACCGCGTGGAGCGGCTGCTCGATCCCGGCTCGCCGTTCCTGGAGTTGTCGCCGCTCGCCGCCTTCGGGCTGTATGACGGCGACATCCACGGCGCGGGGATGATCACCGGCATCGGCCGGGTGGAAGGGCGCGAATGCGTCATCGTCTGCAACGACGCCACGATCAAAGGCGGCACCTATTACCCGGTGACGGTGAAGAAGCACCTGCGGGCGCAGGAGATCGCGCGCGAGAACCGGCTGCCCTGCCTCTATCTGGTGGATTCCGGCGGCGGCAATCTGCCGAACCAGGCCGAGATTTTTCCGGACCGCGAGCATTTCGGCCGCATCTTCTACAATCAGGCGACGATGAGCGCGGCGGGCATTCCGCAGATCGCCTCGGTGATGGGATCCTGCACCGCGGGCGGCGCTTATGTACCGGCGATGTCGGACGAGAGCGTCATCGTCAAAGGGCAGGGGACGATCTTCCTCGGCGGCCCGCCACTGGTGAAGGCGGCGACGGGCGAGATCGTGACGGCGGAAGACCTGGGCGGCGCGGATGTTCACGCGCGGCAATCGGGCGTCGCGGATCATTACGCCAATGACGACACGCATGCGTTGGCCATCGTGCGGCGCATCGTGGCCGGATTGAATTATAGGAAGCAGCCCGACGTTCCACTTGTGGCGCCGCGCCCGCCCGCCTTCGATCCGGCGGAGTTGAACGGCATCGTGCCGCCGACGCTGGCGACGCAATACGACGTGCGCGAGGTGATCGCGCGGCTGGTGGACGGCTCGGAATTCGACGAATTCAAGAAGCTCTACGGCACCACGCTGGTCACCGGCTTCGCGCGGCTGGAGGGCATGCCGGTCGGCATCGTCGCCAACAACGGCATCCTGTTTTCGGAATCGGCGCTGAAGGCGACGCATTTCATCGAACTGTGCTGCCAGCGGCGCATCCCGCTGCTGTTCCTGCAGAACATCTCCGGCTTCATGGTGGGGCGGAAATACGAGACCGGCGGCATCGCCAAGGACGGCGCCAAGATGGTGACCGCGGTGGCCTGCGCCCAGGTGCCCAAGATCACGCTGATCATCGGCGGCAGTTACGGCGCCGGGAATTACGGCATGTGCGGGCGGGCCTATTCGCCGCGCTTCCTGTTCGCCTGGCCGAATTCGCGCATCTCGATCATGGGCGGCGAGCAGGCGGCGGGTGTGCTCGCCACCGTCAAGCGCGACGGCATGGAAGCGCGCGGTGAGGAATGGTCTGCCGAGGAGGAGGTCGCGTTCAAGGCGCCGATCCGCGAGCAGTACGAACGCGAGGGCAATCCTTATTACGCCACCGCGCGGCTGTGGGACGACGGCATCATCGCCCCCGCCGATACGCGCCGCGTGCTGGGGCTGGCGCTGAGCGCCTGCCTCAATGCGCCCGTGCCGGAAACCAAATTCGGCGTGTTCAGGACATGACGGTTATTTGTTGCGCAAGGAAAAACGAGCTAAGGACAGCGCGGCCACCTGACCGCGCGCACCGATGACCCAGCTCGACCCTCACACCCGCATCTATTTCACGCCGCCGCCTTTCCTGCGCGGGTTCGGCTGTGCCGGGTGCTTTCTCGTCGTCTTCGTCATCGGCGGCATCATCGGCGTGCTGCTGTTCGGCTGGAAGACTCTGCTCGGCTACTAGCGGTTGTGGCGCGCGCCGTTCCTGTCGGCGATGTGATCGCCGTCGCCTGTTCTTCTTCATGCGGACCAGATTGCAGAAAGACGGCGACCGTCATCAAGGCGTCACGCCTAAGTTTTAGGCAGCCTTCGCGATAGAGTTTTGTGTGCGGATATCGTACAGTCCGCGACCATTTCAAAGAATGGCGGGTGGGGAGTAACATGGACGTCATTGCGAGTTTTCACGCGTATTTCAGAGATTTCCTGCATGGCATGGATCAGTACCATCTGATCCAGGCGGCGCTGATCGCGTTGTTCTTCGGCATCGCGACCGCGAGCATCACAGGCTTGTTCGTCGTGCCGGTGATCGCCGCTTTGGTTTATATCGCGGCCGATGTGGTGATCCCGCCGCTGGTCCATCACGCGCCGATCGTGATGCCGGCGATGAATGCGGCGCTGCTCAAAGAGGGCGTCGCGCTCTACCTCATCATGCTGATCGCGATGGCCGTCGTGTTCGCGATCAAGAAGGCGATCCTGGGAATCCGCCGCTAGGCGGCGAACCGCCCGGCGTGGACCTGATAGAAGCTTTTTAGAAAGATCGCGATCTCCGCCGCCTTGCCGGGGGCGATGAGGTTGTTCACGGCGTCGTGGGTGATGGCGAAGACGTTGGCCGTGCCCGCGGTCTCCGGCGTGAGGTGATCGAAGCCCATGCTCCAGTCGCCGAAAAGGCGCTGCTCGACCTCCTGCTGGATCATGACGCGGCAATTGAAGTGGCGGCTGTCCCGGCTGATGCGGGCGTAAGTTTCCGTGACGGCTGCTTCCGGGCCTTCAAGCACCTGCAGGAAACCTTTCTCTATATGGAGGAGCAACCCCGTCACGCCGCTGGCGCGGTTGTTACGCCGCGATACGTCGAGTATGTCGTTGAGGTCGGCGCTGCTCATCACCGACGTTGCTGCGCTGACATAGACAAGCTGGTGCATGGGAGTTCCTCTCAGGCTCCGAGAGGCTCTCAAAATTGGCTTAAATCTGTGTAAAGAACGGCCGCGATCTTCCGGTTAATCCCAAGCGGCGAGGCCGCCCGGCCGGGGCGGGTTGCGGGGAAATCAGGGTATAACAAGGCAGCGGCTAGCGTTCGGAATGTTCCAGAAGATTCTGATTGCCAACAGAGGCGAGATTGCCTGTCGGATCGTGCGCACCGCGCGCGCGATGGGGATCGGCACGGTCGCGGTCTATTCCGACGCCGACGCCCATGGCGCGCATGTCGCCGCCGCGGACGAAGCGGTGCGGATCGGTCCGGCGCCCGCACGCGAAAGCTATCTGCGCGCCGACGCGATCCTGGCGGCCGCGAAAGCGGCAGGCGCCGAAGCGATCCATCCCGGCTACGGATTCCTTTCGGAGAATGCGAACTTCGCCGAGGCATGCGCGGCGGCCGGTATCGTGTTCGTTGGACCGCCCGCGAGCGCCATCCGCGCGATGGGCCTGAAGGACCGCGCCAAGGCGTTGATGGAGAAGGCCGGCGTGCCTGTGGTGCCGGGCTATCACGGCGCGGACCAGACGGATGCGACACTGAAGGGCCAAGCGGCGGAGATCGGCTATCCCGTGCTGATCAAGGCGGCGGCCGGCGGCGGCGGCAAGGGCATGCGACGGGTCGACGTCGCGGAGGATTTCGAGGCCGCCCTCGAAAGCGCACGGCGCGAGGCGAAGTCGGCCTTCGGCGACGACCGCGTGCTGATCGAGAAATACGTCTCGCAGCCCCGGCACGTGGAAGTGCAGGTATTCGCGGACTCCCACGGCCACGTGCTGCATCTGCTGGAGCGCGACTGTTCGCTGCAACGCCGTCACCAGAAGGTGATCGAAGAGGCCCCCGCGCCGGGGATGACCGCGGAGATGCGCGCGCAACTGGGCGCCGTCGCGGTGAAAGCGGCGCAGGCGGTGGGTTATGTCGGCGCCGGCACGGTGGAGTTCATTGCCGATGCCTCGCAGGACCTGCGCATGGACCGCATCTGGTTCATGGAGATGAACACCCGGCTGCAGGTCGAGCATCCCGTGATCGCTT
>DAIDUA010000195.1 GCA_027456965.1 Alphaproteobacteria bacterium | reverse complement strand
GCCACGCAATCATGGATTTGTCGGTGTAGCAGGACGCATGAGAGTGGTCACGAGATAAGAGAAAGCTTTTCAGGCATTTGGAAGGCGGAGGCGTGGCGCGCGTGCGGGCGCATTGAGGGAGCAACGCCTTGCGCCTGCGCGACGACCAACAATACAGGCTAACGGACGCGGGGGCGACGCGCAAAGCCGCCGAGCTGGCAATGGAGGCAGACCTGTCGGTGCAGGCCGTGCAACCCCGAACTAGAGGAGCGAGGCCGGCACGGTGTGCAATCGTGATAATTTTGCCTATCGGATATCGCCATCGGCTCGCCGCGACATTTTTAGGAACTCGCGAATGGCTTGCGCGGCTTGAATGGCATCTTCCTTGGTGTACCCGCCAATCGAAAAATCTCTCCCCAACCGAAGTTCGAGAACGGGGTGATAGGTCTTGCGGCGACCTTTGCGTTTCACCGTAATGCCGGTGATTTCAGAAAGCGCAATTTTTTCGCGATAGTACGGAACAAGCAATGCAAAACGCGTGATGGCCGCGAAATCGCTTCCGCGGTCCAGCGTGCATATGCCGGTGCTCAGCCCATTCCTGCGGAGCCGCAGTCGCAACCGTCGTGCAGAATGCTCGATGACCTTCATCGTTTTCGCCCCTGGAAAGATAGTATCCTCCAAGGCGTTCCCTCCGGTCGCCTCCATCAAACGTCATATGAACGCCAAATTCAACGTTTGCGTGAACGCGTGGTTATCCGGCTGGGAGGCATGAGCGCATGGATCGGGCCCCGCCCCAAAATAGGGCATGAACGCCCGGCCACATTGTCACACGCGTTCGATCATCGATGTTAACTCGACCGTAAAAATCGTTGCTATTTTGCTAAGGCTCGCGCGTCGCCTGACCGCCGCGACCGCGGTGTCTGCTGCAGGGTTCGCGGCGGATACCCTGCGAAAGAGCCATGAAAGAACGCGCCTCCCGACGGATTGCCGGCATGATTAACTTCTAATTTCCGGGGCCCCCGTAGAGTGGCCACGTTTCGGAAATCAAAAGGCCGTAAATGTCCGCCGCGCGCACGATGGCTCGCCAGAACAATCCGGATGGCGAGTCGCAACCCTCCCTCACATGCGATTTTGTGAGAGGTTCTGTGACTTGGCTGATCGTACTTGCCGCCGCACTCGCTCTGGCCAGTTGGGGATCGATAAGGATTACCGAGCACGCCGGCCGGATCGCCGCCATATGGCTTACAAACGGCATCGTTTTGGCCGCGTTGTTCAAGTCCGAGACGCGTCACTGGCCGCATATCGCGCTTGTCGCCTTCGTTGCCAACGTGGCCGCCGACCTTCTGATCCGTGACGGCGTTACGACGGCATGCGTACTCTCGCTTACAAACCTGGTCGATGTGTTCATCGTCGCCGTGCCGATACGCTATCACAAACTCGATGAAAGCATGAGGGACCTACGCTCGCTCATCATTTTTATGGCGCTTGCCATCGGCCCCGCGACACTGGCATCAGCCGTGCTCGCGGCGACTTTCTTGACCGCCACCCAGGGCGCTTCTTTTATAGGCTCGGCGACCAGTTGGTACGCCGCGGATGCGCTTGGTTTGATCCAGGTGGTCCCAGCGGCGATGCTGGTCAAGCGCTCCGATATCCTGACAATGTTCAAGCCTGACCAGTTGTTGGCGACCGTCTCGGGGGTCGGCGTGCTCGGACTGGTTTTTGCCGCGATGGTCGCGTGGCCGGTCTTGCCGCTAGGCTTTCTGCTTTTCCCCTGCATATTGCTGCTTGCGTTCCAGCAAGGTTACGCAGGCGTCGCGGTCGGGTTGACGCTGATCACCTCGATTATGCTTTCGAATCTCATTTTCGGGCACGGCTTCATATCCGTCAGCCATGCCGCGCTCCGTGAAAAGGTATTCTTTCTCCAATTTTTCATGACCATATTGACCGCGACGACGTTCATCGTGACGGCCATCCTCCATGGAAAGAAAAAGGTCGAAAGGCGTCTGAGAGAGGTAACAAAATCCGCCATTGAGGCGCGCAAGGAAGCTCACCATGCACGCCTCGAAGCCGACAAGGCGAACCAGGCGAAGTCGCAGTTTCTCGCCAATATGAGCCATGAGCTGCGGACGCCGCTGAACGCCGTCCTTGGCTTTTCCGAGGTCATACGCGGCGGATTGGCGGCAACGAAGTGCACGGGGAAATGTCCCGAGCACGCCGAGCACATCCATAACGCGGGTAGTCATCTTCTGGAATTGGTAGATGATATTTTGGACGCGTCGAAGATCGAGGCGGGCAAATACGAGCTTCATTTGGAACTCATCGATCTTGCGGCCGTCGTGCGCGACGCCATGGTGCTGATCGAACACCGCGCTGCGGACGGCGGAGTAGCTTTGAATGTCGAAGAGCCCCGCAGGCCGCCGCAGCTTCTCGCGGATCGGAGGGCTGTAAAGCAGATCGCGTTGAACCTGTTGTCCAATGCCGTGAAATTCACGCCCCGGGGAGGGTCTGTCACCGTGGCGGTCCGCGAAGAGTGCGAAGGTGCGGTCGTGGTCGTTGAAGACAGTGGCATTGGCATTCCGGCGAGCGAACTACCGCGTCTCGGAAGGCCGTTCGAGCGGGTGCGCAATCACGCGGCCCACGCGCAGCCTGGTACCGGCCTTGGCCTCGCTCTCGTGCGCTCGCTCGCAGAGCTGCACGGCGGGAACATGAAGATCGAGAGCGTCGTATCTGTCGGCACGACGGTAAGTGTCTATTTTCCGGCAAGAGCGGCTAGCGCCGCCGCTTAATATGCGAGCGTCACCGATGGCCACACCGTGGCGCCGAGATGCCGGAAGCGGGGCCGGCCCACCCCATCAGGTTAGGATCGTTAACGCCACGGCAGAAAACAACCTATACAACTTGTTAAATTGATAAACAATCTATACTTGTACCGTTCCCTGCCATCTCGCCGCAGCCCCTTGAAGTCCTTCGAGCCGATTCCAATGTCCTGATGTTGGCCAAAGCGGCACCGCGTTTTGGTCTTTCCGATGGGACGGGGGGAGACCACCCCCATGAAAAAATCAAAAACAACTCGATACCAGCCGTCCGCCTCCCACAACGGGCGCCGTCGTTGACCTCGTCCAAGATCGAGGTTACGGGGAAATCATAGGCTGGCAGCGCGATGTGCGGCCAACGCATATCCGCTTTTACCGGTCGAAGCGCACAAAGAGGGGCGAGCCTGGTCAATGAAGAACGGCATCCATCTGATTTCTGGCCTGCCCCGCTCCGGCACGACCCTGCTGTCGGCGCTCCTGATGCAGAACCCACGCTTCCACGCGGGCGTCACCACTCCCCTGTACCAGATGGTCACCACGCTCCAGGCACAGATGAGCGCGCGGAGCGAATTCTATCCCTTCTTCGACGACGACAAGCGCCTAGCGATCCTGCGCGGTGTCTTCTCGAACTACTACGAGAAAATCCACCCGAAGAAGGTGGTGTTCGACACCAATCGCTGGTGGACGAGCAAGCTGCCGACCATCGTTCAGCTGTTTCCGCAGACCAAGATGATCTGCTGCGTGCGCTCCGTCGCCTGGATCATCGACAGCCTTGAACGGCTTCTCCGGCGCAACGCTCTGGAACCGTCCAGGATCTTCAGCTTTGACGCCACGAACAACGTCTATACACGCGCCGACGCCATGAACGCGCCGGGCACAGGTTTGATCGGCGCCCCCTATAACGGCCTGCGCGAGGCCTTTTACGGCGAGCACAGCGACCGGCTCATGCTGGTGACCTATGAAAGCCTGGCGCGGTCGCCAGTGGCCACCATGGCGGCGATCTACGAATTTCTCGGCGAGAAACCCTATGGCCATGACTTCCAGAATTTGAAGTTCGAGACCGACGAGTACGACGCCGGCATCGGCATGACGGGACTGCACAGGGTCGCCAAGGTCGTGGAGTTCAAGGAGCGCGGCACCATTCTGCCGCCGGACCTGTTCAAGCGGTTCGAGGGAACGGAATTCTGGAAAGTGCCCGGCCGCAACCCGCGCAACGTCAAGGTCGTCTGATCCTGCCTCATCAAGGATGCGCGTCGGTCAGCCAACTGCGATCTGAAAGTCTGCGCCTTCCCAGCGGCTCTCGCGCGACCAGAAAAACGTGAAAACGATCGCACCTCCGTTCGGGACCTTCGCCGTATCGAGGTCGGCGAAGTGAATGCCAAAACCGCTGTCCTCGGTCGGCGTGTCGTGGATCGTGCGCCAGCCGTCGGCGTTCCAATGGACAAGGGCGTTGTCTCGGAGCTCGATGCGCAGCGTCCGTCCTGCCGGCAGCCAGCGGCATTTGTGATTGTAGCGCCAGATGGCGTGGTTCGAGCGGACTTGCCGGACCTGATAGCGCTCGCGCGGTTGTGGCGGCATATCGAAAACGCGGCCATCGGCGAGCGAGCGCAACAACTTGACATGTTCGGCATGCGCCCAGACCAGCGGCATGGCCGAGCCTGACGGTCTGCCGCGGAAGAGTTCACGTTCAGGGATGTCTCGCCCGTCCCAAACTTGCTCGGGTATGAGATGGCCGTCGCTGGCGAAGCCTTCAAGCGCGCCAAGCAGCCGCTCCGCACCAACGCGATTGCCGGCGGCGAGCTCGTAATGCGCGCGTTCGCCGGTGAGCAACGGCCACGGGCGTCCGATACCCGTGCCGTCGAAGGGCCGTCCGCCCTCATGCTCGCCATAGCCGTCGCCGTTGTAGCGGCGCCAACAGGGACCGGCGGGCAGATCAACCTTGAGCAAGGCATCGATCACACGCACGGTGTTGAGGATGCGTGGATCATCCGGGGCACGCAGTCCGAAGCGGACGAGGGCGAGCGCGTCGGGACTGACGATTTGCGAGGCCGGCCGGCTGTTGTCTTGCGGCGGGCGGTTCTTGATCGGCACAAAGCCGCCCATTGGCGAAGCGGCGTCGGCCGTCTCCGGCGGGGCGATGCGAACGTAATACCCGTCCACGCCGATTTCGGCCGCGAGCGCAGTACCTCTGGCATATGTCCAGTGCTCAATCAGATTGTTCCAGATATCAGCCGTCTCACGAAGATAGCCGGCATGCCCTGTATCACCGACGTGATCAGCGAGATCAGCGGCCGCGAGAAGCGCCGCGATCTCGACGGCAAGCGTGAATGGCGAATAGCCACCATCTTCTTCCCATCGGTCCTGCTGGGTGACCGGTCCGTTGCGGACAATAAACCCTGCCGCCTGCTTCACCATCGGCCAAAGGTCAGGCAACTCCGCCTCGGGCAGCGTCCTCTCGCGCCATGCGAGATCGACGAGCAGGATTGGAAAGGCGCATTCATCCATCTGGACGCCGCTCCAATAGGCAGTACCGTCGAGCCAGCAGTTCTGGGGCCAGTGACCGTCCGGCTCCTGGATGGCCTGCAAGTATCGAATGACCCGCCAGGTTTCGTCTTTCGCCCCCGCGGCGAGGAGACCACCTGCGGTCTCCACAAGGTCACGTGGCCAGACGAGATGGTAACCGCCAAGATCCTCATCGCCTTTGGCGGAGCCCCACGGGACCGACAAGCTGGCGATGTAACCGCCGGCGAACGAACTCGCCTCATGTGTGCGGAGCGCCGCCGTGCTGGTGCGGTATGTATTATGCCCCTCTGGACGCGAGGCGGCATCAAGAGGTCGAAGTGCATTCTGCCAAGAACGCCAGCCGTCGACGTATTTGGCGATTGTGCGGTCGATGCCGTCGCTAAGGCTCGCACGAACCCGCAGTGCCGCCTCTTCCGCATAACGGCCAAATCCCAAGGCCAGGATGAAACTGCCGTCGCAGCCATGCAAATCGATCTCACCCGTCAAGGCGACGTTGCCGTTCCGCGCATGGTCGTAGCGCTCACGCAGCTCGTAATGTCGGCGCAGAACCTGCCAGCCGTCCGACGCACCGACGAAGCCGACTGAGCGCGTGAGAAACGGCACTGAACAAGCGACTGCCAGCGCGGTTCCATGGCCCTCGGCGAAGAGCATCGGCACGCCTTTGTATTCTGCGGTCCACGCGGTATTGCCGGCGCCCCGGTTCACCAGGTGCGGCGCAAGCAATGCGTAGAGATGGTATTCGGTGATTTTGCCGACGAGCGGACGAAACGCGATACGCTGCAACACGACGTCCCGCTGTGGATCGGAGAATATCAGCTTCTCAACGCTGTAACGGCCTTTAACGCACGTATTGCTGACAGAGAATGCGGGCACGCCGTCCTCAATGGGACAAATGGCGCTACACGTGTCGCGTTTCTCTTCCGAGAAGAAGTTCAGGCCGTTCGTGACAATAAGACCAAAATCTCGCGTGCAGGCCTCATCGATACGCGGATAGTAGATCTCGTTGAGAATTCCGTGACTCAAAGTGAACCAAACATTGCTCTGCGCGGCCAACGCCGTACCGACGCCGCTTTTGGCGCTGGACGTCCAGCGCGCCGGAATACCCGGCCATCCTGGTGCAGGGTTCTCAAGCGGCATGAGGACCTTTCATTCAAGTTGTGCCGGCGTGCCGAAAAAGCAGATTCTCAGCGGCTGGCGCTTTGGTTTAGTTCTGTAGCCGTACAGCACCAGGCCTTGCCGCGTTGTTCTCGGACTTGATCGCAAAAACGGCGATCGCGATCGCTCCAACAAACATGACGAGAACAACACAAAGGCATGCGATGACCACGTAGATGGGTTTGATCGTGCGTGGAGGGTCCTCTGGGGCCATGATGCATCCGATCGATTATGTGTTCGCTTCGCTATTCAACACCTACCTCGAGCGATCGCAATCTCCAAGCCGGCATTTTACGAACGCGATTTACGGCGGCATTCTGATATTGGGATCGGAGCCGTTCAATTACGCATTTTAAGCCGCCAAGTGTCATCGGTATGTAGACCTTGTCTCAGAATAAAAGACACTACGACGCCACGAGTTCCAATGCAGGTCAATTTTGAAGCCCATCATTGAGCCACGGATAGTGTCATCGCGTCGGCAACCTCTGTACAGCATGGCGCAAAGCCGCAAGAAAGTACCTGCCAATCACCGTCCGCATCCAATGACGACGGCGTTAGCGGCACCTTGAACTGTTAGGGCGAGATTAAGCTTCTCTTTCAACCCTATCCTATAAAAAGATGCGAGGCTGCGGAGCCAAGTCCGGAGCCGACCTCGGGGTATGGCGGAATTAACACCCCATTATTCCTGGAACATTAGACTGGCTCGGTTTGAACCAGGGCCGCGTTAGTCTGGGACCAAAAGTGTGTACATGGACACTTTGACCGCCGACATACCGTCGCGCCGCGACTCCGCGCCCTCGCCGCTCCTTCTGCTGCTGGTCGCAGGCCTCGTGTTTGCGACGGCGTGTGGTGGCCTGGCACTTTCCGATGTCATCGGTCGTATCAGCGCGATCTGGGTGGCGAATGCGATCCTCGTCTTCTTTCTCCTCAAGAATCCGCAACGCCATTGTTTTGCAATTCTCGTCGCTGGTCTCTGCGCAAATTTTTCCGCCGACATCATTATGGGCGACACTTTCTTCACGGCGACGATATTGACTCTCTGTAATGTCGTCGGCGTCCTGATCATTGCCGTTCCGCTGCGGCTTATGGGTCTTCATGACGACTTTGCCAGACCAAAGCCGTTGCTCATGTTCTATGCCTTGGCGCTTGGCCCCGCGCCGGCTGCGGCCGGGTTGCTGGCGGCCACCTTTTTCCATTCCTCATTTGGCAGAGAATTCCTTTCCGCGGCGTTGGACTGGTATGCCACCGACGCACTGGGCTACAGCATCGTCGTGCCGATGTTCATGACGGTCCGCACCGAAGCGGGCGTGAAAATGTTCGGCCAAGATCAGATCGCCGAGACGCTGCTGCTGCTCGGTGTCGTTGCCGGCGCAATTCTGCTGAATTTCTTCGCCAGAAACTATCCTCTCGCCTTCCTCTTTTTTCCGGCCGTTGTCTTCGTCACTTTCCGGCGCGGATTTGCGGGCGGCGCCATCGGCCTTCTCATGACGGGCACCTATTTGATGGCGCCGATATTGGCCGGCGACGCCTCGGACGCGCTACGGCCGCACACTCTGCGCGAACAGATTATCGTCGTGCAGTTGTTCATCGCGGTAATCGGCTTTTCGGTCGTTCTGGTGGGCGCGGCGCTCGCGGAGCGGCGCCGACTTGAGCAGAGCCTCGCAGCGGCAATCGTCCGAGCCGAGAGTTCGCGCGAGGAAGCACTCGTCGCACGGGACGCCGCTGACACCGCAAATCGTATGAAGTCCATGTTCCTGGCCACCATGAGTCATGAACTTCGTACCCCATTGAACGCGATCATCGGATTTTCGGAGTTGATGCACACGCAATTGTACGGACCGCTCGGTGACGAGCGCTATCAGGATTATTCCGCACTCATTCAAAAGGCTGGGCGACACCTTCTCAGCCTCATAAACGATGTCCTGGACATGTCGAAGATCGAGGCGGGGAAATTCGAGTTGTGTCGCCAGACATTGGACATGCACGCCACCGTTCGCGATTGCCTCGATCTCATGCGCGAGCGCGCCACACGCGGCGATGTGGCTCTCGTCGAGGATCTTCCGGCGTTACCTTTGTGGGTTGATGCAGACCAGCGTTCGATAAAGCAGATTCTGCTTAACCTGTTGTCAAACGCGATCAAATTCTCACGTCCGAATGGTCAGGTGACGGTACGCATGAAGATTTTAGACGGCAATTTCGTTTTGTCGGTTCGGGACACAGGCATCGGCATTCCACCCGAACAACTTAGCCGGTTGGGCAATCCCTTCGTGCAAGTCAGAAATAGTGCCGGCGCCTCACATGAAGGCACGGGATTAGGGCTTGCGCTTGTACGTGCGCTCGCGGAGCTTCACAACGGGACGCTGAAAATCGACAGCACTTTGGGCGGCGGCACGACCGTTAGCGTCCTGATGCCTGCCATCAGCGGCTGCGCGAACGCCACAGCACCACAGCCAATTCTTGCACAAACTGGCTGAGCTCGAACGCGGTTCAAAAATCGTCCGGAGACTGTCAGGCATCGACTGGCCGTCTATCAGAAAAGATAGATGGCTCCGGCGATGAGTGCCCACAACGCGGCGCTGGTGAAAACCACAAAAACGAGCGTATGCCCCATCGGCCATTTCGCTTCTTCACCCTCTGCATTCGCGAGGTCTATGTCGAGGTCAAATGCCAGCGCCAGATCGGCCATAATCCGATCCATCGCACGATCATCGGCTGATCCGACCTCGGGCAAAATATCGTTTTCAGAGCTCGGGGCAAACGACGTGGCGCGGACCATCGGCGCGGAACCTAAATCGTCTTTCCACACCAATGTCCGACACAAAGGCTAACAGGACCTTAAGACAATGATAAGGCTTAGCTCGCCGTCCAGCCGCCGTCGACCACCAGTGCGCTGCCCGTCATCAGTGCAGATGCGTCCGACGCCAGAAACACGACGGCACCCATCAGATCTTCGACCTGACCCAGGCGCCCCAATTTGATCATGCTCATAACGTGTGCACGGAATGCATCATCCGCCAGGATCGGCTTGGTCAGCGGCGTCACGATAAAGGTCGGGCATATCGTGTTGACGCGGATGCCATGTGGCGCGAGGTCGAGCGCCATGGCCTTGCTCATGCCTTCTACTGCCCATTTCGACGCGCAATAAAGCGTCCGGTTGGGACCTCCGACCAGCCCCATTTGCGAGGACATATTGATGATGGAGCCGCCCTTACCCACCCCAACCATCCGCGCCGCGACGGCTTGAGCGACGAAGAAGGCCGCCTTCAGATTGAGACCAAGAACTACGTCATAGTCTTCCAAGGTCACGTCAGTGAACCGCCTAACCCGGTTGGTTCCCGCATTGTTGACGAGTATGTCGAACGGTTCTTGCGCCGACAAAACTTCGCGTGCTCTCGTCACGTCGCTCACGTCCAAAGTCAGCGTGTCGGCGTTACCCCCAGCCTCGCGAATAGCGGCAGCGGCGGCTTCGATCTCGTCGCTCGACCGGGCGCAAAGTGTGACGACGGCGCCCGCCTGTGCCAGACCTGCTGACGCCGCCAGCCCGATGCCGCGGCCGGCGCCTGTCACGAGCGCGCGGCGGCCGTCTAGCCGAAATGATGGCGTGGTGGGAAGTTCATTCATGATACCGGTTACCTTTTTTATGCGCCTCGCGCCGGATAGTTTTCCAAGCCTAGCCACATACGTGAAAGGCAGGGCCCCAGGACCGTGGACCGAATAGTGTAATGAGACCGCGCTCATCTGGAAAGCGGATGCATATCGCCAGGAATTCCCGGTCCGACCATGTCTCGTAGGCGTCCGGCGGGTACGGCGCGATTTCGGAGGCAATCACCTCTCCTCGTGTGATCGCGCCGCTCATTTGCGTGCCTGCAGATTCCCGGTCGGCACGGCACGAGCGGAGCTAGGTGAGACCATCCCCTCAGGCTGTGTGCCAACGTTCAGCACACATGTATCAAACTTTCATATTTTTTTGTTCAGTGAAAACTCGGGACAATTATCACAAGGTCTTCAGCCGACGGGAAACATCTCTGGCATCTACAGTGGCATTTGCATCGGGCTATGCCGACGTAGTGTGTTCAACGGCAGGAAATGTGACTGCACTCAACGGCGGCATCAAATTCCAAACACGTGAGAAATGATGGATACGCCGCTGAAAGGCGCACTTGATGGTACTGCTAGTGCGCAGACGTATGCGCAACAGGCACAGGCACTCCTCGACAACGGACGATACGAAGCGGCCGTCGCGGCAGCGGACGAGGCTCTGTCGCTTGAGCCTAACTTCGCACTGGCCTGGCTCATCCGCGCTACGGCAAGCAAGGCGCTGCTCCGCCTCACGGAAGCCGCGGATGCCTTCGGCGCCGTGCTGACCCTTGTTCCCGGTCTTGCGGGCGTCCATGTGAACCTTGCGAACACCTATGCCGAGCTCAACCGTCTTGCCGACGCCGAAACCCATCTGCTCCAGGCCATCGTACTGAACCCTACACTCGCTGCGGCCCACGCGAGTTTGGGATCGGTCTATATGCGGATGGGGCAGTACTACAAGGCCGAAGCCCCGAGCCGCCAAGCCTTGGCGCTCGATCCGAATCTGACTGCAGCGCATCAGAACCTAGCCGGCATTCTGGCCCACGGGAACCCGCGGGAAGCGCAGATTCACCGCGACATCGCCTATGGCCAGAAGCAAATCTTCGTCGAAGCATTTCCAGGTGCCGCCCGCACCGCGCTTATCCTGCTGACTGCAGATACCGGCAATATTCCCTACAAGCATCTTTTGCCACATGAGCGTTATTCGCTTGTTAAGTGGTACATCGAATATGCGCCCGCCGGCCAGGAAAGACATCTGCCGAAATACGATTTCGTCTTCAATGCGGTCGCCGATCCGGATGTCTCCTTGCCGGCGCATGCGGCCGTCGGGCGGTTCGCCGCGCTATGCACCTGTCCGCTAATCAACCGGCCGGAACGGATCGCGCGCACCTATCGTTCGTCGATGCCCGCTGTCCTCGGCAATATAGAGAATATTGTCGTCCCCCAGGTGCTGCGGCACGAGTTCGCCGACGGGAACCTTGGCGATGCCATCGCCCGTGGCGAAATCCCATTCCCCGTCATCGTCCGGCCTGCGGGCTCGCACGGCGGCGACAACGTACAGCGCTTCGATACGCCGGCAGCACTTCCCACCGCATCAGATGGTTCCGACGTCGTCTATGCCACGCAGTTCGTCGACTACCGCTCCGCAGACGGATGGTATCGCAAATACCGCGTGATCTTCGTGGATCGTGAACCCTATCCCTACCACTTGGCGATCGGCCCCGATTGGCTCGTCCACTACAAATCGGCCGACATGGGGTCAGATGCCGCACGGCGCGCCGAAGAGGAACGCTTCCTTTCAAATCCCGAGACCGCGATCGGTGCGCGTTCTATGACGGCGCTTGCGGCAATCGCCGCCGAACTCGATCTTGACTATGCGGGGATCGACTTCTCCATTCTGCCGGACGGAAGCCTCCTTTTCTTTGAAGCCAACGCGACTATGTTGGTCCACCCGGAGGACGATCCGCTCTTTGCCTATAAGAACAACGCCGTAAAAGATATTCTTGCCGCGGTGAACGCGATGATAGAACGGCGATTGCAGGCCCGATCAGACCGGTAATGAGCACCGGTGTCGTTCCCGTCCTCTTAGGTGCGCGACGTCATTGGCGTCGTCCCCGCATTCACCAGAACTGCCTGACGCAATCGAAAAGCCGCTGCGGCCGTTACCGCATCGCAAACCAGGCTGCGCCCGCAAGAAGCATGACAGGCACCGCATACGCGACTTCTTGCGCCTGTCCGAAATGGACCAGCAACGCCGCAACCCCGACCACGCAACCGACAAACACAAAATCGTACAAATCACCAAACAGCGTCTTAAAGAAGGCGTTCATTGAGCAATCTTCCGGGTACCGTGAGCCCGCATCGCCGCCGCGAACCTCACCGGCCCACACGGCAGCGAACTGCTACTGTCCGGGCATCAGAAACTCGCTCGAAGTGTAGGACACCCAACTCTGGTGAACGCGACAATCGTTCCTATGCGATGATGACAACTTCCATATCGCATGGACGTCGTGACGTAACATCATCACGTGGCAACGAAAGGTTCCTGCCTTCGATATAATCAGCCAACCACGCCGCCGGTTCGGTCACAATTGTGCGCCTGCTATGCTCGCCGACCTGCGTGACGTTGCCGCATCGCGAAGGCGCGTGCGTCTACCAATCTGCCTAAATTTCTGATTTCTGCGCTTTTCCGGGAATTCCGGAAATTGCCATCGCGGCGTCAAGCGCGGTCGAAGTGTCACGCCCTGATTGTTGTCGGTCCTGGACGTTCTTATCTTGTTGACAGCCTGCCCCGACAACGTTCGACAGACGAACGGGGACGAAGAAAAACAGTGCAATGTACAGGGCAATTCCCGCCGCATTCCTTCTGCTCGTTGTCGCCGTTTCCACTTCGGCGTTCGCCAGCGGTTACGAGTATTTCAGCCGCGGCGTAGACGCAAACAATCGTGACGAGAGCGATGCAGCGATCACCTCCTTCACGGAAGCAATGGCCTCTGGCGATCTGGCACAAGCCTACCTTCCTGTCGCCTATCTCGGACGCGCACGCGCCTACATGAAAAAGGAACAGTGCCTGTTGGCTGCGTCGGACCTGACCGAGGCGATCAAACTCAAACCGGATTACCTCGACGCCTATGTGCTGCGGTCCGGTGCGAACGCTTGCTTGAACCGGCCGGTGGAAGCACTTGTCGACATCAGCACGGCGATCCGTCTGAAGCCCGCCGCCGAACTGTATTTCAGCCGTGCGCGCCAGCAATGGGCCATGGGCAGCTATAGCCGAGCGGCAGCCGATGCGGCAGAGGCGACAAAAATCGATCCGAGGGATCCCTATATCCTGCTCTGGATAGGCATCCTCGACGAGCGCGCTGGTACCTTCGAACAAGACGAATTTTCGCGTCGTGTTTCAGTTCTCACTATAAGGTCCTGGCCCGCGCCTCTGCTTGACCTTTATCGCGGCATAGCTCGGCCGGATGATGTGTATCGTGCCACAAGACGTGCCGGAGACGCCACGGACGCAAACAACAGAAAATGTGAAGCGGACTTCTATATCGGCGAATGGTTGCTCTTACGCAGGAACACGGCTGCCGCAGAACCGCTGCTGAAGACCGCGACAGAGGAATGTCCGCGCAATTTTATCGCCTATGCGGCAGCCAAGCAGGAACTCGACAAGGTGCAATAGAGGAAACGCCCCGAGCGGAAATGAAATGCGCAACCCGCTACTCCTTGTGTGGATCGTAGGCGCTCTGGCGTCGACGTTCCCGGCGCAGGCAACCGTCGATTGCCGACCCGAACTCAAGGCCTCATTCGAACTTGGAACCGACTGGTACGGTGGCGTCTATGTACCAGCCCGGGTTTCCGGCATGACCCTGAAACTGCTGGTGGATACTGGCGGTACATATTCCATGCTGACTGACAGCACCGTCGCATCGCTCGGACTGTTTCGCCATCGGTCCCGATCTCCGGGCATGACACTGTATGGCGGCGAGACCCTCGACCATTTCGTCATGGTCAATGACATGCGGATCGGAACAATTGCAGCCAACACGGTAGACTTCTTGGTGATGCCGGATGCCAGGCTTCCGTCCGAACTCTCCGGCACGCTGGCGCCAGATGTTCTCTCGAGATTCGATGTCGATTTTGACTTCGCGGACGCCAGACTCAATCTCTTCGCCCCGAAACGCTGCGGCGGCCCCGCAGCCTTATCGGCGTCGGGCAAAATCGACAGAATACCGATCCGTCTGGACGAGCAGAAGCACGTCATTATTCCCGTACAGGTCGATGGCAGAAACCTGACGGCCTACCTCGACACGGGTGCATCGCGCTCGGAAATGAGCATGGAGGCTGCTCGGGACTTGTTCGGATTGCGCCCGAGCTCTCCGGGTGTCCGGTCATTGACTGAGGCCAATAATGGGGAAGGAATTTTCTACTATCCGTTCAAGACGCTGACCTTCGACGGCCTGACCGTGAACGCGCCCTACTTGCCTCTTGTTCCCAACCGTCTGGCGCGCAGACCACTAGGTGGGCCACAACTCATCCTTGGCATGGCGGTGCTGCGGCACTACCGTCTCTATATCGCCTACAGCGAGCGTTACCTCTATGTGACGCCCGCAACCGCGCACTGAGAACGGCGCAGGGATAATGTAGTGCCCGAATCCGATCGAGGCCTGGAAGTGCCGAAGGCGGCGTCAATTTCGTGGCGCCTCCTACGCTGCCAGAATTTTCATTTACTCTGGAACGGGCGATACAAATCGAACGGGAGCCTCTGACCTTGGCAGCGGGATCGAAGTGCGCCGGCGTCAACAACACGATGAGCTGCGTCCTCATCCACAAAGCCAGGACAATGCGTTGCGCAGAAAGCGCTGCTGCATCGGTCCGTTCAAATCCGGCACGCGCTGGAACAGGATTTTCGCCGCGCCAAGCTTCGTCGTGAACGTACCTGCTCCGACGCGGCGGTCGTGATCGCGGCTGTAACCGACGAAGACGTCCACTTGCGGCCCGTCGACGATGAGCCCGTTCGCCTGCCTGCCATGCACTTGGTAATGCACACCCATGGCTTGGTCGACGGGCAGGCCGGCATAAACCGGATGGTCGCGCAGAAAGTACCAGTTGCCCATCCACGGCGCCCGGAAATCGCCGACCTGTCCGCTGTAGGTGAAGGCGCCTTCGGCGGCGAGCTGCATGGCGATGCCGTCGGCAAGGCCGTCTTCCTGTGCCATTACCAGCAGCGGCGTGCCCGCCTTAACGGCGGTCAGGACTTCCGCCGAGAGTGCACCCGGTGCTGGCATTGAATTCATCGCGCGCTGGAGCTGCAGGCCGGCGTCACCACCAAGCTTCTGAGCGGGCGTGGACTGCTCCGTAAGGCCCGAGGCGACGATCGCCGAATAGGCCGTGCCTGGCGAGAAATTCTCGACGATGATACCTGGAATTTCTGCCAATTGGTCGCGCAGCGCGTCCCAAACGCCGACGACGCCGATGCGCAAGAGGCGTCCGGGAACCGGCTGCAACTTGGTGTCGACTACCAAAATATCCCGAAACTGCGTCGCGTGAGGCACGCCTGTGAGCGAGAAGGCGAACCGGTACATCCCTTCAAGTTCGAGCGCCGGCGTCGCAAAGCCATCCTTGATCAACGCGCTGAACCTGTCGCGACCCAGCGGCGGCGCCGCAATGGCGGCGAGCATCTGCTTCCGGCCTTTAGGGTCTGTCACCGCGAATGTCAGTTTGCCAGAAGTAGCGACGCCCGTGTCGTTCAGCAGATAGAGATCGAAGATCGCTTTGTCGCCAGCAGCGACGACAAGGTTACGCTGCTTGGCGACAGGACGAATCGGCAGCAAGCTTGATCGGATGATCGCCGGGTCGCTCTTGAAATTACGCAGATTGTCGACGATACCCGAATGGTTCTCGATCGCTGTCGATTCCCAACCACTGATAACGGCGAAGTCCGTCGCGTCATTGATGCGGGCGTTCTCCATGTATTGCTGCCAGCTGTCATAGCTTTTTCCCCCCACAGCAAGGAAGAGCCTCTCGGCGGTGGGAAACGCCTTGCGAAAATTCCAGCGGACGAGGAAGTCGTTATATGGGGCGATGACCTGCTTGTGGTCATCGAGATCGTAACTGTGACCGCCGCGCTGCATGATCTCGGCGACCATCAGCGTGTGGTTGTCGGGGACGGCGCAACCTTCCATTTCGCCGAACTCAACGATGGCGGCCTGGAGCGGCTGGCGGTAGTTGAAATGTTCGGGATTCTTGTAGAAGGCGTCATACCACTGGTCGCCGGAGCCCTGATGGTTGTTCCACCAGTCGCCCCACGGCTCCTCGTCGGAGCGATAGATATTGGGATCATACGGCGCATACCAAGCCTGGGCGACCAGGAGCGGCGCCGACACGAAACCATCATTGAGGACGATGGAGCGGCTCTCGTCCTCTGCGCGCATAGCGGCGAGAATGGCGACAGTCGCGGGGTTCTTGAGGTCGGCGCCTATCTCGTTCTGCAGCGTGTATTGGATGAGCGAAGGGTGGCTGCGGAACGTCCGCACCATCGCGACGCATTTGGCGATCATGAAGCGTTGCGAAAACAGATCGGCTTCACTCTGCGGCGGTTCCATGATGACGCTGTTGGCATCCGCCTTCACGCCCTTGGGCAGCTTGCCGACAGAAAATTTGCCCCCGCCGGGCTCCATGCAGCGGAGCAGCCCAAGCCGATCATGCGCTTCGAACACATCCTCCTTGCCGACATTGCGGTGGAAGTTGAGACAGTTGAGACCCAGCGCCTTCGCCTGGGTGACCTCCTTTTCGGCCAGATCCGGCGTCGGCCACAGTCCGTTCAGTCCCCAGAAGCCCCAGCTGATCGCCGAGTATAGTTTTATGCGCCGTCCGTTCAGCCGGAAGACGGCGTCCTTGCCCAGACCGTCAGGGCCGAACCAACGGAAGCCAAACCTCACTCCACGGACGCTCTCGCCGTCTAGCGAAATCCACTTGGCACGCAGCCGATAGAGATTTGGTTTGGCGAGGCTCCATAGATTCGCGTTCTTTGCGGTAATCGCGAACTTGTATGTGCCTCCCGGCACACGGCCGGCGAAAGTGACGTGCGCGGGAAGCGCGCGGCCGGTCTTCTCGTCGATGACCTGCAGCGCCAAATGCTTCACTTCGGACTCGGAGAGCGCTGCCGTCGCGCCGCGCTCGAGTTTGACGAAGGCGTAGACGCGTCGCTGTTCCGGCGCATTCAGAACCCACAGGTCGCTGATACGTGCATCCATAGGATGGGCACTGAGAGTCAGACCGCGGTCGATCCCGCCAAAGCCGTGCGAGCGCTGGATTTTGACCTTGCTCCACTCGATCGTATCACCGTCCACCCAATCGTAACGCCCGCCCGGATTGGTGATGCGGATCGCCAGCAGATTCTCACCGCCAGGCTTTGCAGCCTCCGTCAGATCGCAGTCGAAAGGCAATTCCTCCATGATGGAATAGCCAACGAGCTTCTGGTTCAGATAGACCTCGGCGCGCATCCGGGCTCCGCGGACGCTGAGCATGATGCGACGGCTCTTGAAGCCGGCAGGAATCTCGATTTGACGCCACCACCAGGAGACACCCCGGTAGGCGCCGTTCTGAGGCACGGGGTCCTTGGCGGCCCAGGCATATTCGTCTGGCGTATAGGGCCGGCTGCCGAATTTTCCCCAATAATGCTGCTCGACCGTGCCGGGCAGCGTGACCTCAATGCCTTCACCGCCAGTGAGAATATCCCAGCCGCCGCTCGGCGGGTTGTTTGGCAGTGATTTAAGATCCACGTCCTCCGGTAGATAGATCGCGTCGTCCTGCCAAGACGCCTTCTCGTCAACCCACAGACGCCATCCTTGATCCGGAACAGCCACTCCGTTCTCCGACAGCAGCGCGGGCACGGCATCATGTCCCTTCGACGCCGGATTTGCGTTAGAGGGCAGCGCGGCAGCCACGAGCCCCGTCGTCCCCGCTAGATGGAAAAAATCGCGACGATTCATGCGGCGAGACGGCATTCGATTCTCCATGCGATCATTGGCTGCACTGGGTCACCTAAACTAAGCGTGGCCGATCAGGCACCGCCTGTAAACGCGCGACGAAATTATCTCACCAACCTGCCAAGCGCGCCCTGCACCGCCATTTTCAGCGACGGGCCATTCTTTTGAAGACAAAAAAGGCGCGCCCGGAGCAGGATGTCCGGAGCGCGCCCATGTCATGCCGGGAGGTACAACAGGAAACTTTCAGCGACGAGCGCCTTATTTTCTAAAAGAACGTCAAACCGTTTCTTACCCCTCCGTTCGAATCAGTTCGTCTTGGCCGTGAGATTGATGAAGATCGTCCGACCAAAGGCGTCATACGTGGCCGGCCAGGTGTTGCCATAGCTGGTCTTGGCCGGAGTCGGCGGCTCGATCTCAAAGAGATTGTTGACGCCGGCAGTCGCTGTCAAATTCTCGTTGATGTCGTAGCTGCCCGACAGATCGAAGTAGTTGTAGATCGGAATAACCGGATTGGTCATCGCGGCAAGCGGAATGCCCTGAAGCTTGTGGCGGTCATCCGTCGTCGAACCGATGAACCTCCAACGCAGGTTGAGGGTCAGCGGTCCGTCATGCCAGTTGACGTTCGACACGCCCTTCCAATTCGGCGACGGCTCGAGGCAGGTGCCGCCGAACTGGCCGAGGCAGCTGGTCGCGACGCCCGTGGTCCCGACCGACTTGAACTCGGTTGCGATCGTCCAATTGCTGGTCACCGTGATCGTGCTGTCCCCGCTGATCAGACCAAAGCCTGGATCGAACATGTATTCGGCACCAACGTCGACACCCTGGGTCTTCAGGAAGGCGGCATTCACGTTGCCAAGGTTGATGTAATAGGGGGCGGTGATAACGCCGGACGCATCGCGGTTGATCACAGCGCAGTTCTGGTTGGCCGCACTGGTGTTGCCACTCAGGTAGCAGTTGTTCAACACAGCGTTTGCCGAACCGCCGAACACCCCGATCGCGCCCTTGATGTCGATGCTGTAGAAGTCGACGCTGGCTTGCAGGCCGGGAACGAAGCGCGGCGTCAGCACTGTACCGAAGGTGATGGTGTCGGACGCTTCCTGAGCGAGGTTCGGATTGCCGCCGCTCGTATAGCCCACGAGTTTGGAGGCGTCTTGGACCACGTTGGTCCATACGTTGCCCGCCGGCACGCCGGTCGCAATGCACAGAGCCTGCAGCGCGGCGGTATGGGCACCCGTGTACTGCCCGCCGCAAGGATCGATGGTGTTGGACTGGAAGTTCAACGCGCTTCCGCCGTAGAGCGCGCCGACGTTGGGCGCACGGATGGCGTGCTGGAACTGGCCGCGGAAGGCGATGTCGTCGACGACCTTCCAGTC